>CAZAWA010000006.1:0-42498 GCA_964488675.1 uncultured Oxalobacter sp. | reverse complement strand
ACCGCCGTATCCGATCTCGAAGTAGTACAGGAAGAAGAAGACGGCTTCATGTGGCACATCCGCTATCCGCTGGCGGACGGCTTGACATATAAATTTGCTACTGCCTTCGATGAGGCTGGCAACGCTACAACATGGGAAGAACGCAGTTACATCGAAGTTGCCACCACGCGCCCTGAAACGATGCTAGGCGACACCGCCGTCGCGGTTGACCCGACCGACGAACGCTATGCCCACCTGATCGGCAAGATGCTGATCCTGCCGTTGTGCAACCGCGAAATCCCGATCATCGCTGACGAATATGTCGACAAGGCCTTCGGCACCGGTTGCGTGAAAATCACGCCTGCACACGACTTCAACGACTATGCGGTTGGCCAGCGCCACAGTCTTCCGCTGATTAACATCCTCACGCTGGATGCGAAGATCAATGAGAATGCGCCCACTGCCTATCAGGGCATGGATCGTTTCGCCGCGCGCAAGCAAATTGTCGCTGACCTCGATGCACAGGGATTGCTCGCCGAGGTCAAACCGCACAAGCTGATGGTGCCGCGCGGTGACCGCACCCATGTCGTGATCGAGCCGATGCTAACCGATCAGTGGTTTGTCGCCATGAGCGCACCCGCGCCCGAAGGCACGCATTTTCCCGGCAAATCGATTGCCGAAGTTGCGCTGGAAAAAGTGGCGAACGGTGAAGTCAGGTTCGTGCCGGAAAACTGGACCAACACCTATAACCAGTGGCTGAACAATATTCAGGACTGGTGCATCAGCCGCCAACTCTGGTGGGGACATCAAATCCCGGCCTGGTACGACGAGGACGGCAACATTTTCGTTGCGCGCAATGAAGCTGACGCGCAAGCCCAAGCGGGCAGCAAGACGATCCGCCGCGATGACGATGTGCTCGAAACCTGGTTCTCGTCCGCACTGGTGCCGTTCTCGACCGTGGGCTGGCCGGATGACACGCCGGAGATGCGCCACTTCCTGCCCTCAACCGTGCTGGTGACCGGCTTTGACATCATCTTCTTCTGGGTCGCGCGCATGGTCATGATGACCACGCACTTCACCGGCAAGGTGCCGTTCGACACCGTGTATGTGCACGGGCTGGTGCGCGACTCCAGCGGCCAGAAAATGTCCAAATCCAAGGGCAACACGCTCGATCCGATTGACCTGATCGATGGCATCGATATCGAGTCGCTGGTCAGCCAGCGCACCGCCGGGCTGATGAATCCGAAACAGGCAGATGCGATTGCCAAAGCCACGCGCAGGGAATTCAGCAAGGGCATCACCGCCTATGGAACCGACGCGTTGCGCTTCACGATGGCGAGTTACGCGTCGCTCGGTCGCAATATCAACTTCGATCTGAGCCGCTGCGAAGGCTACCGGAACTTCTGCAACAAGCTGTGGAACGCCGCGCGTTTCGTGCTGATGAATACCGAAGGCTTTGATTGCGGATTCGGCGAATGCTCCTGCCACGGCGACAGTAGCGCCTTCTCGCAAGCCGATCGCTGGATCGTGTCCGAATTCAACCGCGTCGCAGCCGAAGTCGAGAAGGGCTTTGCCGAGTACCGCTTCGACAATATCGCGTCGAGCATCTACCAGTTCGTCTGGGACGAATACTGCGACTGGTACCTGGAAATCGCCAAGGTGCAAATTCAGAACGGCACCGAAGCGCAACAGCGCGCCACCCGCCGCACACTGCTGCGCATACTGGAACAGGTGCTGCGGCTGGCGCACCCGATCATCCCGTTCATCACCGAGGCGCTGTGGCAGACGGTCGCGCCGCTGACCGACCGCAAGCCGAAAGCCGATGGCGACAGCATCATGGTGCAAGACTACCCGCTGCTGCAACCTGACAAGATCGACCCGCAGGCGGATGCCTGGATGGCACAGTTCAAGGCCATCACCGACGCTTGTCGCGCACTGCGCGGCGAGATGAAGCTGTCGCCCGCACAACGCGTGCCCTTGATCATCGAAGCGCCGGATGCCGCACGCATGCAATCCTTTGCTGCCGGACTGGACGCCCTGGCGCGCCTGTCGGAAGTGCAGGTGGTCGACAAGCTGCCCTCCTCGCCAGCGCCGGTATCCATCGTCGGCGAGGCAAGGCTGATGCTGGAGGTTGAAATCGATGTACCCGCCGAGCGCGCACGACTGGCCAGGGAAATGGCACGGGTACAGGGCGAGATCGACAAGGTCAACGCCAAGCTGGCAAACGAAAGCTTCGTGTCGCGCGCACCGGAAAAAGTGGTCGCGCAGGAGCGCGAGCGCGTCGCGGGTTATGTGGCAACACTGGAAAAACTGCAGGAACAGGACGCCAAGCTGGCGCAAGCGTAAACTCGTGGCCAGCGTTTGTCCGAAGCGAATATTGTGCTGAACCCGCCAGTCTTACGAAGGCGACTTTTCAAATAATCGGAAACATATGATTGAACTGACTCCTGCCGATGTTTCCGTCATTCTGCGGCATGCCAGCACGCAGAGCCTTGATTATCTGCCGGTCGCCGAACTCAATGATGAAGGTCAGACCGAGATAGTCCGGTGGATCGAGTTCGTTGGCCGATCTGACGACCAGCTCAGCCCGTATGCGTGGTTTTCGCTGGCAGAAGAAGCCGCTGCCACGCATGACCCGGACGAGCCGATCATCATCGAGATGCTTGACACCTACACCCTGTCTGGCGAACCGGAAACACTGGAGCTGTGCCGGATAACCCATTTTGACTGGACGATCGACGCCGTCCCGGTCGAGTTCATCCAGAACGCAGAGGAATTTCTCGATGCCGGCGTGCCTGTGCGCTTCCTGCTGCTGGCGGAAGCGGCAGGGGAAGCGTTTGCCAAGCGTGCGGTCGAAGCCTATGCTGATCTGGCATCGCACCAGCCACAACTGATGACCTGCGCGATTAACGCGTTCTTTTTGCACCTGTGCGCGAACGCGGGTATCGTACTGGATGAGCCGCCGCTGTCCCATGCCGAGAGGGATCTGCATTTCCCGGAACTCGACCAGACCCGGTTGCGCGCCGCCGTCGATAAAGGGGTTGCCGCCGCCAGAGACACCATCCAGTCGCTCGACCCCGAGCTTGGCGCCTCCTTGCCCGCAAGCGAAGCACTGTTTGCCTTCAAGGGTTAAACTCCCGACTGCAAAAGCCTGCCGCAGGCAGGGAACCCCACGCTTTGCGTTTGCTGCCAAGTAGATAACTATGCCGATTTTTCTGAGCGTGTTCGTATTGGTCTACAGCCTGATGCACATTTATGCCTTCCGCAAGGCTTGGAAGGCCTTTCCGCATTCGAGAGGGCTGGGAATTTCGCTCGCGCTGGCAGGTATCGTTCTGACGCTTTCCCCGCTGCTTGTGCGCTTCCTTGAATGGCAAGACTGGCATCGTACCGCCTCCTTCACGGCCTGGACAAGCTATTCGTGGATGGGATACTTGCTGCTATTTGTCTGCGTTAGCCTAATTGTCGATCTCAGCCGTGGGCTGGCGACACTTCTGAAATTCAGATGGATATTGAGCAGCGTCACGACCTTTTGCATCACCGGCACCGCCGCGCTGACCTTGCTGGCTTACGGATTTTACGAGGCACAGGACATACGGGTTGAAAAAATCACCCTCACCACACCGAAGCTGAAATCCGGGCGCGTCACCATCGCGCAAGTGTCGGATCTGCACCTCGGCCCCATCATCGGGGCAAAATATCTCGACCGTGTCCTGGCGACGCTGACCGAAATCAAGCCCGACATCGTGCTGGCCACGGGCGATATCGTCGATGGGCAGGGCGACGACCTGAATTCACTGTCCAGGCATTTTCATTCCTACGCCCCGCCACAAGGTGCTTACGCGGTGACGGGCAACCACGAATACATAGTCGGCGTGGAACATTCCCTGCGCTTCCTGCGAGATGCCGGGTTTACGGTATTGCGCGAGGAGTCGGCGAAAGCAGGCGGCATCGTGCTGGCCGGCATCGACGATTTCTCCAGAATGTCTTCGGGACAGGAAGCCCGAACCGATACGCGCAAAGCGCTTGCCGCCGCGATGAAGGATGATTTTGTGATCCTGCTTAAACACAAGCCGATCATCGACCGTGGCGTACATTTTGATCTGCAACTGTCCGGCCACACGCATGGCGGGCAGATCTTCCCGTTCACCTATCCGGCGCGGTGGATCAATGGCTTCCCAACCGGCCTGACCCGACTGGATCAGGAGCGGCTGCTGTATGTCAGCCGTGGCGTGGGCACATGGGGTCCGCCGATACGCCTTTTTTCTGCGCCAGAAATTACGCTGATCACGATTGAAAGCAGCAACAAATAGCCATCCCGGCCGACGCCGCATCAACAACGCATACTCCTATCCAGCATTTTTTCTCCGGCGCGCCCATTCTGTTGATTGGAAACTTTCCGGCGCATACTCCCTATGTTATTGTCATTTTAGCGGCATTTTCTGCCCATTTTTTATGCAAGATGGCTTTCTGATCGCCATAAATTTGGCTTCGGAAGCCGTTTTGGGTCAAATAATAACGCGTCGCGTTAATAGTGGTTGCAGCAGGTTACCCGTGCCATCGTGACGACCGGGCAAGCCATCCTGCGTTGCATTCTGCGCACACTGCACGCATCAGTGCCGCAAGTTGTTCAAATCTGGTGCTAGACTTGCCGAGGATGCATTACCCCTCCTGCCCACCCCCATCCATAAGGAGATCGCGCCATGAGCCTGATCAACCGCGTCAAAGACATACTGCTCAAACCGAAGGAAACCTGGCCCGTGATAGAAGGCGAAGAAGCCACGCCCGCCAGCCTGTATACCGGTTACCTGATGATTCTTGCCGCCATCCCGCCTGTGTGCGGCTTTATCGGCATGTCGCTGATCGGCATCGGCGGCTTCGGTTTCTCGATCAAGATTCCCATCGTGGCCGGACTCATGTCCATGGTCGTGCAGTATGTCATGAGCCTGGTGATGATTTTTGTGTTCTCGCTCATCATCAATGCGCTGGCACCGACCTTCGGCGGACAGAAGAACTCTTTGAGCGCACTCAAGTTAGCCGTTTACGGCAGCACAGCGTCCATGATCGGCGGCATCTTCAGCCTGCTGCCATCGGTGATGCTGCTGGGCGTGCTGTGCGGGCTTTACTCGATTTACCTGATTTACCTCGGTCTGCCAGTACTGATGAAGAACCCGCAGGAAAAATCGGTGGTCTACACCATTGTCATCCTGCTGGTCGGCATCGTCATAGGCATGATCATGGCGGCCGTCACTGCGCTGGTAACGCCAAACCCGTACAAAATGGGTCGCGCCGCTGGCGGCGACACAGTCATCAGCCTGAAAACGCCCGGCGGTGAAATGAAGATCGACACGGCCAAGGTGGATGCCGCGACCAAACAGCTGGAAGAAGCGCAAAAGCGGATGGAGGCCGCACAAAAGAGTGGTGACACGACAGCGATGGCGAAAGCCGGCGGCGATGCAGCAGCCGCCGCAACCGGCATGCTGGGCGGCGACCCGAATGTGCTGCCGATTCCGACCGACTCGATGAAGCTTTTCCTGCTGCCGCAGATGGGCGCCTTCAAGCGCACTTCATTTCAGGTGCAGTCGGGCGCCGCCATCGGGCTTTCCACTACCACGGCCAATGCGGACTATGAAGCAGGCAATCAGCGCGTTCAGCTGACGATCACCGACTCCGGCGGCATGAGCAGTTTTGTGCGCATGACCGGCGCCATGGTGTCAGGCGAACAGGAAACCGATTCCTCGAAGGAAAAAACCTGGCAGGAAGGCGGCCGCACGATGAAGCAGAAGATTCGCAAGGACGGCAGCTATGCCGAACTGATGATCATCCTGAAGAACGGCGTGATGGTCGAAATGCGCGGCAACCAGATGTCGATCGACGCGCTGCGCACGCAAGCCATGATGCTCGACCTGAACGGCATCGAAAACTTCCCGAGGCCAAAGAAGTCCTGAGTAAATTGGGGCAGCGTTTAATTATTTGGGGTCAGCAGTTTTATTTCGCACCGCGAAATTTACTCTGACCCCAAACCATTTCGATTTCTGTCCCCGATTTATTTTTTCAGCCCAAGCGTCAGTCCCGGCAGCGCAATGCCCGAATAGGCAGTCTGCCACACCTGTTCCGCAGCGACAGGACGCCCGTCCGTCCATGATCCGGTCGTAATGATTTCTCCGGCTGTCAGCGGCGCAAAGCGAGACTGGTTTTGCAGCATCTGATGCAGATGCCACAGTGCGTGCAGGGGGCTGTTGAGAATGTCACTGCCGAAGCCCGCCGTCACCAGCACGCTGTCGCACGACAGCGATACGCTGACGCCTTTCATCATCGATTCCAGATGGCTGCGGCTCAATGACGACACTGTCCTCGGTTCGCCGATGATGAGCGCACCGTGCAGTCCAAACGCGGCTATCGCATCACTCGTCTCGAACTTCCAGTCCTGAAAGGGACAGGAAGTCAGCTCGATGCCATGCGCCATCCATTCGATGCAGTCAGCCAGATCGTGCATGCTTGCGTCCGTTGACGGCGCCTTTCGCAGGCGAAACACGATTTCCGCCTCGATGCGCGGTTGAATCATCCCCCTGAGGCTGACCGAGGCAACATTTCCCTCCGCGTGATGCACGGTCGTGTCGAAAATGGGCGTCCAGATGGGCGCGTGAATTGTCGGCGACTGTGCCTGATGCGGCCACACCACACGGTTGACGAATCCAATCTTGCGCCCGACCGGCTGCTCCCCTTCGGCAATTCGTGCCTCGAATATGCGTTGCGCAATGCCGTACGCATCGTCCTGTGTCAGGGATTGCCCTGAAGACAAGGGCGGAATCATGCGTGATTTTCTGCGCGCATCCAGCAACTGGTGCGCATAGCGATTGATCTGGGTGGACATCAACATGGCGGCCTCCTGCGCGTCAATACCCTTGCTTTTGATGTGGCAACAAGGGGACTTTACGCAAGAATGCCCTGATCGGCTTGCGATTGCTCAATATTTACGCAAGCGCCCACCCCCCTGCGCTTACTTCATTTTGCCGACATGATCTTTCGCAAATTGCCAGGCAACGCGGCCGGAACGCGAGCCCCGCTGCAAAGCCCAGCGCAAGGCTTCGGGCTGGGCGGCCTCGATTTCCGCCTGCCTGCAACCAAAAGCGGCCAGCCAGTGCGCGACAATGTCGAGGTATTCGTCCTGGCTAAAAGGGTAGAACGACAGCCAGATACCGAATCGCTCCGACAGGGAAATCTTTTCATCGATCGCCTCGCCCGGATGCACCTCGCCATCGTCGCCTCGGACGACTGCACGGTTGTCGGAGAATCGCTCCGGCATCAGGTGCCGCCGGTTGGAGGTGGCGTAAATCAGGACATTGCCCGATTGCGTCGCAATGCTGCCGTCCAGCGCCACTTTCAGCGCCTTGTAGCCGGCGTCGCCCTCCTCGAATGACAGGTCGTCGCAGTAGATGAGAAATCGCTGCGGCCTCGGCGCAAGCAGATCGACAATGTCCATCAGATCGGCCAGATCGCTCCTGTCCACCTCGATCAGGCGCAAGCCCTCTGACGAAAACCGGTTCAGGCAGGCCTTGATGAGCGACGACTTGCCGGTGCCGCGCGATCCGGTCAGCAGCACATTATTGGCCGGCCGGCCTTCAAGAAATTGCCGTGTATTTTGCGCGAGTTGCTGCTTTTGCCGCTCCACATTGCGCAAGTCGTCGAGCGAGATCGCCGAAAGGTACGCCACCGGTTGCAGGTGTCCACCCCCGTCTTTGCCTCTGCGCTTGCGCCACCGAAACGCGACAGAAGCATCCCAGTCGATAGTCGGCGCAACCGGCGGCAGGATATTTTCCAGCCGCGCAAGCAGCGCTTCGGCGCGGGTGAAGAATTGATCCAGCGAATTCATCTACGATCGATAGTCCGCATTAATCGAGACATAATCATGCGACAAATCACAAGTCCACACCGTAGCGCTGGCATCACCGCGATCCAGCGTGACGCGCACCGTGATTTCGCTCTGCTTCATCACGCGCTGCCCATCCTCCTCCCGGTAATCCGGGTTGCGCCCGCCATTCTTCGCCACCCAGACATCGTCCAGGTACAGATTCAGCTTGGCGACATCCAGATCGTCAATGCCGGCATATCCAATCGCTGCCAAAATCCGCCCCAGATTGGGATCGGACGCAAAAAACGCCGTCTTGACCAACGGCGAATGCGCGATCGAATAGGCAATCTGGCGGCATTCGTCGACACTACTGCCCTGCTCGACCGTGATGGTCATGAACTTGGTCGCGCCCTCGCCGTCTCTCACGACCATCTGCGCCAGTTCCTGCGCCAGATCGGTCACCGCTGATGACAAGGCCGCATAGTCCTGCGTTTCGATGCTGGTGATGCCAATATCGATCATCCCGGTCGCTATCAGCATGAACGAGTCATTGGTGGAGGTGTCGCCATCGATGGTGATGCAGTTGAAAGACTTGTCGGCGGCCTCTTTCACCATGTATTCCAGCGCCGCCTGCGGCACCTTGGCATCGGTTGCAATATAGCCCAGCATGGTCGCCATGTTCGGCTTGATCATCCCTGCACCCTTGCTGATGCCGGTAACGGTGATTTTCTTGCCCCGGATCGTCAGGGTTCGGGACGCCGCTTTGGGCTGCGTGTCGGTCGTCATGATCGCTTCGGCTGCGCCGTACCAGTTGTCTTCCTTCAGGTTGGATACTGCTGCAGGCAAACCGGCTTCAATCCTGTCGACCGGCAACGGCTCCAGAATCACACCCGTTGAAAACGGCAGAATTTGCGTCGGCGCACATTCGAGCATCTCGGACAAAACCACGCAGGTTGCATTGGCTGCTATCAGCCCCGCATCGCCGGTTCCAGCATTGGCATTGCCGGTGTTGATCAGCAGCGCACGAATCGGCAATCCTGTCTTGCCGGCATCTTCGAGGTGCGCCTTGCACATCTGGACCGGGGCGGCACAAAAGCGATTTTTCGTAAACACGCCAGCGACCGTTGCGGTCGGCGCAAGCTTCATCACCAGCAAGTCCTTGCGATCGGGCTTGCGAATGCCCGCTTTGGCGTAACCGAGTTCAGCGCCAGCAACCGGCTTCAGGTTGGAGGCGACGGGTAAGGGAAGATTGACGGCCATATCAGGGTTCTCGATTAATGGTAGGAGTAGACAAAGGACATTGTAATCGCTTCGGTCAAATGAAAAAAGGCGGCTCGCGCCGCCTTCACTGTGCCGCTATTCGCCTAGGAAAGCTTGCCGTGACATTGCTTGAACTTTCTGCCGCTTCCGCATGGGCAGGGCTCATTGCGGCCAACTTTTGGCACCGCATTGACCACCGGCGTTTGCTTAGTCTCGCCGGCTCCCGGCAGCGTCCGCAGTGACAGCAATTCCTCCGGCGACGCATCGGGATCCGCCTCGGCATGCTGGTACTGCACATTTGCCACGCGTGAACGCGCGAATTGCTCTTCGGCAGCCTCGATTTCTTCCTGCGACTGGATGCGCACCAGCATGACTGTCTGAATCACATCCTGGCGAATCATGTTAAGCAACATGCCGAACAACTCGAATGCTTCGCGCTTGTATTCCTGCTTGGGATCTTTTTGCCCGTAGCTGCGAAGATGTATGCCCTTGCGCAGATAATCCAGCGCGGAAAGATGCTCGCGCCAATGCGTATCGATGCTGTGCAGCATAACGCTGCGCTCGAATCCGTCAAACGCCTCGCGGCCAACCATTTCCACCTTGGCGTTGTAGACATCGTCCACCGCCTTCAGCACCCGTTCCAGCAGGTCGTCATCGGTGAGATTCTCTTCGTTCTCCAGCATGTCTGACAGCCGCAAACGAATTTGCCATTCGTTCGCGAGCACGGTTTCCAGCCCGGCGATGTCCCACTGCTCTTCAACCGATGTCTCAGGCACATAAGTCCGGAACAAATCAACGAAAGTGCCGTGCCGCAGCGACGCAATCAATTCTGATACATCTTCGGATTCGAGCAGCTCGTTGCGCTGTTCGTAAATCACCTTGCGCTGGTCATTCGCAACATCGTCGTACTCCAGCAACTGCTTTCGGATATCAAAATTGCGTGCTTCGACCTTGCGTTGAGCCGACTCAATCGAGCGGGTGACGATGCCGGCTTCAATCGGCTCGCCTTCCGGCATTTTCAGTCGATCCATGATCGCACGAACGCGGTCACCTGCGAAAATGCGCAGCAACTGATCGTCAAGAGAGAGATAGAAGCGCGAGGCGCCCGGATCGCCCTGGCGCGCGGATCGGCCACGAAGCTGATTGTCAACGCGACGCGATTCATGGCGCTCGGTACCAACAATGTGAAGTCCGCCAGCAGCGACAACATGATCGTGCAGTGACTGCCATTCGCTGCGCAGTTTTTCTGCTCGCTGCGCTTTTTCCGCATCGCCCAGGCTGTCATCCGCCTCAATGAACTGGATCTGTTTTTCTACATTTCCGCCGAGCACAATGTCGGTTCCGCGACCGGCCATGTTGGTCGCAATGGTGATCATTTTCGGACGCCCAGCCTGCGCGACGATTTCCGCCTCTCGTTCGTGCTGTTTGGCGTTGAGCACATTGTGCGGCAATTTCGCCTGGGTCAGAATGTCCGAGATCATTTCGGAATTCTCGATCGAAGTAGTGCCGACCAGAACCGGCTGTCCACGCTCGTAGCAATCCTGAATGTCGCGCAGCATCGCCGCATATTTTTCTTGCGCACTGCGATAGACTTGATCCTGGCGGTCCGTGCGCTGGTTAACCCTGTTGTGCGGAATTACTACCGTTTCAAGCGAATAGATTTCCTGAAATTCGTAGGCTTCAGTGTCCGCCGTACCAGTCATGCCAGCCAATTTTCCATACATCCTGAAATAATTCTGGAAAGTGATGGAGGCCAGCGTCTGGTTTTCATTCTGGATGGAGACGCCTTCCTTGGCCTCGACGGCCTGATGCAAGCCGTCGGACCAGCGCCGCCCCGTCATCAGGCGGCCGGTAAATTCATCAACAATAATGATTTCGTCGTCCTGCACCACATAATGCTGGTCGCGATGAAACAGCGTGTTGGCGCGCAAGGCTGCGTTCAGGTGGTGCATCAGCATGATGTTGGTGGCGTCGTACAGGGAAGCGCCTTCAGGCAGCAAACCCATTTGGGACAGCAACTGTTCCGCTTTTTCATGTCCGGCTTCAGTTATGTATACCTGGTGCGCTTTTTCGTCCTTGATGTAATCGCCGGGCACCTCAACCTTGCCCTTGCCATCGGGCGTCTCCTCGCCGATCTGCTCGGTCAGCAGCTTCGAAACCTGATTCATTCGATGGTAGACATCCGTAATGCCTTCCGCCTGCCCGGAAATGATCAGCGGCGTGCGCGCCTCGTCAATCAGAATCGAGTCTACCTCGTCGACAATGGCGAAATTCAGTCCGCGCTGCACCCGGTCCGAGGCCTCGTACACCATGTTGTCGCGCAGGTAATCGAAGCCAAACTCATTGTTGGTGCCGTAGGTGATGTCGGCCGCATAGGCAGCCTGTTTCTCGTCGTGCTCCATTTGCGTCAGGTTGACACCGGTTGTCATGCCGAGAAAGCTGTACAGTTTCCCCATCCATTCCGCATCGCGCTGTGCCAGATAATCATTGACAGTCACGACATGCACGCCCTTTCCGGTCAGCGCATTAAGGTAGGCCGGCAGGGTCGCAACCAGCGTCTTGCCTTCGCCCGTGCCCATTTCCGCGATTCTGCCCTGATGCAGTGCGATGGCGCCCATGAGCTGGACATCGAACGGTCGCATTTTCAATACGCGTTTGCTTGCCTCGCGGCATACGGCAAAGGCTTCGGACAACAGGTCGTCGAGCTTTTCGCCCTGCGCCATCCGTTCCTTGAGTGCAGGCGTCATCGCCTGCAATTCGGCGTCGGACATTTTCTCGAACCGTTGCTCCAGCGCATTAATAGCGCGAACGGATCGCCCATATTGCTTGAGCAGTCGCTTGTTGCGGCTGCCAAAAATCTTGGTCAGAAAGGACAGTGGCATACTTGGATACTTGAAATTACGCGAGGTGAGTGGCGTCTATGAGGCGAACTCAGGCGACGAGCCTTCCGGGAGGGAAATGACACGGGGACTGTTTTCGGCTGCAACACCGGAACATGGTCAAAACGGTCATTCTACCATGCTGCGCGCTGCAAGATAAGCGGTTCTTATTCGTCGCCCAATTCGGATGTCATTGCGTGGCTGGCGCCAGCCGAGAGGAATTTGTGCGGATTCTGAGCCACGCCCTTGACGCGCACCTCGAAATGCAGGTGAGCGCCGGTTGATCGGCCAGTGGAACCGACATCGGCCACAAGCTGTCCTCGCTTGATGATGTCGCCAACATTCACATGCAATCTGGAGGCGTGCGCATAGCGGGTGATGATATCGTTGCCGTGATCGATTTCCAGCATGTTGCCATATTCGTGATGGTATTCCGCCGCGATGACCACCCCACCCGCTGCAGCAACAATACGCGTGCCAGTTGGCGCCGGAAAATCGATTCCCTCATGCACGGCGCGACGGCCGTTAAAGGGGTCGAAACGAATGCCAAAACCTGAAGCGTTGTAACTTCCACGCACAGGTTGTATTGTCGGCAACATGCGGGTTTTGATTTTCAACCCGATCAGCGCGGACTCGACCACATTCATGTAATCGGATCGCTGTCCGATATCCCTTTCCATTTGGTCGATCAGTTCCTGAAGTTCTGCAATACCCAGTTCCTTGCCGTCTGCTCCTCTTAGTTCGCCACCCCCGCGGCCAGGTTTTTCCTTGAAATCAAATTCTTCCGGCTTCACCCCCGCCAGACCCTGCACCCGCTCTCCCAGTGCGTCCAGTCGCATCATCTGCGCCTGCATTTCACCCAGTTTGGCAGCCATCACGCCAAGGTTTTCTTTCACCTGTCTCGACTGCCTCCCTGCCTCATCCTGCGCAACGGCTGCAAACATCTCGTTTAGCACCGGAATCCGGTTTGATGACGCAATGGCCAGCAGCACATACAGCATCAGGGCCGCACATGAGGCTGCAAAGAACAGGAACAGGCCGATCCCAAACGCAATATGCTTTGGCCCCAGCGTCAAGGACTTGGCCTGGGTAAAACGGGGATGCAACAGTATGATTTGCATACAGTCTCCGGTTCCGTGTGATAAGGTTGGGATCATGTCATCCCGCGCCCGCACCAACATAAAGCAAACAGCACTTTACGCACGCAATAAGCGTGCCGCAAGCAGTGCTGTGGATTCTTTGCGCATGCATGAAAGCATGGCGGCACTAATGCCCGCCGTAATGCGCATGGCTACCATCCAGAGGGATTGCAAGGCCATCTTGCCGGACATGTTCGGCAACTGCGCGGTGCTGCGCCTTGATTCGGATCGACTGGTGCTCTCCGCACCAAACGCCGCAACGGCGGCCCGGCTAAAGCAGAAGTTGTCGATTCTTCAAGGCGCGCTCAACGCGGCAGGATGGCAGGTTAGCGCAATCCAATTGAAAGTGCAACCCAAAACGAGCACCACGGAATCAAGGCGCCCTGAAAAAAATGGCCTGCCCGAGAAGGCAGTGGCCGCCTTTTCGAAACTGGAGTCTTCTATCGAAGCGTCGCCCCGCAACGAGGCATTGAAGTCCGCTGTCAAGGCGCTGGTTCAGCGCCACAGCCGGTAAAGTGCTGGCAAATCAGAGTTCTATCGACACCGTACGCTGCGCAGCTTGATAGATGAGAGGCCAAAATGTTAAGTTGGCGCCCACTCTCGAACCGGCTGACGGACATAGGATTGTGGGGCGCTTGCCTCGTTGTCAAAACTGATAACTTCATAAGCATCGGGTCGGGCCAGCAAAACGCGCAACAACTGGTTGTTTAAAGCATGCCCTGCCTTGTGCGCCGAATACGATGCTACCAACGGATGGCCAATAAGATAGAGATCGCCGATGGCGTCGAGGATTTTGTGGCGCACAAACTCGTCGGGATAACGCAATCCATCCGTATTCAGCACACGGTATTCATCCATCACGATTGCATTTTCGAGCGACCCGCCACGCGCCAACCCCATGCTTCGCAACGCTTCGACATCCTGCATGAAGCCAAAAGTGCGCGCCCGCGCCACATCCCGCACATAGGACACCTTGCTGAAATCCACCTCGGCAATCTGGCTGGTGCCGTCAATCGCCGGATGGTTGAACTCAATAAAGAAGTTCAAACGGAAACCGTGGAATGGCTCCAGCCGCGCCCACTTTTCGGCGGCACCCTGGCCCTCACGAATTTCGACCGGCTTGAGAACGCGAATGAACTTCTTGGCAACACCCTGATCCTCCAGCCCGGCCTGCTGCAACAGAAATACGAAAGATGCCGCCGATCCATCCATGATGGGAATCTCTTCCGCACTGACATCAATGTACAAATTATCTATGCCCAAACCGGCACAGGCCGACATCAGATGTTCAACCGTCGAAACCCGGGCACCATCGCGCACCAGCGTGGACGCCATGCGCGTGTCTCCAACCGCTGTTGCAGAAGCCTGAAAATCCACAATCGGATTCAGATCAACTCGACGAAACACAATCCCCGTGTCCGGCGCAGCCGGGCGCAGGGTCAGCTCCACCCTGGTACCGGAATGAAGACCGACACCTACGGTCTTGACGAGTCGTTTAATAGTTCTTTGTTTCAGCATGGGCGCGATTATACCAACATGCAGAACTGCATGTAAGCGCATTTCGTCGCAAACAATTACGGTGCCTTTCGGCACCGCCCGCGTGCATTACAACTGTTCAAGCAATTGCTCGGCGCCGGAAATTTCGAGCTTGCCGCCCTTATCCACATTCAATTTCTTGACCACGCCATCTTCCACCAGCATTGAGTAGCGCTGTGAACGGACGCCCATGCCAGCCTTGGTCAGGTCAAACTCCAACCCCATGCCTTTGGTCAGGGCAGCACCACCGTCGGCAATCATGCGTACGACGCCGTTGACCTTGTTCGCCCGCCCCCATGCGCCCATCACATAGGCATCGTTGACGGAAAGGCACCAGATTTCATCAATGCCCTTTGCCTTGAAGCTGTCTGCCAGCTTGATGTAGCCAGGCAAATGGCTGTCCGAGCAGGTCGGGGAAAAAGCTGCAGGCACACCAAAAATTACAATCTTCTTGCCCTTGACCAGATCGGCAACCTGAAAGACATTGGTGCCGATCGTGCACCCAGGCGTTTCGGTCTCAATATATTCGGATACCCGGACTTCCGGAAGGCGGTCACCTATTGCTATAGTCATCTTGGACTCCTTGTTGTTATTGCCTTATCACACAAAAGAAGCCGCAATCGAGAATCATTCTTGTTTGCGGCCGATGCGTACAGTATGCCAGAGTCCAGCTTTTTCTGCTGAGCGGCCAAAACCCCCCGTTATGGAAGTACTGATTTAATCAGCTTGTCGACGCAAAAATGCCGGAATATCGTAGGTCTCCATGCCGTTCTTTTCCAATGCACGCACTGTCTCGGTAGCAGAATCCCTGCGCCAGACTGCAGGTTTTTGCAGCCCCTCGTAAGATGTCGCCTGCGGCGCTGCCGACTGGTTGCTGACAATCTGTGCCGCCATTGGCGCGACCGCCTCATTATTCGTTCCGGTTCGCAGGACGGGGGTGGAAACCAGCATCGGTTTCTTGCCACGACCCAAACCGGTGGCGACTACCGTGACACGGATCTGATCGCCCATCTCTTCGTTGTAGACAACGCCCCTGGCAATCGTCGCGTCCTGTGCCGCAAACGCCCGCACGGCCGCCATGACCTCGCCGATTTCCTTGCCTTTGACGCTCTTGCTCGCCGTGATATTGACCAGCACACCGCGCGCACCGGACAAATCGACACCATCGAGCAGCGGCGATGCAACGGCCTGTTCCGCAGCGATACGCGCGCGGTCGATGCCGGATGCGACTGCGGTTCCCATCATCGCCTTGCCCTGCTCGCCCATGATGGTCTTGACATCCTGGAAGTCGACATTCATGCGACCCGGCACATTGATGATTTCCGCAATCCCTGCGACAGCATTATTCAGAACATCGTCTGCTCGCTGGAGCCACTCTTCGAGACTGTCATCCTCGTAAATGTCTTCCAGCTTTTCATTCATGATGATGATCAGGGAATCGACATGCTGCGTCAGGGCTTCCAGACCTTCTTCCGCAATTTCCATGCAGCGTTTGCCTTCGTAGGAGAACGGCTTGGACACAACAGCCACCGTCAGTGCGCCCAGCGATTTGGCGACTTCCGCAATCACCGGGGCGGCACCGGTTCCCGTTCCTTTGCCCATGCCTGCTGCCACGAACACCATGTTTGCGCCTCGCAGCGCATCCTCAATTCGCGAACGGGATTCCTCGGCGAGGCGCCGTCCAATGTCAGGGCGCAAACCTGCGCCAAGCCCCGATTCGCCAAGCTGAATGAGGTTGCCAGCACTGGATTGGGACAGCGCCTGCGCATCCGTGTTGGCAGCGATAAATTCCACACCGGCCACACCTTTGTTGATCATGTGCTGAACCGCATTGCCACCTGCGCCTCCGACACCCACAACCTTGATCACCGTTCCTTGTGCTGCGTTATCGATCATTTCAAATTCCATGATGTGCTCCTGTCATGATGCTGTTCTCAGTCACCAGTTTTCACGCGATGTGATAACTGGCAACTGAAAACTGCGGTTAATCAAAATACTCCTGATTTGAAAAACAATCTGCCTGAGCCTTGGCTCAGAAATTCCCCATGAACCACTCCTTCATGCGCTGCCACACTGCGGTGGCCGATCCCTGCTGATGCTTCACGACATTTCCGCGCAAATACTGCCGCTTGGCCTCAAGCAGCAAACCAAGCACCGTTGAATAGCGCGGGCTGCGCACGACATCCGTCAGTTGCCCCTGATAATCCGGCATCCCTACACGGGCCGGCTTCAGGAAAACATCTTCAGCCAGCTCAACCATGCCCGGTATCAGCGCAGACCCACCTGTCAATACGATGCCGCTCGACAGCACATCCTCATAGCCGGACTCACGCACGCACTGATGCACCAGCGCAAACAATTCTTCAACGCGCGGCTCGATCACCGCCGCCAGCATCTGCCGGGAGAGCATGCGCGGCGCCCGGTCACCGTGCCCCGGCACTTCGAGCGTTTCCGTCGGATCGACCAGCGCCTGCTTCGCAATGCCGTACCGCAACTTGATTTCCTCCGCCTCTCCAGTCGGTGTGCGCAGTGCCATCGCTATGTCATTCGTGATCTGATCCCCTGCTATCGGCAGCACAGCGGTATGCCGGATAGCCCCTTCGGAAAAGATCGCCACATCGGTCGTGCCGCCGCCGATATCGATCAGCACGACCCCCAACTCCTTTTCGTCCGGTGTGAGAACCGCTTCGGCTGAGGCCATTGGTTGAAGAATCAGATCGGACACTTCCAGCCCGCATCGGCGCACACACTTGAGGATGTTTTGAACCGCCGACACCGCACCGGTCACGATATGAACCTTGACCTCAAGACGGATGCCGCTCATGCCGATTGGCTCACGCACATCACCTTGGCTGTCCACAATGAATTCCTGCGGAACGGTGTGCAACAACTGCTGGCCCGTCGGAATGCTGACTGCTTTTGCTGTTTCGATGACGCGCGCCACATCAGCAGCCGACACCTCCTTGTCTTTGATGGCCACCATGCCTGTGGAATTAAAGCTGTCGATGTGACTGCCGGCAATGCCGGCGAAGACATTTTTGATTTTGCAATCCGCCATCAACTCGGCCTCTTCCAGCGCCCGCTGTATCGAATCGACGGTTGCCTCGATGTTGACCACCATGCCTTTTTTCAGACCCTTCGACTCATGCTGCCCAAGGCCGATGACTTCATGCCGACCATCGGGCATGACTTCCGCCACCACGGCGACGACTTTGGATGTGCCGATATCGAGTCCGACAATCAAGTTTTTCAGTTCTCTGGTCATATCACCCTGCTTGCATTATTAATTAGTGTCCACCACTGAGGAAACGGTGCCGGCGCGAAGCGCCAATCCGTTTGGGTACCGCAAATCCACGCTTTCAATCCGATTCCCGAACCTCGCCGTCAGCTGCGGATAAATCTGGGCGAATCGTCCGGCGAGGTCCTTCAGCGTCACCTTGCCGCGCTCACGACCAAGCCTGACGGTCATTCCGTTGTCCAGCTTGACCGTCCATGCAAACCGCCCCGAGAGCTGCACTGATACGGGAGCCGCATTGACCGGCTTGAACCACTCATGCAGCTCTACATAACGCGCAAGGACCTCCTTTTCGCTACCAGTTGGCCCGTTGAACTCAAGCAGTTTCGTATCTTCTTCTGCCTCAGCCAAATTGGCTGTAAACACATCGCCTTTCACGGACAGCAACCGGCCATCCTCTCCCCATGTGCCTAGCGGCTGATGCTCTTCGATGGACACCACCAATCCGTTCGGCCACTCACGGCGCACACCCGCCTTGCGCACCCACGGCACCGATTCAAAAGCCGTTCGTACTGAATCCAGATCAACCGTGAAAAAATTTCCTTTTATGCGCGGTAACGCCGCGCTTTTTACTGTCAGAGCATTCACATGGCGCAACTCTTTGCCGTCTGCCCCCTGCACAACAACTGCGCCAAGCGCGAACATGGGCCGTTGCGCCAGCCAAACCATCCCGGCAGCCAGCAAAACCAGTGCACACAACCCCAACAGGGTGCCAGTAACAGCGTTCAGCAATTTGATGTCATGCCACATATTCATTTCACTTAGTCAGGCTTCCAGTCCTTCGAAGGATTCGTGTCCAGTGCCGCCGACTGCAGTATCTGAAGACACAGGTCTTCGTAACCAATACCTGCCGCCTTCGCCGCCATAGGCACCAGAGAGCGATCTGTCATCCCAGGCGCAGTATTTATTTCCAGCAGAAACGGTTGGCTGTCGCTCGCTCGCAGCATCACATCGACACGCGCCCAGCCGCGACACCCAATGGCAAGATAGCTGTTAAGTGCAAGCGTACGGATTGCCAGTTCCTGCTCAGGCGGCAAGCCCGAGGGGCAAAGGTACTGCGTTTCCTTGCCGAAGTATTTAGTTTGATAGTCGTAGTTGGATTCCGGCGCAATGATTCGAATCAGCGGCAGCGCCCTGGGTTCGCCATTGGTTTCAAGAATCGCGCAAGTCAGCTCCATGCCGTCAATAAATTCCTCGGCCATCACAGCAGGGTCAAACCTGCTCGCCTGGGCGTAGGCTCGCTGCAATTGATCGGCCTGAACTATCTTGGTCAATCCCAGAGTTGACCCTTCGTGCGCCGGTTTAACTATCAATGGCAAACCCAGCAACCCCAGAATTTCCTCTCTGCTTGAGTCCGGCGCCAGCATCTGATATTTCGGCGTCGGCAACCGCCTGGCCTCCCAAATTCTCTTGGTCATCGCCTTGTCCATCGCGATTGCGGATGCCATCACGCCAGAACCCGTATAGGGAATGTGCAGTTGCTCCAGCACACCTTGTATCGTGCCATCCTCGCCGTATCGCCCATGTAACGCAATAAACACCCGATCAAATTCCTGTTCCGCGAGTTCGGCTATGCTTTGTCGGCCCGGATCAAAGGCATGCGCATTGACGCCTTTGCTACGCAATGCCTCAAGCACGCCCCCACCCGACATCAGCGAAACTTCGCGCTCTGCTGACTTGCCCCCCATCAAGACACCGACCTTACCCAATCGTCTGACCATAATTTTTTCGCTCAAGATAGTTTTTCAACACGAAACTGCACCAGCTTCGAAGGCACACCGCTGATTGAACCCGCGCCCATCGTTACCACGACATCACCGTCGCGAACCATATTCATGATGGCGGATGGCATTTCGGCGACATCTTCTTCAAATACGGGATCGACCTTGCCAGCGACACGCAACGCGCGCGCCAGCGCACGGCCATCTGCCGCGACAATTGGCTGCTCTCCGGCTGCATAGACTTCTGCCAGCAAGAGCACATCCGGCAATGAGAGCACCCGGACAAAATCTTCGAACAGATCGCGCATCCTGGAGTAACGGTGCGGCTGGAAGACAAGCACTAGCCTTCTGCCTGGAAAGGCGCCGCGCGCAGCCGCAATCGTCGCCGACACTTCTGCAGGGTGGTGACCGTAGTCATCCACCAGCGCAAAAGTCCCGCCGGGTCTTCCCTCTGTAGCGGCAAACGAGACTTCACCATGCTGCGTGAAGCGCCGCCCCGCACCACGGAATTCATGCAAGGCTTTTTGCGTATCGCTGTCTGCAATCCCGAGTTCGCGCGCGATCGCAATCGCGGCGCAGGCGTTCTGGACATTATGCATACCCGGCTGATTCAATGTCACCGCCATCGGCTCATACCCTTTTTGCTGCACGGTGAACTCCATCAAGGGTCCCACCGCCTTTGCATCCACGGCGCGCACATCGGCATTTTCGTGAAAGCCGTAAGTCGTGATCGGTTTTGAAATGAAAGGCATGATTTCGCGCACATTCTGATCATCAAGACACAGCATTGCACGGCCATAGAAGGGCAGTCTCTGAGTGAACTCGACAAAAGCCTGCTTCAGCCGCGCGAAATCGTGACCGTAAGTTTCCATATGGTCAGCGTCGATGTTTGTGATCACCTCAATCACCGGATAAAGGTTCAAAAATGAAGCATCCGACTCGTCCGCCTCGGCCACGATGAAATCGCCGGCACCGAGCTTTGCATTTGCACCAATGCTGTTTAACCGCCCGCCAATCACAAAAGTTGGATCAAGCCCGCCTTGCGCCAAAATGCTTGCGACGAGACTGGTTGTGGTGGTCTTGCCGTGCGTTCCTGCAATGGCAATTCCGCGCTTGAGGCGCATGAGTTCGGCCAGCATCAGCGCGCGCGGAACAATGGGTATCTTCCGCTGGCGCGCGGCAAGCACCTCCGGATTGTCCAGCTTGACTGCTGTCGAAGTAACGACAACATCGGCACCCACAACATTATTCTCGTCGTGCCCCAGGTGCACTCGCGCGCCTAAATTTGCAAGACGGCGCGTGGCAGAATTACTGCCTATATCGGAGCCGGAAACATGGTAGCCAAGGTTCAGCAGCACCTCGGCAATACCGCTCATCCCGCTGCCGCCAATGCCAACAAAATGGATATTTTTAATCTTGTGTTTCATGTCCGCTTCTCTTTTTGATAGCCTGTTAATTCTTCCAGCACATCGGCAATTCTTTCATTCGCGTCTCGTCTGCCAACGGCCCACGCTGCTTGCGCCAACGCAAGACAATCGTCTCGTCTCATGGATTGCAGCAAGCTAGCCAATCTCTGCGGATTCATTTCTTCCTGCGGCAAATGAATAGCAGCATGCTGTCTCGCCATCAGAGTGGCATTGTCGCGTTGATGCGCCGTGCTTGAAACCACAAACGGCACCAATACACTGGCAACGCCTGCTGCCGCCAGTTCCGACACCGTTATTGCACCAGCGCGGCATATCACCAAATCAGCCTCTGCGTAACGGCGATCCATGTCGTCGATGAAATCCAGCACCTCTGCTTGCACCTGAGCGCTGGCATAAGCCAATTTGAGTTCATCGACATGCTGCTTCCCTGACTGATGCACCACACTTGGTCGCCCCTCCGCCGGAATCAGCGCCAGTGTCCGTGGCAAACAATCGTTCAGCACTTTGGCGCCAAGGCTTCCGCCCACCACCAGCACACGCAACGGCCCGGCTCGCCCCGCAAATCGCTGTTCCGGCGGCGGTACTGCAATAATCTCGCTGCGAACCGGATTGCCGGTCACCTGCGCCTTGCCGGCAGCCACGCCGAAATCGCCGGGGAAACCAAACAACACCCGCTTCGCCGACGATGCCAGCGCCTTGTTCGACAGCAGCAAAGATGCATCGGCATTGATCAGCACAACGGGAATTCCACGCAATTTGGCCACCATGCCGCCCGGAACCGTCACATACCCGCCCATGCCCAGAACGATGTCCGGCTTGCGCCGCGCAAGAATGCCGAAGCACGACACAAAACTCGCGACCAGACGAAGCGCGCCCGTTGCGGCATGCATCAGCCCTTTGCCACGCATGCCGGCAAAGTCGATCGCGTCCATTTCCACACCGTGTTTCGGCACGATGGCTCCCTCCATCCCATGACGAGTGCCTAGCCAACTCACCAGCCAGCCGCGCCCCTTCATCGTCTGCGCAATCGCCAGCCCCGGAAAGATATGCCCGCCGGTGCCTGCCGCCATTATGAGAAGCCGTTTCATGATCGCACCCCGCGCATGAGTGCTCTGTTCTCGAAATCTATGCGCAACAGAATCGCCAGCCCGATGCAGTTGATTACAACGCCAGACCCGCCGTAACTCATGAGCGGCAATGTCAGCCCCTTGGTCGGCAACAAACCAAGGTTCACGCCCATGTTGATGAAGGCCTGAACACCAATCCAGATTCCGATTCCCTTGGCCGTCAACCCTGCGAATATCTGGTCCATCGCGATCGCCTGTCTCCCAATGTCAAACGACCGCTTCACAATCCAGAAAAACAGCATCACAACCACCAGCACACCTGCTAACCCCAATTCTTCTCCAATCACCGCCAGAAGAAAATCTGTGTGCGCTTCCGGCAGGTAGTGCAACTTTTCCACGCTGCCGCCCAGACCGACCCCAAACAGTTCGCCGCGCCCAAAAGCAATCAGCGAGTGCGATAACTGGTAGGCCTTCCCAAGCACATTTTCCTGAGCCCATGGATCCAGATAAGCAAAGATCCTTTCTCGCCGCCACGGCGACAGCAAGATGACCATCGCAAAGATTCCCGTCAATGTCGCGCAAATTCCACTGAACCAGACACCGTTAATCCCGCCAAGAAAGAGAATGCCCATGGCGATGCAGGCAATCACGCCGAAGGCTCCAAGATCAGGCTCCAGCAGCAAAAGCAAACCAACGAATCCGACCGCCGCCGCCATCGGCAGAAACCCCTTGGTCAGGCGATGCATGACATCCTGTTTTCGCACGGTGTAATTGGCCGCATAAAGAACCATGAAAAGCTTCATCAGCTCGGAGGGCTGAATATTGAAAAACTTCAGCGAGATCCACCTGCGCGCTCCATTCACGCCCCTTCCTATTCCCGGCACGAGCACCAGAACCAGCAGTAGCAGGGTACCGACGAACAACCATGGCGCAAGGCGCTCCCACACCTTGACTGGCACTCGGAATGCAATCAGGCTAAGCGTCAGGGCAATTCCTATGAAGATGCTCTGTCTAATCAGGAAGTGTGCATTTCGATAGCCTGCGTACTTCGGCGATTCCGGCAGGGCAATTGAGGCCGAATACACCATGACCAAACCAAAGATCATCAGGGACAGCGTGACCCAGATCAGCGGCTTGTCGTACAACATCATTCTTGAGCGTTGCGAAAAGCCCCCCGTCAACGGCTGCCTCGCTGCATCGTGAGCCTCACGCCAGAAGAATAGTTTCGCAGCGCTCATGCGACCACCTCCCCCTTGGACAAGGCAAGCTCCGCGACAGCATCGATGAACACCTGTGCGCGATGCGCATAATTTCTGAACATGTCGAGACTGGCGCACGCCGGCGATAGCAGCACGATGTCGCCTGATTGGGTTACCGCTGCAAGCCGCTGCACTGCCTCCTGCAACGAGGTGCAGGCAATCAGATCAGCACCCGTGTTTCCGAGCGTTGAGCGAAGGGTGTCTGCGTCCTTGCCTATCAGGGCAACGGTATGCACAAACTGTGAAACGGGTGCAATCAGCGGCGCAAAATCCTGCCCCTTGCCATCACCACCGGCAATCAGCGCCAGACGCTTTCTTCCTGCCGTACCCAGACTTTGCAGCGCAGCTACTGTTGCTCCGACATTTGTACCCTTGCTGTCGTCAAAATATTCGACGCCGCCAACACTTGTCACCAGTTCGACGCGATGCGACTCGCCAGCGTACTCGCGCAATCCGTGCAGCAATTTGGCGAGTGGCAGACCGATGGCACGGCACAAGGCCAGCGATGCCAGCGCGTTTGCCGCATTGTGGCGGCCACGAATTTTCAATGCCTCAACCGGCATCAAGTTTGTCAGGCTAACAGGCGTTTCCACAATATCGGTTTTCCTGCGCGACTTGACGGGTATGTCTTCCCGTTGAGCAACGGCAAGCCACTGCATTCCCCGCTCCTCGTGCAAACCGAAGCAATCCGCCTTGACCGGCTCGTCCAGGCCGAATGTCACAAGCGTTGAGGGCGAAGATGCCATCTGCATGACTCTCGCGTCGTCGCGGTTCAGCACGCGAACTGTTTTTGCTCCGAAAATGCGCCCCTTGTCAGTCGCATAGGCTTCCATGCTGCCATGCCAGTCGAGGTGATCCTGCGTCACATTCAGCACGGTTGCCGCATCAGCCTGCAAACTGAAAGTGCTGTGCAACTGGAAGCTGGACAGTTCCAGCACCCATGCCTGCGGCAGCGCATCTTTCGCCAGTGCCTCTCGTAGTACATCCAGTGCCGCCGGACTGATGTTGCCTGCAACCTGTACCGACAAGCCTGCACGGCGGCAAAGCAGACCGGTCAGGCTGGTCACCGTTGTCTTGCCGTTGGTACCCGTTATCGCAATCACTTTCGGCATGTAGCCTCGCTCCTCGCGCAGTGCTGCCAGCGCCTGAGCAAACAGTTCAATTTCACCCCATACTGGGACGCGCCTTTCCGCAGCAGCAGGAAGAATCCCAGCCAGTTCACCCTCCGGCATCAGTCCGGGACTGAGCGCAACAAAATCGATATCGTTCAGCAAGGCCGGTTCGAATGGGCCACCCATGAAATCTGCAGCCGGTACGCTTTCGCGCAATTTCTCCAGTCGCTCCGGTATATCGCGCGTATCGGCCACGCGCACGGTCGCGCCGCAATGGGCCAGCCATTGCGCCATCGCAAGGCCGGATTCACCCAGCCCAAGCACCAGTGCGTGTTTGCCTTTGTAATTCATCTCAACGCAACTTCAGAGTGGACAAACCAAACAAAACCAGCATGATCGTGATGATCCAGAACCGGACCACCACCTGCGTTTCCTTCCAGCCCTTCTGCTCGAAATGGTGATGCAGGGGAGCCATCCTCAGAATCCGCCGCCCCTCTCCATATCTTCTTTTCGTGTACTTGAAGTAAGAAACCTGAATCATTACGGACAATGTCTCGACAACGAAAATCCCGCCCATGATGAACAGCACGATTTCCTGTCTCACTATCACCGCGACAGTGCCAAGTGCACCACCCAGCGCCAGTGCGCCGACATCTCCCATGAACACCTGCGCCGGGTGCGCGTTGAACCACAGAAATGCCAAGCCCGCGCCCGCCATCGCACCGCAAAAGATTAGCAACTCGCCCGCGCCCGGAATGTGCGGAATGAACAGATAGCGAGAGTAAGTGGCGTTACCAGTGAGGTAAGCAAATATTCCCAGCGCCGATCCCACCAGCACTGTCGGCATGATGGCCAGCCCATCGAGCCCATCGGTCAGATTGACTGCATTGCTGGTTCCGACAATAACGAAATATGTCAGCGCGATAAAGCCCCAGACACCCAGCGGATAGCTGAACGACTTGAAGAACGGAACGATCAGATCGGCCTTGGGCGGCAAACTCATGCTGAATCCGGATTGCACCCACGCCATGAACAGCTCCCACACCTTGTCATTGGAAGGCGCCGAAACTGAAAACGCCAGATACAGGGCAGCGACGATGCCAATCAGCGATTGCCAGAAATATTTTTCACTGGACCGCATTCCGTTGGGATCCTTGCGTACCACCTTGCGGTAGTCGTCGACCCAACCGATGGCGCCGTATCCCAGCGTCACCACTAGCACAACCCAGACAAAGCGATTGCTCAGATCAGCCCAGAGTAGCGTGGCGATGCCTATCGAAATCAGCACCAGCACCCCGCCCATGGTTGGCGTGCCTGACTTGATCAGGTGCGATTGCGGGCCGTCGGTTCGAACCGCCTGCCCGACCTTCATCCTGGTCAGCATCCGAATCACCGCCGGACCCGCGATCAGGCCAATCGCAAGCGCCGTCATCGTCGCGAATACCGCGCGAAAGGTAATGAAGTTGAACAATCGCAGAATGCCAAGATCCTGCTTGAAAAATTGTGCCAGCCAGAGCAGCATCTCAGTGCACCTCCCCTTTCGGTTCGTTGACCAGCCGGCGGATGACGCGCTCCATCTGCATGAAGCGCGAACCCTTTACCAGCACCGTTGATTCGGGAGTCAGGATGGCATTCAGTGTCTGCATCAAGTCTTCCATGTTTACAAAATGTTTTGCACCACTGCCGAACGCGCTGGCTGAATTTGCAGCCTGCTCCCCCAACGCGAGCAGGTGTTCTATGCCAGACCGGCGAGCCTGCGCACCAACTTCTTCGTGGAAGCGACGGCCTTTGCTGCCAACCTCGCCCATATCGCCCAATACCAGAACGCGCGGAGAAGCAGCTTGTGATAGCACCTCAATCGCCGCCAGCACCGAATCGGGGTTCGCGTTGTAGGTGTCGTCGATGACAGCAGCCCCGTTGTCCGCCGTTTTGCGCTGCATGCGTCCATTCACCGGCGCAAAGGATTCCAGTCCAAGCGCGATGGCATCAACGCCAATTCCCATTGCGCAGCAGCAGGCTGCGGCTGCCATGGCGTTGCTGACATTGTGCAATCCTGCCGCCGACAGCTTGACCGGAGCCTTTCGCCCCTTGATGTCCAGCATCATGTCACTGCCAAAGTCTCCGATGCGGTAACTGCAGGTCACATCCGCGTTGCTGCTCAGGCCGAAAGTAATCACCTGGCGCTTTCCTCTTGCCGTTGCCAAACTGCGCCACAGCGGCGTGTACTCATCATCTGCCGGGAACACGGCAACGCCTTCATCCGGCAATGCCTCGAGCACTGCGCCATTCTCCATCGCGACGGCCTCCACGCTTTGCATGAATTCCTGATGTTCGCGCTGCGCATTGTTCACGAGCCCGATTGTCGGTTGCGCGATCGATGTCAGCAACGCAATCTCGCCAACATGGTTCATTCCCAGTTCGACCACGGCTGCACGATGTGCAGCTTCCAGTCGCAACAGCGTCAGGGGCACGCCAATCTCGTTGTTCAGGTTTCCGTGCGTTGCAAGAAAGTGCCCCTCTCCATAGGCAACGGTGAAAATGGCAGCGATCATTTCCTTTACTGTGGTCTTGCCGTTGCTGCCGGTAACACCAATGAGCGGTAGTGAAAACTGCTGGCGCCAGTGCCGTGCCATGTTCCCCAGCGCAACGCGTGTATCAGACACGACCAAAACCGGTATTTGCAAACCTGGCGGCACGCGCTCCACCACTGCGGCAGCAGCGCCCTCGGCTGCAACATCTTCCAGAAAATCGTGCGCATCGAATCGCTCGCCTCGCAGCGCAACAAACAGGTTTCCGGGTTTCACGCTGCGGCTATCGGTCGCAACCCCCTCAACCTCTGCGTTACCGGTCGCGCTGGCGCTGCCTATCCAGGTTTTTAACAGGGACAGCGATGTCTTCATTCGCCCCCTCTCTTCATCGTGGCTCGTGCAGCCAACGCCAACGCTGCATGTTCGGCATCGATAAACGGAAATTTTGTGCCTTTCACTTCCTGATAGGTTTCGTGTCCTTTACCCGCAAGAAGAATCACATCCTGTTTGCCCGCCTGCTTGACCGCCAGCAAAATTGCGGCCGCACGGTCTTCCATGGTTTGTGGCTCGGACTTCATGCCACCGACAATTTGCTGGATGATGTGCGCTGGCTCTTCGCTGCGCGGATTGTCGCTGGTCACAACCACATAATCTGCCGCCTCGGCTACCGCACCCATGTCCGGTCGTTTGCCCGGATCGCGATCTCCGCCGCACCCGAACACACACCATAACTTGCCCTCCCTTTCGTTTGCGACCTGGCGCAGCGCGGCCAGCGCCTTTTCAAGCGCATCGGGCGTATGTGCATAGTCGATGACGACCATCGGCGCATCCTTGCCGCCCATTTGCTGCATGCGCCCGGGAGCCGGGTGCAAACCGCCAACGGCATCCGTGGCCGCTTCCCAGGAAATTCCTTTCGCCAGCAGCACGCCAAGTACGCCCAGCACATTGCTGACATTGAAGCGCCCCACAAGATGCGTTTTCACACGCGCAGTGCCAAACGGCGACTCGACGATGAACTCTGTCCCTTTTGTGCGCGTTCTGATGCTTCTTGCGGTCAATGTCGGCACCCCGTCCGGCGCCACAGAATTCAACGAATATCCCATTACCGGCACGCGACCCTGATAGCTGCGCAGCAGCTTCATACCTAGCTCATCGTCCAGATTGATGACGCTGTGACGCAATCCCGGCCAGTCGAATAACAACCTTTTTGCAATTTCATACGATTTCATGTCGCGGTGATAATCCAGATGATCGCGCGTAAAGTTCGTAAACAGGGCAACATCAAAATGCATTCCATTGAGCCTACCCTGGTCCAGCCCGATCGAAGAGGCTTCAATCGCCAGTCCGGTCACGCCTTCCGCTCGCAAGCCTGCCAGTGTGCGTTGCAGCAGCACCGCGTCAGGCGTCGTGTAACCGGTCGGATTATGCTCTTCACAAACGCCCCCCCTGCATAGCCCGACGCCCAGCGTACCAATCACTGCAGCAAGCTCCCCCTGCCGTGAGAGCGCTCCTGCAAGCCATTGTGCGCAAGAGGTTTTGCCATTGGTTCCCGTCACCGCCACGGTAAACATTCCGGCATCAGGCTGACGGTAATGCGCAGCAGCGATGGATCCCGCGATATTTTTCAAGCCGGTTACAGCCAAGTGCGGCACTGCCCAGGCATCATTCCACGCAAACCCGGCAGCTTCATATATCACTGCCTTCGCACCTGCTTTTATCGCATGCGCAATATAGTTTCTACCGTCTGCCTCATCGCCGGGATAAGCCATAAACACTGCATCGATATCGCCAACCATAGCTATTTCGCGCGAATCCGAATACAGATTCGATAGGGGCGCAATCGATTGAAGCCATTTGAGGGCCTGACTTGAGTGATGCGTCTGCTGGCTCATCAGATGCTCTCCTTAACACTTTCGGCTGGAATGACGACATTCGTTTTTAGCGAATCCGGCGCAACATTCATTGCACGCAAGGTGTTGGCAGCTACAGCAGAAAAGACCGGTGCCGCCACATCGCCGCCGTAATGCTTGCCATTGGATGGCTCGTCCACCATCACCGCGATGATGATGCGCGGATCCGATGCCGGCGCAAATCCCACGAATGAAGAGACATACTTGTTGACATAATGGCCGCCGACGATCTTGTGCGTCGTTCCGGTTTTGCCTGCAACGCGATATCCCTGAACTTGCGCTTTTGGTGCGGTTCCACCGGGTCCAGCAGCCATTTCCATCATTTTGCGCATGGCAAGCGCCGTTTTTTCGGAGATGACCTTTTGTCCAATCGGTTGACTGCCGGTTTTCTGGAATGTCAGCGGAATCGTGTCTCCGTTGCGCGCAAATATCATGTACGAGCGCGCAATCTGGAGCAGCGATACTGAAATGCCGTGACCGTAACTCATCGTCGCCTGCTCGATGGCACGCCAGGATTCATACGGACGAACCCTTCCGGCTACCGATCCGGGAAAGCCGAATCTGGGTTGCTGTCCAAAGCCGACTGTCGTGAACATTTCCCACATGTCCTGCGGCTGCATCTGCAAGGCCATCTTGACTGTCCCGACATTCGAGGATTTCTCAATAATCTGCTCGACGGTCAGCAAGCCATGCGGATGCGCATCCCCAATGGTCGTGTTGCCAATGCTCATCTTGCCCGGTGCTGTCTGTATGCTTGTCGTCGGCTTGACGATGCCCTTTTCCAAAGCCAGCGCAACCGCAAATGGCTTTATGGTCGATCCCGGCTCGAAAGTATCCGTGATCACGCGATTGCGCAATTGCGCCCCGGTCAACGCGGCGCGATCGTTGGGGTTGTAGCTTGGCAGGTTTGCCAGTGCCAGCACCTCGCCAGTCCTTACATCAAGGACGACAATCCCGGCCGCTTTTGCCTTGTGCGTTTCGACCGCCCCCTTCAGTTGCGTGTAGGCGATGTACTGGAGCCGGTTGTCTATTGACAGCACCAGATCCTTGCCGTCCCGCGGCTCCCGAATCGCGCGCACATCCTCAACGATATGACCCAGCCGATCCTTGATCACACGACGGTTACCGGTCACACCTGCCAAACTGTTCTGATGCGCCAGTTCCATGCTTTCCTGTCCGACATCCTCGACATTCGTAAAACCAACGACATGCGCCATCACTGCCCCTTCCGGGTAGTAGCGCTTGTATTCTTTCCTTGTCTGAACACCATCAATGCCGAGTTTCGCAACCGCATCAGCAACATCCTGCTCCACTTGGCGCTTCAGATAGACAAATCCGCGGTCGGAGTCCAGCTTCTTGTTGAGTTCTTTCTCGCTCATCCCCAGCAGTTTTGCCAGATTCCGCAACTTTTCCTTGGACGCATCCTTCACCTCTTCCGGCATTGCCCACACAGCTCTGACAGGGATGCTCGATGCCAGGACATGGCCGTTACGGTCGACGATCTTGCCGCGCGTTGCCGGCAGTTCGAGCGTGCGCACGAAGCGCGACTCACCTTGCTTTTGCAAAAACTTGGTCGATATGCCCTGCAGCCATACCGCTCTTCCTGCCAGTGCCAGCAGCGCCATAAAAAGCAGAAACAGCACGAACCGGGAACGCCAGAATGGCAGCTTGACGGCCAGTACCGGATTGGCGGCGAACGGCGTTCCTTTCGCGTTCGCTACCCGCGCCCCGGTGGACATGGTCGCCAGCCGCCTCATTTTGCCCCCGCCGACAGGTAGAGGGTGTTGTCGGGCTTCAGCGTCACCATGCCCAGATCCCGCCTGGCGCTGCTTTCGATCCGCGCGTGCTGCGCCAGTGTGGACTGTTTGAGTTCCAGTTCTTTTTTCTCGACTTCAAGCTGTCGCAACAGCGTCTGCGCCCGTTCCAGTTCGATAAACAGGCGGCGTGCCTGGTATTGCGAATTGACCAGAAACATGGCACACAGCATCAGGCTCGCTGCCAGCACCGGATTCAGGCGGATTTTCATTGCCTTGCCCCGCTCGATACCTGATTCGGCAAGCGTTCGCAGACACGCATGATGGCTGAACGGGCGCGCGGGTTTTCCGAGATTTCTTTGTCAGACGGCTTGATTCTTGCCAGCAATCGCGTCTTGGGCTGCGGCAGGTCGGCCGCGCGGATGGGCAGCCTGCGATCAGGCTGCTCGGCGTTCGCCTGAGCCGCCATGAAGCGCTTCACCATCCTGTCTTCAAGTGAATGAAAACTGATCACGACCAATCTCCCCATTGGTGCCAGATGCCGGAATGCGGCTTCCAGCCCTATTTCCAGATCTTCGAGTTCCTGGTTGATGAAAATCCGTATAGCCTGAAAAGTGCGGGTTGCTGGATCCTTGCTGTTCTCCCGGGTCTTAACGGTGTCTGCCACAATTTTGGCAAGCTGTCGTGTGCCTGAAATTGGCTCGACCGCCCGGCCAGCAACAATCGCCTTTGCAATCTGAAGAGCAAACCGTTCTTCCCCATATTCACGAATGACCTTTGCAATGTTCTTTTCCGTTTCGGTGGACAGCCACTCGGCGGCAGACCTTCCCCGCGTCGTATCCATCCTCATGTCGAGCGGGCCATCCTGCCGGAAGCTGAATCCCCGCACCGCCTCGTCCACTTGCGGCGACGATATTCCCAAATCCAGCAGGACACCTGTCACCTGTTCAATTCCCTGCGCTTTGAGCACACCGTCGAGCCCGGCAAAACTGTCGTGCACGATCTGGAAGCGCGCATCCCTGATTTCGCGAGCTGCGGCAACCGCCTGCGCATCCTTGTCAAACGCAATCAGGCGGCCGCTCTTGCCCAGCCTTTCCAGAATCTTGCGACTATGGCCGCCGCGACCGAAGGTTCCGTCGATGAATACGCCATTGGCACGCACACCCTCGATAGCCAGTGCTTCCACCGCCTCGTCAAGCAACACCGTGCGGTGCATTGAATCCGGCACCGCCAGCTTGGTCATCACCCGCTTTCAGAACGAAAAGTCGCGCAACGCTTCCGGCATGCCAGCCGCTATCGTCTGCGTCTCGCTTTCTGCGTGCCTGGCCGCGTCCCAAATTTCGAAATGACTGCCCATTCCCAGCAACATCACATCCCGCTTCATGCCGGCGGCGTCGCGCAGTTCCGGCGCAATCAGGATGCGTCCGGCAGAATCCAGTTCGACATCTATGGCGCTCCCCAGAAAAATCCGCTGCCAGGCGCGTGCCGCGATCGGCCAGGAGGCGATTTGCTGCCGCAGGCTTTCCCAGGCCGGGCGCGGAAACAGCAGCAAGCACCCGTCCGGGTGCTTGGTCAGCGTGACGCGGCCTTCGCATTGAAGCATCAGCGCGTCACGGTGCCGCGACGGAAACGACATGCGCCCCTTGGCATCGAGATTGATTGCGGACGGTCCCTGAAACACGCAAAATGCTCCTTACGCTAAAACCCGGTTAATGCCATCGGCTGGAACCTGGGCTACCCCCACAAAATTCCCACAAAAAGACACTTTTTCACACTTCCGGCCACTTTAGAGGAAGCACCCTACACGGTCAAGCGATTTCCATCGCAAAACACGACTTTTATCAATGAACTCAAAGACTTACAAAGGTTTTGCGCACTTTTTCCAGGCATTGCGAAATGCAAATGTCTCTATAAATTAGGCACTTATAGCGCACACTGCATGTTTAACCTTCGAAGACTGACTGTGGGCAAAATGCGAAAGTTCACTCTGATCGCGTCACCAGTCAACGCATCTACCGTCAGAAGGCCGCGCGTCCTGGCCTCACGGTAATAACGCGACGCGTTATTATTTGACCAGAAACAGCATTTTGGGTCGAATTTTGGTGTTTGCGGGGCTGATTTGCACAAAAAATAGGCAAAAAATGGCGTCAAAATCGCAAAAATGCGGGAGTATGCGCATGAAATCTGCAATAAGTAATTGTGGACGCGCCGGAAAAATAATGCTGGGGTGGAGTATGCGTTTGCGGCGCATTGGATTCACATACGAGGTGCCGCATTACTTGCGCCAACACAAAATCGTTCACGGCGCTTGCAGGGCGACATCGGCAGCCTTGCGGGAATGGTGCGACGAAAAATAAAGAAGAAATTGAAGCAAGCCGATAGGCCGGATTCTGTTACGGCGGCTTGCGCCGCTATGACAGTCATTCGTCTAGGCGCCGGATTGCTCCGGCGCTCGAGCTTCCTACCCGCACGCTCCGCGAGCCGCATCAATGCGTGCCTACTTGGAATTGCACCAGGTGGAGGTTGCCGCGTTTCACCCTTTGCGACGCAAGCGGATGACTTTCGCCATCCGCCGGTGTCGCAAAGACTCGTCTCTGTGGCCCTATTCCTCGCCTTATACCTTGCGGCTTTCAGCGGACGGCCGTTAGCCGTCACCCCGCTCTATGGTGTCCGGACCTTCCTCCCGTTGCCGCTCGCGCGGCAACCAGCGACTGTCTGGCTTGCTTCAGCCAGCATTGTACCGCGCCGAGCGACGCCGAGCAGGCGAGCAGCTTTTTGGGCGTTGTTGAATTTTCGGGGGCAGCGTGATTTTTTGCTGTGCAAAAGTAAACTGCCGGCCCCGGTTTTCAAGTGTAGTCGCCGAGGGTGATGATCCGCATCATCCCCCGGTAGAGCACAAACGCCGCGCCGTACCACGCGCGCTTGTACCATGGGCGATTGGCGAAATCCTCCAGATGTATCGGGGTGCTCTCCGCAATGGCAACTTCTATGCGCGCGCGCAAATTGCGGGCAAAGTCGGCGTCGCGCGCGACCACATTCGCCTCCTGATTGATGAACAGGCTGATAGCGTCGACATTGCTCGATCCGACCGTCGACCAGACATCGTCAACGACAGCCACCTTGGCGTGCAACTGCGTCTTGCGGTACTCGTACAGCCTGATGCCTCGCTTGAGCATCTTGGGATAAAACGACTGGGCGATCGAGTCCTGCAACCAGAATTCGCCGACGCCCAGCAGGATCGTCACCTCGACCCCGCGCTCGGTTGCTCGCGCCAGCGCATTGCGCAGCCTGCGTCCGGGGGCGAAATAGGGATTGGCGATGAACACACTTTTGCGGGCCAGACCGAGCGCACGCATGTAGGATCGCTGGATGGTACGGCGATTGTGCAGGTTGTCGCGCACGACGAACCCGGCCAAGCCCGGCTTGCCAACCACCCTGTCCGGAATGGATCGCATTTCACGCATCAGATTGATGCGTGAAATCAGGCTCATCTTTCCCGTTCGCTCCCACTGCGCCTCGACCTCATGGTGGATATGCGCCACCAGCGGCCCCTCGACCCTGACCGCGAAATCCCACCTTGGAGCGGGCAGGATGCGGTCATCGTCGTAGTCGTAGCGAAAGTCATCATTGATGTTGATGCCGCCGACAAAGGCAATCCCGCCATCTACCACGCAAATCTTTCGGTGTGTGCGCGCAATGCCGCGCCGGAACCAGGGATTGAACGAGCGATATTCGATGCCGACCGACTTCAAGTCCGTTTCGAGCCGGCTTCCCAGCACATGGCCGGTTCCCAGCCAATCGGTGATGACATGCACCACCACGCCGCGGTTGGCGGCACGCTTGAGCGCATCCTTGACCTGATGGCCAACAGCGTCCAGCGCGAAAATGTAGGTTTCAAAATAAATTTCGATGCGGGCGGCATCAAGGGCGACAATCAGAGCGGGGATATACTCCGCGCCGCTCTGCAAAATGGTCAAGCGATTCTGGGCGGTAAAAATAACCGAACGCATCAAGAAACCATTGGTCGACTACTCCATTGTTCGAGATTTTGAGCTGTGCGCTCGCTTGAGCACCAGTGTGGCGACGATGGGCGAATGATCGGAAAGACGACTCCAGCGCGCACCATGCAGCACCTGTGCAGATTCTACATGGAATCCGCGCACATAAATCCGGTCCAGCCGCAAGATTGGGTTTGACGCCGGAAAAGTACGCGCCGGATTTTTCTTGGGCGCGCGTCCGGTCATGCGCCGCAGCGTATTGAGGAAACCACTCTCATTGTCCTTTTTGTCAAACACTTCGCATACGCCCAGCTCGGCACGCAGCATCTCGCTCAACTTGTTGCCCCAGTCGTTGAAGTCGCCTGCAATGATCAAAGGCACATCTGCTGGCGCCGACTGGCGCACCATATTGATCAAACCCTTGGTCTGGCGCTTTCGGCTGCCTGCAAACAGCCCCAGATGCACCACATAGCAATGCACGACCGCATGCTCGGTTTCAATCGCACAATGCAGGATGCCGCGCGACTCGAGCGGATTATCGGAAACATCCTGGTTTTTGGAATGCATGATCCGGTAGCGGCTCAACATCGCATTGCCATGGTGTCCGTGGTCATACACGGCATTCATCCCGTATGCGCTGTGGTACAGGCGGCCCGCAAGAAACTGATGCTGCGCAATCGTCAGCAGCGGGCTGTCCAGCCGCAACGCAAGAAGTTCGTCCCGCCCCCGCACCTCCTGCAAAAAAACCAGCCCCGCATCCAGCGAGCGAAGCGCGCGCTTGAGCGAGTGGATACGCGGGCGCTGAGCCAGAGAGGTCACCCCCTTGTGTATGTTGTAAGTGGCAATACGCAATTTCATGTTGTTCATTTTAGACAAGCCACGCCAGCCTTTATTGCTTTTGCTCAACACCAGCCCGCAACAGACCGGGGTGCCGCTGGGCAATGCATTTGAAAAATTAAGCGCTCGTTTTGCGAATTATCAAAAAATCATGCTTGCTCCAAGTTAATATCGTAAACTATCCGGTACGATGTCGCCGAGCGGGTTGCCAACCCCAGCGCCTGGATGGCAGAATGCAAATATGGTTTCAAGATATTGCAAAATGGCAAGTTGGCAAAATATGTTGTAGAATCAGCTTCCTCGTGTATGTTGTTATGCATGAAATGATGCCCGGTTTCGCGATAGTCTGCAGATTGCCAGCGCGAACCTTTTAACACCTACAGGCTATTGATACAAATACCATCAGCAAAAAGGGATCATCGAAAATGACCAACCAAACCAACACCGAAGACAAGCCGAATCTGGATCCGCGCGGCTACGACCCGAACCACCTGCTTGACACCCTGATCAAGAAACTGGGCCTGAAAAACGACGCAGCCTTGTCGCGCGCGCTGGAAGTTGCGCCGCCGGTCATCAGCAAGATACGCCATTACCGCCTGCCGGTTGGTGCATCGCTGCTAATCAGGATGCACGAGGTCAGCGACATGACGATCCGTGACCTGCGAGCATTGATGGGCGACCGTCGCGCAAAATTCCGTATAAGCGACAAGCAGTTCAAGCCAAAGACACCGACTGCTTAAAAACTGAGCCCTTAAAGTTGTTCACCATCGCACCCGGTTTCCGTGTGCGCCATCTCAGCGCAATCGATGAAAGGACTGTTCATCGATTGCGTTTGCTTTTTGTCTGACGCCAAGACAATCTGATGTCCGGGTTGAATGCTTCGCTTGTGTGGTTCCGACGCGATCTGCGCGACTTCGACCACGCCGCCCTGCATCACGCGTTGCGCGGCAGCCGCCGCGTTTACGGCGTTTTCATTTTTGACGCCGACATCCTCGACGACTTGCGCAGCGCAGGTCTGACAGCAGACCGGCGGCTTGCGTACCTCCATGCCGCCGTGTCAGAACTTGATGTTGCGCTACGAAAAATGGGCGGTGCGCTGCTCGTGCGCCACGCGCGCGCGGTCGATGCCATTCCCGAACTCGCCCGCACCTTGCGCGTTGACGCAGTTTTTGCGAACCACGATTACGAGCCGCAAGCCATTGCCCGCGATGCACTGGTCGCAGAGCGCCTCAGCGCCGACGGAATGCAATGGCACAGCTTCAAGGATCAGGTGATTTTCGAGAAGGACGAGGTGCTGACGCAGTCTGCCCGGCCTTATTCGGTTTTCACCCCATACAAGCGCGCCTGGCTGAAGAAGCTTCATGCCAGCGAACACACGGAAAACGCCTTCGGCGCGCTCGCGCCCTATCCGATCGAATCATTGCGCCATCACCTTGCCATGCCGCCACCGGAATTGGATTTGCCAATTCCACCCCTTGAGCAAATCGGCTTTGCCGCCATTAATCCCGACGCCTTGCCGCTACCACCCGGCATGTCTGGCGGTGAAAAAATGCTGGGCGAGTTTGCCTCGCGCCTGGCACATTACGACAAGACGCGTGATTTTCCCGCCATTGACGGCACTTCGCGCCTGTCGGTGCATCTGCGCTTCGGTACCGTGTCGATCCGTACGCTGGCGCGGCTCGCAGCCCGTGCTATTCGCATGGGCGAAGGCAGCAGCGGTGCGGCTGTATGGCTGTCCGAGCTGATCTGGCGCGATTTCTACTTCATGATTCTGCACCACCACCCCCATGTCGTCGAACGCGCCTTCAAACCCGCGTTCGATCGGATTGAATGGGTGCAGGGCGAAGCCGCACTATCCCTGTTTCGCGCCTGGTGTGAAGGACAAACCGGCTATCCGCTGGTCGATGCCGCCATGGCGCAGCTTAACCAGACTGGTTTCATGCATAACCGCCTGCGCATGGTGACCGCCAGCTTCCTGATCAAGGATCTGGGTATTGACTGGCGTTGGGGCGAGCGCTATTTTGCAAGCAAACTGAACGACTTCGACCTCGCCGCGAACAATGGCGGCTGGCAATGGGCCGCCTCATCCGGCTGCGATGCCCAACCCTATTTCCGCATCTTCAATCCTGTGACGCAGTCGGAAAGATTCGACCCACAGGGGCAATTCATCCGGCGCCATCTGCCACAACTGCGCAAGCTGGACAACAAGAGCATTCATGCGCCCTGGCTGGCACTGACCAGCTCGCTGCTACGGGCAAGCATCGAACTCGGCAAACACTATCCGCTTCCAATCGTCGCCCACGAAAACGCGCGCCAACAGTCGTTGGCGCGCTACGCAATTGTGAAATAAGCCACCACCTTCTGAATCAATTTCGCTGCCAGATCATTGGTGACGCGAAGACGCGCCGCCGGCGATGCGATGAATACGGCAAGGCAAAATCAACAAAGTCACCGGTGATTGGAGCGGAATTACGATGCGGTCTTCAAGTAAGCATCCACCGCCTTGCGCAACATCCGGCTTGCCTCCTCAATCTGCCGGTCGGTCACGATCAGCGCTGGCACAATGCGAATCACATCGACGCCTGCAATCAGAAGCATCAAACCCTCCGCTTCTGCCGCCAGAGTAATGTCCTTGGCCTTGCCCAAGTGTTTCTCTGCCATCACCAGCCCCAGCAGCAAGCCCTTGCCACGCACTTCTGCGAACACTTTCGGATAATCGGCCACAAGAGCGTTCAGCATCCGCTGCATCTGCCCGGCGGCATGATTTACGCGCGAAAGAAAATCCGGCGCATTGATCGTTTCCAGAACCTTGAGCGCCACAGTCGCGGCCAGCGGATTGCCGCCGTAGGTCGTGCCATGACTTCCGACCGAAAACACATTGGCGATCGCCTCGGTCGTCAGCATCGCACCGATTGGATAACCGTTGCCGAGCGCCTTGGCCGAAGTCAGAATATCCGGCGCCACGCCATAATCCATGTAGGCGAACAGCACCCCCGTGCGCCCCATTCCGCACTGAATTTCATCGAAAATCAGCAGTGCGTCCTTCTGGCTGCATATTTCGCGCAGTTCTCTCAAATATTCCAGGCTGGCCGGTATCACGCCACCTTCCCCCTGCACCGGCTCGATCACCACCGCGCACACATCGTCCGTAATCGCCGCGCGCGCCGCCTCGATGTCGTTGAAAGGAATATGGTCAATCTGCTCCGGCAAAGGGGCAAAACCCTCCGTGTACTTTGGCTGTCCGCCGACAGAAACCGTGAACAGCGTGCGGCCGTGGAAGGAGTTCAGGCAGGAAATGATGCGTGTCTTGTCCGGATTTTTGGCGCTGCCATACTTTCGCGCCAGCTTGAAAGCCGCCTCGTTCGCCTCGGCACCCGAATTACAGAAAAATGCGCGATCCGCAAATGTCGCCTGCGTCATCGCCAGACCGAGTCGCAGCACCGGCTCGTTAGTGTACACATTACACACATGCCACAGCGTCCGTGCCTGCGCACTCAACGCGTCGGTCAGAATCGGGTTCGCATGCCCGAGGCTGGTCACCGCAATGCCTGCGGTGAAATCCAGATAGCGTTTTCCTTCTTGATCCCAGACATCCAGCCCTGAGCCGCGCACCGGAATCATCGTGCTGGGCGCATAAGTTGGCACCATCACTTCGTCAAAGGTCTTCCGGGTGACGATCGCCGGTTTCGCTGCATTGCCAGCGCCTGTCCTGTCAAAAGTAGTCATTGCCTTCCCCATCCATTCTGTTGCCTGAATTCATCTGCCGGTTTGTAATTATTCCACGAAAGCGCTTTCAGGTGCGCCTGCCGCATTTTTTCTGGTGTCGCTTGCGTATCACTGCCGCAACCGATATCGTGTCGATTTACCTTGTCGCCAAAATCATGTCCTCACCTACTGAAGGTTCCGTCAGAGCAATTCTTTATGCACTGGGCGCGAATGGCGGCATTGCCATCTGCAAATTTGTCGCTTCGCTTTACACTGGCTCCAATACCATGATGGCCGAAGCGATCCACTCTCTGGCTGACTGCACCAACCAGATATTTCTGCTGTTTGGCATGCGTGATGCCAAGCGAGCGCCCAACGCGTCTCACCCGATGGGCTATGCACGCGTCGTTTACTTCTGGGCAATGATGGTTGCGCTTCTGCTGTTCTTTATGGGAGGCGCTTTTTCCGTCATGCAGGGCATCGCCCATTTGAACAACCCCGAACCCATCAAATTCGCCGGTGTCGCCATGCTGGTCCTGGGCGTATCAGTCGTGCTGGAATCATTTTCACTGGCCGCCGCGCTACGCGAAATCCGCAAACTTTCTGGCGGCAAGTCACTCTACCGCTGGTTCCGCGAAACCCGCCAATCGGAACTGATGGTGGTCGCGGGTGAGGATATTGCCGCGCTGCTCGGCCTGGTATTGGCCTTCATCGCCGTCGTCCTGACCATTCTCACCGGCAATCCGATGTGGGATGCCATCGGCTCGATTTCCGTCGGCGTGCTGCTGATGATAATCGCCGTTTTTATCACCCGCGAAGTCAAAGCGATGATCACCGGCGAGTCCGCCTCCCCGGAAATGCAGGCAGCCATCATGGCGACCATCAATTCCCACAAGGATGTCGAATGCGTCATCAACCTCATCACCTTGCAATGGGGCGAGCAACTGATGGTTGCCGTGCAAGCCAAAATGCGCCCGCAACCCTCGGATCGGGCGCTGATCGATGCCATCAACGATGTCGAAGACTGCCTTCAGGCGCAGTGGCCGCAAATAAAATGGTGTTTTTTCGAGCCCGACATCATCGAAGGGAAATATGACATGCCGCTGCATGGAATTGAGGGAAAACAATAGTTTTTCGCTGGCACGCCTTACAATGTCGCCTATCTGCATTTTTTGAACCCGTTAAAAACATAGTGATGATAATAAATTTTGATACTTCCCCGATTGTTGCCATTGCCACCCCATCCGGAAGAGGCGGCGTGGGCATCATCCGAATTTCCGGCAAGGATTTGACGCCCTTGATTCAGACCCTGTTTGGCCTCGCGACTCTTCGTCCGCGTTTCGCAAACTACCTGCCATTCAAGGCAGCAGATGACAGCGTCCTCGACCAGGGGCTGGCCATTTATTTCAAGGCGCCGCACTCCTACACTGGCGAGGATGTGCTCGAACTGCAAGGGCACGGCGGCCCGATCGTCATGCAGATGCTGCTGGAACGCTGCCTGGAAGCTGGCAGGGACATTGGCTTGCGGCTAGCCGAACCGGGCGAATTCACCCGCCGTGCTTTCATGAACGACAAGCTTGATCTGGCACAGGCGGAAGCCGTGGCCGATCTGATCGACGCGTCGACCGAAACTGCCGCCCGATCGGCGTCGCGCTCCCTTTCCGGTGTCTTCTCCAAATCGATCCACGAACTGGTAGCGCAGATCACGAACCTGCGCACGCTGGTTGAAGCAACGCTCGACTTCCCTGAAGAAGCCATCGAATTTTTCAAGAAGACCGACGCCACCAAGCAACTGGCCAGCATCGATGATGCGCTGACCGAGGTGTTCAATCAGGCAGCACAAGGTGCGCTTCTGCGCGAAGGCTTGAATGTGGTGCTGGCCGGGCCGCCGAATGTCGGCAAATCCTCGCTCTTGAATGCGCTGGCCGGCGCCGATGTCGCGATCGTCACGGCGATCCCGGGTACTACCCGAGACAAGGTGATGGAAACCATCCAGATCGAAGGTGTACCCGTCAACCTGATCGATACCGCAGGCATCCGATCCTCGGACGAGACTGGCGACGAAGTTGAGCGCATCGGCATTTCGCGCACCTGGGATGAAGTCGGTCGCGCCGATGTCATCCTGCACCTATTGGACGCCGTTCGCGGCCCAACCCGTGCAGATGAAGCCGTCGCCGAAGGTTTCCCAGACGGCGTGCCCGTCATCCGTGTCTGGAACAAGATTGACCTGTCCGGTCACAAGCCAGCCGTCGACGACATGGGCGGCGTCATCAGCATTTATCTCTCTTCTTTCGAAAAGACCGGCATCGATCTGCTGCGCACGGAACTGCTGCGTATCGCAGGGTGGCAGCCGACCGGCGAATCGCTCTACCTCGCACGCGAACGCCACCTGATCGCACTCAGGAACGCGCACGAGCATCTCGAAGCCGCTCTGCAACATGCCACCCAGACCGACCCGGCGCTCGACTTGTTCGCTGAAGAATTGCGCCTGATGCAGGATCAACTTGGAAGCATCACCGGTGCGTTATCGACCGACGACCTCCTGGGCATGATTTTCTCGCGTTTCTGCATCGGAAAGTAACTCGCCATACCCGGCACCGATCAGGCTTCGAACATCAGATCGCCGCCTTTTCTGAAACATTCAAACATGAAAAAACCGCCTCGGCTTCGGCTTTGGCGGTTTTTTTGCGCTGTCAGGCTGCGGTCACAGCCGGAACACCTTAACGCTATTTCGCTTCCAGCTCATTTTTAGCGCCGGAGAAATCCGAACCCGGCTCAACATTTTTAGCGGCTTTCTTCGGCGCTTTTGGGGCTACTTTCTTGCCTTTTTTTGGTGCCTTTTTGGCTGCTTTCTTGCCTTTCTTCGGGGCTTTTTTTACGGCTTGCTTGACAGGCTTCTTTTCTGCTTTCGCAGCTGGGGCAGACGCTGCAGCCTTTGGCGCTGGTGCGGAAGCACTGGCCTTGGCAGGAACAGAGGCGGCCACAGGAGCCGGGGCAGGAGCGGAAACCTTCGATGCAGGAGACTGAGCAAAAGCGGCGCCCGTAGCAAACAATGCTGCAATCAGAGTGGTAATCAGTTTTTTCATTTGTTGGGTCCTTTAGCTTTGTCCGTAGACAGTTTCTACGTAAGCCTTTAACGCCGCATGGCCCGCATTTGTTGACACCCCGTTGTATCCATTTGTAATCCGAGGCACTGCCAGCAATAGTAACGCGCCGCGTTATTATTTGACCTCCAAACGGCAT
>CAZAWA010000005.1:0-42696 GCA_964488675.1 uncultured Oxalobacter sp. | reverse complement strand
TCGACCCGCCGGTGTCGACGCCAATCTCGCGCAGGATCGCTATCGACGCATTGCGCATGATCTGGTATTCCTTGTCAGTCAGCGTCTGCGCCGGCGCAACCGTGATCGAATCGCCGGTATGCACGCCCATGGGATCAAAGTTCTCGATCGAGCAGACGATGATGCAGTTGTCTGCGCAATCGCGCACCACTTCCATCTCGAACTCTTTCCAGCCGATCATGGATTCTTCAATCAGCAGTTCGCTGGTCGGAGAGGCCCCCAGACCGCGCTTGCAGATCGCATCGAATTCTTCCTCGTTGTAGGCAATGCCGCCGCCGGTGCCGCCCATCGTGAAGGATGGGCGAATGATGGCCGGAAAACCCAACTCCCTCTGCACATCCCATGCTTCATCCATGTTGTGGGCAATGCCGGAACGCGCGGAGCCAAGACCGATGCTGGTCATCGCCGCCTTGAATTTTGAACGATCCTCAGCCTTGTCGATCGCTTCAGGCGTGGCGCCAATCAGTTCGACTTTGTATTTTTCCAGCACGCCATTGCGGTGCAGGTCCAGCGCGCAGTTCAGCGCAGTCTGTCCGCCCATGGTCGGCAGGATGGCGTCAGGCCGTTCCTTGTCGATAATGCGCTCGACCACCTTCCAGGTTATCGGCTCGATGTAAGTTACATCGGCCATTTCCGGATCGGTCATGATGGTCGCCGGATTGCTGTTGACCAGGATGACCCTGTAGCCCTCTTCGCGCAGCGCCTTGCAGGCCTGCGCGCCGGAATAGTCGAACTCGCACGCCTGGCCGATGATGATCGGGCCGGCTCCAATGATCAGGATGCTTTTGATGTCTGTACGCTTAGGCATTTTTCTTTTTCTCCATCATCGCCACAAAGCGATCAAACAGGTAGCCGATGTCGTTCGGGCCAGGTGACGCTTCCGGGTGTCCCTGAAAGCAGAAAGCCGGCTGGTCGGTGCGCGCAAAGCCTTGCAACGAACCGTCGAACAGGGATAGATGGGTTACGCGGCAATTCGCCGGCAGCGTTGCGGTATCAACTGCGAAACCATGGTTCTGCGAAGTAATCAACACCTGTTTCGTGTCGAGATCCTGCACCGGATGGTTCGCGCCGTGATGACCGAACTTCATCTTCAGCGTTTTTGCGCCGGATGCGAGTGCCATGATCTGGTGACCCAGGCAGATGCCGAATGTCGGGTAACCGCGATCAATCAGTTCCTTTGCCGCAGTGATGGCATAGTCGCATGGCTCCGGATCGCCAGGGCCGTTCGAGAGGAAAATTCCATCCGGATTGAGCACTATCGCTTCTGCCGCCGTCGCCTGCGCTGGCAGCACGGTCACCTTGCAGTCGCGCTCGCTCAGCATGCGCAGGATATTGCGCTTGACGCCGTAGTCGAAGGCAACCACATGGAATTTGCCACCCGTCCGCTGTCCGTAGCCGCTGCCCAGTTTCCACTCGGTTTCGGTCCATTCGTAGGGCTGAGCGGTGGAAACGATCTTGGCCAGATCCATGCCGGCCAGTCCCGGGAAGGAGCGTGCCAGCGCCATGGCTTTCGATTGATCGTCGCCGACCAGTATGGCGCCGTTTTGCGCGCCTTTTTCGCGCAGCACGCGCGTGAGCCGACGGGTATCCACTCCAGCAATGGCGACGATATTCTCAGCAGCCAGATATTCCGCCAGGGTTTGCGCCTTGCGGAAGTTGGATGTCAGCAGCGGCAAATCCTTGATGACGAGACCCGAGGCGTGAATCTTGTTCGATTCGACATCTTCCGGATTGATGCCGGTATTGCCGATGTGCGGATAAGTCAATGTGACGATTTGTCGACTGTAACTCGGATCAGTCAGAATTTCCTGATAACCGGTCATTGAGGTATTGAACACCACCTCGCCGATGGTGTGTCCGGCGGCGCCAATTGAAACGCCACGGAAAATTGACCCGTCGGCGAGCGCAAGGACTGCCGGGGTGGCGTGACCAGATAGAAAGGGCAGCAAGAGTAGCTCCTGATATTGTTCCCGCGCTGCGCCAGTCCAGTCTGTTTTCGTGCTGGATCAATTTGCTTATGGGTGGTTGGCGCTACGGCGAGTGTTTGATTAGGTAAACCTTCAAATTGTACTCGATAATTGAAGTCCCAGCAAACGATAGCTGGCTGCAGAAGCAAGCCTCAGGTATAACCGAGCCCCATCGCCTCGCGGACATCGCGCATGGTTTCCTGCGCCAGCTTGCGCGCCGCATCACAGCCATCGGCAATGATCGCCCGCACCAGAGAAGGTTCATCCAGATAAGGCTGCGCCCGCTCGTGCATCGGTTCCTGCTCCTTCCAGATCGCGTCGATCACAGGCTGCTTGCATTCCAGGCAACCTATTCCTGCTGTCGTGCAACCCTTGACCACCCAATCTTTCGTGTCAGTGTCGGAATAGACTTGATGCAATTGCCACACCGGGCAACGCGCAGGATCACCCGCATCGGTGCGACGAACGCGCGCCGGGTCGGTCGGCATGGTGCGAACCTTCTTGCTCAGTGAGTCCTGGGTCTCGCGCAGGGAAATCGCGTTGCCATAGCTCTTTGACATTTTCTGCCCGTCCAGACCGGTCAAGCGCGATGCCTCCGTCAGCAAAGCCTGTGGCTCAGCCAGAATCAGTTTGCGACTGCCCTCCAGATATCCGAACAGCCGCTCGCGATCGATCATCGACAGATTTTGCGCATCGTCAAGCATGGCTTTCGCCTGCGACAACGCTTCAGCATCACCCTCCTGCTGGTAGCCGGTGCGCAATTCGGCATATAGTTTGGCGCGCTTGCTGCCGAGTTTTTTGACAGCGGACTGCGCCTTTTCCTCAAAACCCGGCTCACGGCCGTAGAGATTGTTGAAACGGCGCGCAATTTCACGCGTCATTTCAATATGCGGGATCTGATCCTCGCCTACCGGCACCATGTTGGCGCGATACACCAGAATGTCCGCTGCCATCAGCAGCGGGTAACCGAGAAAACCGTAATTGGTCAAATCCTTGTGGGCGAGCTTTTCGATCTGATCCTTGTAGGTCGGCACGCGCTCAAGCCAGCCCAGCGGCGTTGACATGCCCAGCAACAGCGTCAGTTCGGCCACTTCCGGCACATGGGACTGAATGAACAGCGTCGCCTGAGATGGGTCGACGCCGGCAGCAAGCCAGTCGATCAGCATGTCCCAGGTGCTCTGTTCGATGCTTTCGGCTTCATCGTAGTGGGTGGTCAGCGCGTGCCAGTCAGCGACGAAGAACAGGCAGGGGCGCTCGGACTGCATCTTGATCCAGTTCTTGAGGGCGCCATGGTAGTGGCCAAGGTGCATCGCGCCAGTAGGGCGCATGCCGGAAACAACGCGGTCAGGGTACATGGTCGGTCAATTAAAGTAGTAATTTCAGTGGATAAACCAGCAGTTCCAGAAAAAATTTCGCGCCCATCATCAGCGGGATCATCCAGAAATGGAGCACCTTGAAGAACATCAGCGCCAAAAGGATAAAAATGCCGTAGGGTTCAATTTGCGAGAACCGGTATGCCAGTTTGTAAGGCAGCAGGCTGGTCAGGATGCGGCCACCGTCAAGCGGCGGCAGCGGGAACAGGTTGAACGCAAACAGCACCAGATTGATTTGAAGGCCCGCAGCGCCGACGCGCAGCATGAATTCTTCCTGAACGCGGAATTTTTGCAGTGCCATCAGGTAGATGAGCCACAGCAAGGCCATGATCAGATTGGCCATTGGACCGGCCAGCGACACCAGCGCGGAATCGCGCCTGGGATTTCTCAAGCGACTAAAATTGACCGGCACGGCCTTGGCATAGCCAAACAAAAAGGGGCTGTTTGCCAGAAAAAGCACCAGCGGGATCAGGATTGTGCCGAAAATGTCGATGTGCTTGAGGGGGTTCAGCGTCATCCTGCCTTCGGCGTAGGCAGTCGAATCACCGAAGTAATTTGCCACGAACGCATGCGCCGCCTCATGCAGCGTTATCGCCAGCAATATCGGCAGCGCATACACTGCGACCGTCTGAATGATGTTGTTCATCCGCCGGATTTTATCAGACCGCGACCACGAAACGCCCAATCCGCAATACCGTCAGTCATCGGGTGAGCCGTTAAATGCATCTCTAAAAGCCAAACGCGCTGGCATCGCCCTGACCCTGCCTCACCAGAACCGGGTCGTCGGCACTGAGGTCGATCACGGTTGTCGGCACAAAACTGCATGCACCGCCATCAATCACCAGATCGACCTGCGATTTGAGGCGCTCGCAAATTTCGTCCGGATCGGTCAGGGGATCGGTGTCGCCCGGCAAAATGAGCGTCGCGCCTAGCAGGGGCTGGCCCATTTCCGCCATCAGCGCCAGCGCAATCCGGTTGTCCGGCACCCGCAGACCGATGGTCTTGCGTGACGGATGGCTGAGACGGCGAGGGACTTCCTTGGTGGCGGGAAGAATGAAGGTGAACGAACCCGGCGTTGCGGCCTTCAGAAGGCGGTACTGACGATTGTCAACCTTGGCGTAGGATGCGACCTCGCTCAGATCCCGGCACAGCAGCGTAAGGTGATGCTTCTCATCCACCCCCCGGATGCGCCGCAGCCTGTCGGCCGCATTCTTGTCGTCCAACCGGCAAACCAGCGCGTAGCAGGAATCCGTCGGCAAGGCCACAATGCCGCCTGACTGGACAATCTGCGCAGCCATCTTGATGTATCGATGCTGCGGATTGTCCGGATGAATTTGAAAGAACTGTCCCATTTGTCGATTGCGTTGGCAGATTCATCTCCGCCGACATCCAAAACCGCCTATTTTATACCCTGCAGCGCGGCGATGCGATCCTCAATCGGCGGGTGGGTGGAAAAAAGCGCCATAAATCCCGGCCTGTCGCTGATGCCGGCCGCAGCCAGTGATTGTGGCAAGCCGCCCGGTTCCATGCCACCCAGCCTTTTCAGAGCCTGGATCATCGGTGTCCGGCTGCCCAGCAGCAGCGCCGAACCGGCGTCGGCGCGAAACTCGCGCTGGCGGGAAAACCAGGCCACGATCAGCGATGCGGCAAGGCCGAACACAATCTGGCAAACGATGACGGTAATCATGTAACCAAAGCCAGGGCCACGGTTGTTTTCACTTCTGAGAATCATCCTGTCCACAACAAATCCGACCACGCGCGACAGGAAAATCACGAAGGTGTTCACCACACCCTGTATCAGCGTCATGGTAATCATGTCGCCATTGGCAATATGCGCGATCTCGTGCCCGAGCACCGCCTCGACTTCTTCCCGGGTCATACCCTGAAGCAGGCCAGTCGAGACCGCAACCAGCGCCGAGTTCCTGAATGCCCCGGTTGCAAACGCATTGGGTTCGCCGTCGTAGACGGCGACTTCCGGCATTGTTATGCCGGCACGGGTCGCCAGTCCGTTTACGGTATCAAGCAACCATAATTCGGTCGAATTCATCGGGTGTTCGATCACGCGGGCACCCGTGGACCATTTGGCCATCTGCTTGCTAAGCAGCAAAGAAATTATCGAGCCGGCAAAACCTACAACCAGGGAAAAAGCCATCAGGCTGACAAGGTTCAACCCACTGCCGTACAGATAGCGGTTGACGCCCAGCAAGGACAGGACAACCGACATCACCACCATCACGGCAATGTTGGTCAGGACAAACAGAAAAATTCGTTTCATGGCTTCCTCGCAAATCAGATCTGTGTCGTCAGATGAGGCTGACAGCCGGAAAAATCAAGATCAGAATGATAGCAGCGAAACGGCGTGCCAAGATGTCGCATGAGAGCGGATGACAGCTTAGTACCAGTCTTTCCAGACAGGCACCACGCCCTCCGGCAATGGGGGCAGCATGCCGATGTCAACCCGCGATTCATCCGGCGCATGAAAATCCGACCCCTGGGAAGCCAGAAAACCGTAATCCCTGGCGACCTTGGCAAACTTCAGGTACTGGTCGGGCGAGTGGCTCCCGGTCACGACCTCAATCATCGTGCCGCCAAGATGTTTGAATTCCTCGAAGAAGGCGCCAAAAACCAGATCGCTGAAACGATATCGGCCCGGATGCGCAATGCCCACCACACCGCCCGCACCTCGAATCCAGCTAACCGCATCTTCCAGGCTGGCCCAGTGGTGCGGCATATAGCCCGGCTTGCCCTCGACCAGATAGCGGCGAAAGGCTTCCCGGATATCCTTGCAGTGTCCAGCAGCAACAAGATAGCGTGCAAAGTGCTTGCGGGATACCAGAAAAGGGTTGCTGACCAGATTCATCGCGCCTTCGTAGGCGCCGGAAATTCCGACGCGCTCCAGCCGGAGCGACATTTCCATCGCGCGCTCCACGCGGCCGTGTCGCGTTTCCGCCAGGCCGCGAACCAGATCCGGGTTGGTTTCGTCGATGTTGAGTCCGACAATATGGACGGTGGCGCCTGCCCAGGTAGTCGAAATTTCTACGCCGGGCACAAACTTCACGCCATATTTCTTTGCTGCGGACCTCGCCTCAGGTATGCCCTGCACCTCGTCGTGGTCGGTCAGTGCCATGACATCGGTTCTGTTCTCACTGGCTCTTTCAACCAGCGCCTCAGGGCTCAATACGCCATCCGAAACATTGGAATGGCTGTGCAAGTCTACATTTAGCATGGGTAATGCTCGTTCTCAACTGTTTGCGGCACTCGTGATGCCCACTGTTTCAGGTGATCTTTTCACCTGCTGGCATTCTACGCCTGACTAGGAAAACCTGCAGCGCAGCGGTTTTTTCATGCCGGAAAATCATCAACCAGCTCGCCGCCCATGCCCTGCAATACCTGCATTTTACCTTACCCCAAAGCAACCCTGACGCCATCTGCGCCTATTTTTTAGCAACTGCAGCTAAAACCCAGCTCGAATATCGCGGAACGCCAAACTCGTCACCTTCTGGCAAAATGAGATAATAACGCGACGCGTTATTATCTGTGCTCTGACGGGCATTGGCAGCATCTGGCGGTGCTGAAAACCCCATATTGCACAAATTTTAGGCAGAAATGAACGCAAAACAAGGTCATTTAACCCGAGTATGCGTCAAAACATGGCGCTCAGTCATACCCCATGCGCCGGAAAGAAAATGCTCATGGGGAGTATAGTTATTTTTTGCAAATTGAGGCCCTGCAAAAAATTCACGGCACCGCTCGAATTCATGCCGGCATACGCTCTGGCAACGGTAAAATGCCGGTTGCCCTAAAATACCAATCCCAACAATTTTGAAACGCTGAAACAACATGGCCATTTACCGACTTGGAAAACACACCCCTGACATCCACCCTACCGCCTGGATCGCACCAACCGCCAATATCATCGGCAATGTCAAAATCAAAGCCGGCGCATCCGTCTGGTTCGGCGTCACCATACGAGCTGACCACGAGCAAATCGTCATCGGTGAAAACAGCAACATTCAGGATCTCTCGATGCTGCACGCCGATCCCGGCTTTCCGCTGATCATCGGCAAGAATGTCACCGTCGGCCATCATGCAATCCTGCACGGTTGCATCATCGAGGATGGCGCACTGGTCGGCATCCGTGCCACGGTACTAAACGGTTCCGTCATCGGCGAAGGCTCTCTGGTCGGCGCTTGCGCGCTGGTGACCGAAAACAAGAAAATGGAAAAAAATGCGCTGATCATCGGCTCGCCTGCCAGGGTGGCGAAAACCATGACCGACGAGGACATACACCGGATGCAAGGCGCTGCCCGCTTCTATATGAAAAACAGCAAGCTGTTTGCCGACGAACTGGAACAGATCGGCTAAATGATGACCGACAAGCTTCAGAAATTCCTGTTCGAAAATGCCGCCGTCCGCGGCGAACTGGTCGAATTATCCGACACCTGGCAACAGGTGCAGTCACGGCAAAATTATCCGAAGGCGGTGCAAATCCTGTTGGGCGAAATGCTTTCTGCAGCCGCACTGCTGTCTGCCAACCTGAAATTTGACGGCGCCATCATCATGCAAATCCACGGCGACGGACCGGTAAGGCTGCTGGTGGTGGAGTGCGACTCTTCTCTGAACATGCGCGCGACCGCCAAACTCGCGCCGGGCGCAAACATCGATGATGACGCAACGCTGATACAACTGGTGCACGCCCACGGCAAGGGACGATTCGTGATTACGCTCGACCCGCACAACAAGGTTCCCGGCCAGCAGGCTTATCAGGGCGTGGTGCCGCTTGACGGCGACAGCATCGCAACCGTGATTGAAAACTACATGCTGCGATCCGAACAGCTCGACACCAAGATCTGGCTGGCCGCGAGCGACAAGGTTTCACGCGGCCTGCTGCTGCAAAAACTGCCGGGGGTCGGTGGCTTCGAAGGCAATACCCAGGAGGAAGGACACGAACTGGAAACCTGGAACCGGGTGGTCGCCCTCTCCTCGACCATGAAAAACAAGGAACTGGTGGACACCGACATCGATACGCTGATGCATCGACTGTTCTGGGAAGAAACCGTGCATATTTTCGAACCGCTGCATCCGCACTTTCAGTGTTCATGCTCGCGCGAAAAAGTCGCCAGCATGCTCAAAATGCTGGGGCAAGACGAAGTCGGTGCTGCGCTGGCAGAAGAAGGATATCTGGAAATCCAGTGCGATTTTTGTGGTCAGGCCTACGACTTCGACAAGGTGGATTGCAGGCAACTGTTTACGGAAGAGCCCATTACACCGCCGCGAAGCATCCTGCACTGAATGAAAAAAGCCGCCTCTCGGTAGCTCAGATTGCTGACAAAGTCGAAAAAAGCCCTGGCGAGAAGCTGCGGCTTTTGCTTTAATTGCGCCATTTTGCCTCTGTTGCACAAAATGAATAAAATCAATTAGTTACACTTACTTGAGGTTATGGGGCGTACTGTTCCAGGAGCTTATCCATCTGGTGAATTAAGTCTCTTACATCTCCAGGCGAAGGGTCTCGAAGGTGTGCAATATCATCACGTACACCTTTGGTAAAGCGACAGACACTTTCGGCACACTTTTCGCTCATGGTCGAGGATGTGATGTTTCCATACCTCACCATCCCCACTATGTTGTTATATTCAAGCTCATCGGGGTCCATAAGGATTATTCTTTCAGCGCCAGACCGGTCTCTCCCAATCGGTCTAGGTATCTTGCCCTCATTATCCGCAGCAATAGCTTTAATTTGTGGTGCAAAAATGTTGATTACTGACTTGCAACGCTCTTCCAACCATGGACTGATCGTCTTGACGCATGCCTTCCAGTAGCGGCGCTTGATGCGATTAACTGCTTCATCGCGAGAATCAACGGGGCCATGGTCGGACAAATGTTTGTCGTGTAAGGTATGTGTCATCCCTTCCGCGTTTACCGAGCGGGTGCGATACAACCATGAGTCGTAACGCCAGCGAAACGGGGTCGCGCCCATCAGAGCGTTGAGATTACTCATGATGTTCACGATTTGATCTTCGTTCAGCTGCATGATCTGCTCGGCTAGCTCAACATCGAAACCAGCAAACTCAGAAACGATGGCGCGCGTTAGGCGGGTCGAACCGGGGCCGGGGCGATCCAGCATCCTAATGGCTACATATGCATCCATTTCGTCAGGGGATAAACCACCATCGAAGGCGATAACTTGGATACCGGAATCTCTGACATCCTCGCTAAGATCCTCTTCATTCCCACCGATAATCAGAAGAATATTTCCATATCCCTTATCAATGGCATGGATGAACTCACCAACGAATTTTGAGCAGTTCCTCTTACCCTCATCATCCTGTGGCAGCAAGATGACCGCTGAATGCAAATCAGCCTTATGCAATACCAACTCGGCAGCAGTGATTCGCTGCTTTCCGAAATGGACGCCGATTTCCCCCGCAATGTCTGTACCCCCTCCAATCCTAAGTTTGATTATGTTTCCGATATGGGCGTGGCGAACACCCTCTTCCACTCCATCCCATGTTCCAGGAAGCGGGTGAAGAGGTAGGTTCACACAGAGTAACCGTGTACCTAACACCTTCTCAGATATCCGAGTAATGAAACTGCGCGGTCCCGGTAAACGCCAGTACAGCAAGGAATCGATGGTGGCTTGTTGCATGGTTACCTTTTACTCCTTCTGTTTGATAAGGTCGGCATAAAGTGCAGGAACGCGCCAAGTACCTGAAGAACCTTCCTGCAACATGCCCATCCAGTGCATGAAGTTCATTTCGGCCTTCGAGACATTCTGCAACTCTCGAATCTCATCCACGATCGGGGAAGAGCGCTGCTCACCATCGATGGCTTCGATAAAGCTAATGCATTCAGCACGGCGATCGTGCGTGAATGCAGCAGGCAAGCCAATGCAGCTATAGAAATCGCCAATAGTTTTGGCAAACCCTTGCTTGGCTTTGCTTGGGGCCACCATAGCTTCTTCGGCCGTCATTTTGGCGCTGCAGATTTTTAGCACCTCATTATGGAAGCCGCAGGTCGCTTCAATTATCGAAGCAATAGCAGCGGAATTATCAGAAATATCGCTGTTCTCATGCATTCGGAAATAGACGGCATCCATTGTCCATTGCGGAATCGGCACCACACGCCAGTTCTGGTTCTTCTGGTTTAACGTACCGTTGTCAATTGCGTTGGCCAGTTCAAAAGCTTGCTCCGGCATAGCCAACAACACAAAGCGGATACCAGCCTTGGCCGCCTTGGCGGCAACACTAGCGAATTCGGGAATTTGCGTAATTTTCCAGTTATTTTGGGAAACGGCCACGATCCGGTTGCCCACCTTGGCGCTTTTACTCTTGCGCAGTTGGTTGACATATTCGTTAGCAGCGGTCGGTCCGGGACCTGGCAGCGTGGTGTAGATGCCCTGTCCTTGACCAACGCCCCATTCTTCACGTCTTGCTGGTCTGGCCAGGTCAGTAATACCGCTCGCCATGTTTCCGGTGAGAATAAGGAGTTCGCCATCAGAGGCATCCATGTAGCGGCGCACCCACGCAACTGGAAATGGAAAGGTTATATGGTTCGTACCGTGCTCCATCGGGATTCGGCGCTCACCATGACTGCGGGAGTCGACAGAGGGCTCAAGAGTTAACTCATTGATCTTGTGAGCCACTCGATCGCAGTCACCCATCATCATTGCTATATTGGGGTTGCGTAGCACATAGCGTGTGCCGGCACGCTCAATGACATTAAGCTTAGTCATTTCGTCTAGCAAGGCTTCGTAGACGCCGGGACCTGTGTTTGCGAAGTGATGCGGTGCAAAAGTTTCGCACATGTCCGTAATCTCTGAAATGGTTAACCCATTGTAGTGGCCTGATTCGATCTCGGAGTAGTAGCGGTCGGCCAAGATCAGAGCAATAGCCTTATAGCGCTTGTCCAAATCAAGGTTCAGTTCGAATTTACGGCGCAGTTCGTTTAGAAGGTTACTGTCGTGCTCCACCGCGTCCAAATCCTCAGAATTGATGAATAACGGAGGTGTTCGATCTTGACGGCGATTTTGGAGACGATCTACAAGGCTCTTGCAGTAAAGCTGAATAAAAGCCGGATAGAAATTGCAGACCGAAAGGATGCGCAGCGGTAAATCCTCTGCATTTTCCCCGAATATGTAACCCATCGCAGCCAACGGCTTTGTCACTAAACGAATGCCGCGTTGCATGTCAGCAGGTGTGCTAAATGGCTCTAGCGCAATCGCCTCGGCTTTGCCTAGTACAGAGTTTTCCTCAGTCGACATACGAGTCATGTTGTGCAGGCCTGCGATCACATAGCGAATTTGGCAAGCGTGCTGAAGGTTTTCAACCATCTGCTGGAAACTGCGAACAAAGCCAACTTCGCCATTGGTCAAACGCAGTTCACAACCCATTAAGGCATCGGCCTCGTCGATGAGCAAATACAGTGAGTTGAGTTCTTTGTTGGCTGGGATTTCTTTCGAAATCCAGTCGCGGAAGTCTTCCCACTTTTTAGCCGGATTTACCAGAGGACTGATAATGCTGCGATTCACCATATTGCGGTAGATAAAATCCCACGCGCTATATACATGGTTGGTCGATGAATCGACGGTATCCATCGACACATACACAGCTTTTTGGTCTGGCATATTACTATTTTCGATCTCGATCTGACTTAACAGAGATGACTTACCGAGACGGCGACCGCCATACAGCACAGCGAGGCTCTTCACACCGCGCAAAAGATCCAGCTCCCTCTGTCGACCGAAAAACATTTCTGGTGGCACTGGACGTCCACCGTAGTCATCATAGGGGTTTGTACCGAATGTCAGGATTGCGATACGCAATAGCGCTTGCAGACGCTCGTTCGGATGAAGAGCAATGTAGCAGATCAAATCATCGTCGATTAATAGCGCCGGGGAACCAGCTGACACGCGAGCGCGCTTCTGCATGTTCAGGCGTGTCCGCGCAAGCACTACGGTCGGATTTCCGCCGATTTCATGCATAATCTGGCGCAAATCAGTATCCATTACGGTACCGAATACCATATAACCTTGAATGCTGGTGGCACGAGATCCAAGTATCGGTGGAATGAATATTTCGTCGTTACTCGTCGGAAAAGTAAAAGAGCGTTCCGGCAGCATGAAGCGCAGCCGGTTGGTGCGGCTCGTGTCGTGCAGTACCATCGGTTTATGACTGATGCCGAAACTTTGGAAAACCCTACCCATCGGCTCCATGTTATCCATGACGCTTCGACGTTGCGTTTGAAAGAGCTTGATCCAGCTGTCGATGATCTTCGCCCCTTCCTGACGCTGTTCCGAATCCATAGTAGCGAGCCATTCCGGTTCGTTTTCTTTCGGTTCACGCGTCAGCGCTTCATAAAGTGCCTCGATACTCGGTTTGTTACTTTGGACGGACTTGAACACGGCACTCATGAACTTATCGTAGGACGATGCCATATCGGTGAAATCCCCCAGCTTGGCGGGTAGCTTGTGGGTGTTCTTCAGCAACATCATGGCATCGTAGGCGGTACGCAGCGTAGCCGCATTCTCGCTGTTCAGCATTTCCCGAACGCGCTGGATATCCTGGGGTGAGGAAAGACCTCGGCTATCCTTTGCATAGCGATCCAGTTCTTCGCGCAATTTGGAAGCTGCTTGACTCAAGCGGGTTTCCAGTGGCATTAAGACATTGTGGCGCAGTGCTGCTGTTGCCTGCGGGAAGTCGGGGTAGATGATCTTTTCGGCTTTTGGATGGCCAATGCCGCGATCCGGGCGTACGGATTCCTGCATCTCTTCAATGACGCGCTGCATCTGATTTGCTTCGCTCTGGGTCAGGGCGTTCAGGGTCATCGCATGGGTAACGCGTTGACGAGCACGCTGGAGTTCCGCTTCAAAGGCAGTCTTGCGCATATTGTAGAGCTGCGTCAGTGGCTCACTTTCTGACAGCAAGTGTCGGGGCAAAAGCTCTTCAATCAGGAAGGCGGGAAGGAAACGCTGAGCATGAATGTGCGAGCGCATGGCATCACGCAAGGCCACCTTGACACTATCCCCATCCTCGCCGAAAGTCAGATTTTCATTTGACCAACGTTCGGTCTCTTCCAATACAGCCCAATGACTGCAAATTTCTGGCGTATGGTCGTCAATATGACCCAGCACCGGCATCAGGTCGCGGTTGAGAGGCACTTGAATCAAGAGCTTCTGCTCGATCTGTGGGATGCAAACTGGAGCTTGCGTATTGTCATAGAGACGCAGGGCACAACGCAGGGCCGACAAGGCAGAATCACGATAGATGCGAGCCATTGTAGTTTCGGCAGGAACCTGACTGACCTCGTTAATTGCTTTATCCAGCCTACCGTGCAGCGTAGAGAGGAAGCTCTGTGTTCCCTTAACCAGCTCGACGTTTGGGTTTTCTTTACGGCGAAGCATTTCGAGGTATTCCTCGATAAATCGCTTTGTGGTTTCAACATTTTCCATGGCGCGGGTGCGGTACATTCCGTCCGGGCGGCTCTTTTCCCCCATCTGGCGGAAATGTTCATCCACAGTGCTAGAAGGCTTTTCCAGCTTACGGCGGGCTTCCTCGTAGGCGGACGGCACCTTCTTGCTTTCCCCCTTGGCAATGAGGTCAATACAGGCGCCAATCACGCTCTTTGAGTTGAACATTGATTCGTGAAGCGCTTTGAAACCGCGATGATTGTAGCTGGAGTAGATCTCGTTATCGGTCTTCCACTTGACGGCACGTTTCTGGTAGCGTTGGATCTCCAGACGCAAAGCTTCTTGATCGCCTATATGAGAGATGGCGAACATGTCGCGGGTCAGCGCCATGCCGTGCTTACGCAGAGTATCTATGTGTCCAATCAGATCGGTAATTGCTTCGTGGCCTTGTAGGCGTTGACCAATTGAATTTCCAATGTTCCATTGTTCGTCGGTGCGATCAAACAGCATACTGCTGAGACCAGCTGCCAGTACGCCCAAGGCAACCGGGACAGAGTCGCAAAGCACATCGCCAGACAAAGTCTGTGTCGCAAGAAATTCCTTCAAGTTTTTATCAAGTTTCGGATCGAACTCGAACTGGCAATCCATACGTTCCAACGATTCAACCAAGGCATGCAAAACAACATAGTGGACATTGGGTGAGCTGGTTGAAAATTCGGAGAACACATGCTTCATGGCTTCAACATGAACCGCAGCCATGCCGAACATCCGCCTGTCAATCAGTTGATGCAGTACCGCGGCCTGACGTTCAACGGTTTCCGCGTTATTTTCCTCGATTATTTCATTCTCTATAAATCCGATGGCGCCACCAACCTTCTCGACTCCAGATGCAATTTCGGGCGTAGCAATTGGTTTTGACTCAACCACTGAAACAACTAGTGGCTTTGGTTCAGATTCCGGATTCAACTTTGATGCTGTGACTTGATCTTTCTGCGGCGGCACTACCACTTCAGACTCTACAGGCGCCTCTTCAACTAGGGTGGCAACAGTGACTTCGATTTGATCCGGCTCCATGGTGGGCGGCGCAACTTCGACGGTTTCAGCCTTGGGAATTCCACTGATCTGGATTTCTTCCGACAATCCACCATCCGAAGCGCTCGCTTCTTGATCGATCATAAGACACGGACTCTGATCAATCAGATTGATCAAGTTGTCGCGGCTGTTTGAGATGTCATCCCATGCATCATTAATGATTTTTTTGTGCTTCCTGCGCTCATCAAATGAAGTCGGCTGCGACATTTTTTCGAACCGCTCTGCCTGATTGCGAAGCACTTCGATGTCTTCCATGACCGACTGAATACTGACAATACCTTCTTCAGCCATATCCAACTGTTCCAGGGATGGCTCGACATAGCTGACCTGTCCAAGTGAAAGATCTTCCTTAATGTTTTCTAACTTGGCAATAAGAATGACGCAAGATTCCTTGAGTGAAGCAAAACGCTGACGCAGCAACTCGACCTGATCGTTTCGTTTCTGCTCAATGTGATGCAGTACTGACAGGGATTCAATCTGAGTTTGGAAGTCTGCAACCAACTCTGGGAAATCCAGCGCCCCCGGCGTGATGATTTCAGCCAGTTTAGTCAGTCTAGCCTTAATGGATCCGATGCTAATTTGGTTGATGTTGGATTCACTGTTCATGATGATCTCGCGTTGGGATTCAACGACAGGCGAAAAAATCGGTTGTGAAGTAGCTGGTGTCCGAACACCAACGCCCTTTTCTTCGCCGATTTCAACGATTGGTTCTGGCTTTTCTGGGGGCAGAGGAAATTGCACACCCACAGCTGTAGTCATTTCATCGACAACCGGTGTTTCAATAACCTGCGCTACCTCTGTGACAGGGGTCGCTACTACTGGTTTCCGGCGGCGGATGATGGCCACGAATTTTGAAAGGTTGTTCTTCTGTGCAATGGCATTTTCGAGCGCCCATACCACATCGAGGTAGTAGTTCAGGGATTCCTCAGTCATCGGGCCGGGGATTTGAGTAATCGAGCTAAGAACTGCCTCGCAGAACCCGTGATGAGGGAATTGTGCAGCTTGAAACACAAGCCATGCCAGTAGCTCGTCGTTATGATTTTCGTTTGCCCATGTCGCCATCGACCTCATCAAATCTTCAGTAAGGTTATAGGTGGATGCTTTTTCCTCTGGGGGTTTGCTGGCGTTATAAGTGCTATTGATCAACTCGGCAAAATGAACGAAGTGGAGCCCGCCAATTTCCATGCAAGCCGGCGCCAACGCGTGACACGCTTGTGGTACATGCAACAGCTTGGTCATCCAGTTCAACAAATCGCGGTCATTTGGCATAGTTGTTGTTGGACTGACGAGATTGAACTCTCGCATCATGCGCCAGCAACGGGAAGCGTTGCGACGGATTACCTGACTGTATTCGCCGAATGCCCCATTAGGTTTGAACCAATATGGCAACGAAACACTTACGCGTACATTGGTGTCTTGACGCAGCATCCGGCGACTAAGATGCAGTAGCTTCAAGTCTTTTGTACGGTGCAGCACCGGCATCACCGCAACTTTGGCGCGACTCAAAAGATCATCTTGCTTGCCTGTTTGATCTTCAGCCTTAGTTAACTCCGGGAGGGGTTCCTCCGTGGAGCTTCTTGAATCTGTCTCTTTGACTTCGTTATCAAGCAAGCGGGCAATAAATGTCGTCTCTTCCACACTTTCATCACCTTCTTGCACGGAAATTTCGGCGACAACAACCTCATCGGCTGCCATGGCAATTTCTTCGACGACATCAACAACTTCTTCATCTTCGGGGAATCGAATCACATAATCTTCGATCTTGCGTCTGAAGAAAAGTGGCGCAGGGAGAGTAGTCCATTCATTGTAATGAGCGTAGCCAATTCGCAGCCCCATAACCAGCATCGCAATATTACTTGCCATCACTCCCTTCTGGGCACCTAAAACGGTGATTTCCATAGGAGCCGGGAGAGACGCATCCATACCGGCAGGATCAAGCATCTTCTGTTCATATTCGTTGGTACCCTTGATCTTATGCATCCGGGGCATGGGGCGATAACAGGAAAATCCTCGCTTCACCTGTACGGTCTTCGCGTACCCCATGGAGGCAATGAAGTGGCCATAGGAGCGATCTAACGCCATGGTTTCGTCGGAGACCTCGACCAGTTCCTTCTCTGTCGTAAAATAATTATCGATCAGATTTTCTCCGGTGCGGACACGGCTGTTGTTAGCATCATCTAGCCAGCCCTCAAAGGCGATTTTCACCTCGGTACGTAGCGAAAGGGTGTCCGGGCCTCGGCGCAGGCGAACGAAGGTCATATCCTTGAATACAGACAGATCCGTGCTACCAAGACGCAACTTGGCACCAACCACTAGATCGGTATCGCTCATCCCTCGCCACAAACCAGCGAGGCTCTGCCAATCCACCATTACTATAGCTTTGGGATCGTCTTGCGAAATACTGAAAAGCGTTTGCTTGGTTTCGTCCTCAAAAACCTGACTGATCCAACGCTCATCGCCTTCATGCATTTGACGCTGGCTACCCAACCATTGAAGGCCTTCGGCCAACGGCATCCAGTTTGATCGTGAAGTGCCTTTCCTCAACTTATAGATATACTGCACTTCAGTGACGCCGGTTTCGATGACTAGGCGAGTATTCAGGATAAATGTCACACCTGTTTCGCCGCTACGATTGCGTGCTCTGGAACGTATCGCCTGAAGACCATAGACGCAACGTGGTGTACTTTCCGATGGAAGTAGTTGGGAAGCAAAGTCCTTTGTGCCGAAAATAATTCCCGAGTGGGCGAGAAAAACATCCAGCAAGGCACTCTGTGCGCGATGTAGGAATGATTGTTCAGACGCTGGATCTTCCGGCGTCTCGATTGGCAGAACATGATGCACATTTGCACCGATCTTCGACATGGCATGGATGCCCGCGAAGTAATTCACAGAATCCTCGTTCCGCTGGTTATACTTATCAGCGGCGCAGATCAAGGAAATGATCGGGCGTCCTGCGCTGATTTGCTGAATCTTATCGGTTGCCTGCGCCCAGCGACGAACACGTTCGACAAAGCGAGAACTGGCCTTCTGATTTGCGCCATCCAGATCTACACGAAGACCATGTGTGCCAGATGGAAGCAACTCCGAATTGGTTTCTACAGCATCACCAAACAGAGTCTTCACTAGGTTCTCGATAATTTCCTTCTCACGAGCAGAATTACACAGCACCCACAGCAAAGGCTTGTTGTCGCCATGCCGTAGTTTTAGTGCTCGAATATTCTGTTCACGGTAATGCTGGATGTTTTTGTCACGACCAGCAATTACTTCATCGTCATCCGTATCTGAGAAATCGTCATCTTCAGGTTCAGAAACCAGTGAGTCTCCTGCTGCACCAAAATCTAAATCGGTGAGGCGCAACATCTCCTGCAAGGGCTTTTTCTTCCGATTGATTGGGATTACTCGTAGAGGTATTTTGCGTGGCAGCAAAATTGCATCAAGGCGGTTGCTGACAGTCTCCTGTAAAGCAGCATCGTCGCCTTCAAACACTGTGCGTGGCGAGACGAAACTGAAAAGAGTCGGTAATTGAGGTAAACCGACCCACCAGTTGATATCCGGGTTGTAGTCACGTGCAATCACTGCTTCGCCAAGTGTCACAGGCAAGCTGAAACCGGATTCTTGTTGAATGGCCGCATAAGCATCCCCAAAGCCCCAACCAGCTTCAGTGCGCTCCACTGGAACCATAATAGCGGGGCGCCCAGCCGACATAACATATCCCGTCACCCGCCTAGGCATCTTAGGGTTGGCAAAGGGAACCCTGCGGCTCCACACGCGCTTGGCGGCTGATACCCCAAGGTATAGATCTTTGCTGTATGGCATTGTGCAGACCGTTAGCCTAGCAACCATCGAAAAAACATCTTCCCCACGGTCAGCACGCTTAGGGAGCGTCATCAGTTCGATGGAGTTGGAACGGCTTTCTGGGCTAGCGACTAACTCGCATTCATTCATTCCAACGAATAACTCTTCCCCGATCAGGCGCTCGGCGATCTTGCGAACGATTAACGGAAAATCCGGCGATGTTCCGTTTTCGTCCACCAGAGATACCATTTTCTCCGTGCCTTTGATGTCATCGATACTGATTTGTTTCTTGAGTTTAGCCGCAAGAGAACCCATACCGTTGCGTTCAGCCCAAGGCTCAACCTCATTCATCACCCAACTGCTCAGGTATTTTGCAATGGACGTTCGGGCGTTGCTATACTTTTCGTTATCCTCAATGTCAGGGAACATGGCAATGGCGCTGCGGTATTGGCCGCGATTATCGGGCAATAGGCCAAGGTCACGGTCAAGACGAACAATACGGTCAATGCCTGCGACTAACGCAGTGCGGAGCGATGTCACAGGTAGGTTTTTCTTTTCCTGCTTGGCGGTTGTCAATAGCGTAGAAAGCGCGTTGAAAAGCTGGCCACCAAAAGAAAACTCGATCAGGCTAACCTGTTCTTTAAGCCATTCTGGCGAAATCTTCCGTCCGATCAGTGAGGGGTCACGGTTGGTATTGCCACGAATACGAGTCCAGATGGTGTTCTTTTGCTCAAACATGGGTTCCCCCCGTTACAAGGTTCGCGATGGCGCTCATAGGCACCGAGAAGGATTGATAAAGGTTTTGGTAGCACTCACGCACCGCAGGATCTTGGTGGTTGAGACACTTACCGAGGATGTTTTGCATCATTACAAGCATTGATGTGTATTCCGTGTCCGGCAGACCGTTAGCGGAGTTGGGTGCCCAGGCTGCATCCACGAAATATACGAAAGCAGGACAATCGCCACGCATAGCGCGGCCGATGGTTTGAAGGATCATAATCATCTGGTCAGCAACGAATGGTTCAGCGTATTTACCCAGTGCCTGTGCGATTAATGGCATCCTAAGTAGGTATTCGATTGTTCGCGAAGTTTCTTTCCGAGCTTTCTTTAACTCGGTTAATGCCTCGGCGGTGCTTACAAACTGACGGCGGTCAAAGCACTCAGAATCTCGTGCAACCAGCCCTTGAATCAACTGGAGGCTGTCGCCGCGCGGATGTGGGCGGGTCAGAAAAAATAGTGACCCCAGCATGGCCTTATCCTGTCTCGGCCCATAGCGATAAACGATATTTACCCCTCGGCCAATGGCGCTCATAGGGAATATCAGGAGATCCCATCCTTGGTCTTCGCCGATGCTTTCTACCTCAGACGCCGTTACAGCAGCCTCATGCAAAGTGCCATGCATTTTCGGTTGAACCAAATAGCGCACTCGGCCACGCCAACTTGAATGGTTTGCTTGGATATGATCGAACAGAATTTCACATTGCTCGTATGAATTGACAATAAAGGCAGCTTTGCGACCGACACCATCTACGAGATCATTTTCACGAATGGCTTGCTCAACATCTGACGCAATGCCGTAGCGCAATAACTGATCGACGATACTCTTCAAAATGCGCTCACGCTGGTGCATCTTGGCACCAGAAAAACGTAAGGCGATTTGAGTGTTCTGGGGATCCTTCTTCGGAAAAAAGCAATACTTCGACTTTTCCCAGCCACTTCCAGCATTCGGGCGACGCAGTACATAGTCCGGGCCAACACTTATGTGGAAACTCGGACTTTGTTCTAGCATTGAGGTGGCGCTCGTCAACAGCACAGCCATACCGCCACCTCGCTCTGCGCCCAGGTCAATCATCCGATGCGGTAACATTCGAGGCGTTCCTGCAAACCCGACATGAGACAAATCGACGTTCCCTTCTTCGCTAATGGTGTAACGGACACCACTTAGACGACCGACCAACGATTCGGGCAAAATCGCTAACTGATCCTTCGAGCAGCGAGACTCAAACACATTATCGCTGACTAAATTCTGAGAATTTAAGAGGCGTAAGTGTGGAGCCAAACCAAAATGCTGAAGTACCAGCAGGGTTACGGAGACTAATAGGGCACTGAAAGCGTAGAAGGTTTCGTCGTCGTGAGGGGAAGGTAATCCTTGTACTGTTCGCAGAACATTGGCGACGCCAACGATGGACATTTCACTTCCGTCGCGCTCCCAGATTTCGAGTGATTGCAGTAGGCGCTCGTAAAAATCGCGGATTTCATCTGCGGTTTTCCCGGTCAGCTTGGCTGCTTCGACAACGCTGCGGTCGAGGTCATTAGCTTCCTCATCATCGTCATCATCATTCATGACAGTTTGACGGAAAGCCACCTGCTTTACTGCCGCATCGAAAATTAGTTCAAAAGCTCTCCGAGCGTCAAGGAATGATGCTTTTTTCTCGTCATCCCAGTCATCCTCATACGGAAACATGTCAGAGATGATGCTGAGCGAGGTGTGCAGTACATTAGCGTTCTCATTACGAAATCGTTCAGGTATGTGCAACAAACGCCCAATCAACCGCTCGGTGGCTCGACCGAAACGCCCTGTCATTTCTAACAGCGTTGGCATCGTCACCCCAGCCACAAAGGCGTTATTCCCGCGTGCAGCTGGGTCATGAAGATCACGAATCAAGGTGCTCCACAAGGATCCAGAATCTCCCGCGAGCTTCAGTATTGGTGTGCCTCGAACATCCAAATTGCTCTGTGCGCCATCTGCCTCATCCACCACCAGTACATCGAAAGTTCGTGCAAGATATTCGAAGTGACGCACCTCGGCATCTGAGAATAACAGTGAGACACGGCGATCAGTCGAGAGGATGTGCCCAGCCCAAATTGTGGCGCTACCCAATTCCCGCTCACCATATTGGAGGCCACAGACTGAAGATAGGGCACATCGATGTCGGCGTGGACGCTTACCAGCATCTGGGCGCTGCATGATTTCTAAACAAGGTGGATTGGCATGCGGGAAGTCTTGGTCTTCGTCGCTTGTAAAACCAGCTAGTGCACAGTTCGTTGCGAAAAATGGTGCAATTTTGCGAGTCACGCCGAAACCATGATTCTGATTGGACAACGCTGTGGCAAAGTTGAGAACATGCCTTGTCCGAGCGGTTTCACCTTGGCCAGAAAGTAATCCCACTGCGACATCATAGTTGGCCAGTGTCTCAATGAAGCCACCGGCAACCTCAATGGAGGGAAACAGAAAACACCCCGAGTGCCCCTCATGAGCGAGGTACCCCGCAAGCAGGTACAGTAACGTCGTTTTACCTGAACCCGGCAGACCAATTAGGTGTTTGAGTCCAGAAAGATCAAGCCCTTTTGCCTTCACCAGACCGTCATCGCCAGGTTCCATCAATATGGCAGTCGGGTTTTCCTCGGCGTCATGCAGTCGTTTAAACCAATTCCGTTCACCGGCAGCTTGCCTTCCTTTGTTCTCGTCGATCGCGTCAAAACGATTGGCAACCTCAATTAACGATTCCCACGGCACCATGCCGGGAGCTTCACCTATACGATCCAAGTCATAAGTTGGTGGTTCTGGAGGGTTAAAGCCTAACGGCATCACAACACCTGAGTAACGCGACTCTGCGTTGATTTCAGCCGTGTTCGCTGGATTGTGTAGTGGAAGCGGCTCACGATGGAGCAGGGGTTGAATGGCCGTCAGTGAAGCCAGTGCTTCCACCACATCATCCGGAATTAAGTGCGTCCAGGTACGCTTGATATTCAAATCTTCATTAATCAAGTAGCGTTGCGGCAATTCGTCCTTGACTGTTCCGTCCCCCTTCGCAATTCGCATCTCAAGTTGGCGGAAGTGAAGCCGGTAAGCGTCAGCCATCAGGTGCAACTCACGTAGCGTGTTCGGTGCAATGTTGGCCAGCCGGATGTTATGAAGCGCGACAACGACATCGGGCGGAAGCGTCCTTTCCACACTTTCAAAACCCGACACTAGTGCCGGAAGAGTGAGCAACGAGTTTTCGCCCAATAATTCACTGGCAATGATGCATAGGTAATTCAAACGATTAACAACGTTATAGGGGCGCAGCTGATTACGCATTGGTGCCCCCTGCGCTTAGAAGTTTTGCTAATGCTTGGCTTACAGTTAAACAGATCACATCGTTACGCCCCATTGCCTTGTTTAACCTGTCCATGTAGGAAGGTATTGCATCAGCTTGCCAGTCAGGTATCACTAACCAACGATGGTCGTAGTAGGCTAGCCCTCCAATGCCGCGCTTAAACTTAGCACCCAGCGTTTCCGGACTAACATAAGTCTTGAGGTCAATTCCTGTCTCACCTACTGCAATATCCACGCGATCTCGGAAAGGGAATAGCGAGGCGGCAATGCCCTTGGAGGTCAACGCGTCGAAGAGACGAAGTTCATCCACACCTGGTTCAATCCAGTATTGGCGTATACCGCGCGATGCGCGCATCAACTTCGAAGCTGGGATGGAGTGCGACGATTGGGCTGTATGGGCGGCAACACAAGCCTTGGTACGACAGACCAAGCCTGCAACACCCTTCCTCATAGCATTACCGCAATGATCACAGATGGGTACTTCGTCGCCGACCGACCAGCTGGCAGGAACCGGTTCATAGAACTGCTGCTGAATAACAATCCAGATAACGGCAGGAATGTCGCCCATACCTTTCTTCAACGCCTCAACGTCACAAACGGGATGGCGAACCACAAACTCTCTCGTACGCGTGTAATACTCGTTAGCGGACTCTTCAGGGAAGCGCCCGATGACCTCCATGAACTTGGCGAAAAGCTGTTCTTCGATCCCGGCAGTCATGCCGCTGAAAGCAGCAGCTAATTCTTCAGCTTCGGCAGTCGGGATGCCCTCTTCCGCATGGATAAAACTAGTAAATTCGAGGCCTGCTTTTTTGACTTCCGGCACCTTCAGCCACTCGCCCAGTGGTTGTGTGCAAAGGTATAAAAGATCGTGAATTTCAGCGCCATGGTCAGGTAACCCATTAACCATGCAGGCACGCGACAGAACGCTCATTGCCTTGCGATCTTCAGGAGATAATCCAACAGGTGAGCCGTAGGTGCGGCTGGTGCCAGAAACCATACGACCCTCAATCAAGGAAACCTTGGCCAGTCGTATAACAAGCGCTGCTAAACTGGGGAGTAACATCTCTGAGGATTCAGCTGGCAGCAAAACTTCTTCTGCCTTGCCTTTCGGCGCTGCACCCATCTTTTCAGCCAGCAATTTTTCTATCAAAGCTCGTGTGACGCCAGGCATCGAGCGGTAGTTGTCGGAATTCTCCGGCATCCGATAGGTCTTGAATGTACGTGGTTCGACGCCAACCATATTGGCAAAGGAATCCCACGTCAGGTCTGGAACGTGCTTAGACAAGCCGCGCTTAACTAACAGCAGCCAGGATTTTTGAGAGTCGGAGCTTGCTTTTGGCATAATCACAAAGTTAACGCATGGTACGCATTGCATACCATAACATATAAACCAAACTATGTGATACACAATGTGTACCACGCCGTCTGTTTTGTGTGGTTATAGCAACAAGCTTTAGCGTGCTTAGTGATTGGACCGCTTTAAAATCGGTCGGCTTTCGGTGGGGGCAGCAACTTATGTGCAGTTAGAGTATTTTGGTGCGCCTAGCTCGCTCTTGAAGTGTTTTTTTGTCATTTTCGGAGGGGAGTAATTCGACCTTTCTATGACAATTAGGACAAAGCGCGACAAGGTTATCGATTTTGGCGGTGCCGCCAAACACAACCGGGACGATATAGTGCATTTCAAGATACGGATCTCCTTGCGCCGTAATGAAGGGAGCGTTTCCTTCGCAAAGCTCGCATTTCCCGCCAGCTCTACTCATTATTAACGCCTTAGTCTGGGGGGAGATTTGTCGCGCCCCAGACGCACGCTGAACTCTCAATGGCTTAAAAAGCTCCGTATATTCTTCAATAATAGGTTTTCTCAAGAGCGCAAAAATAGTTTCACCAAGCTCTGTCGGCATGCTCTTCCGATTTTTTCTAACAGCGGAGATGAAGCTGCGGGTTACACCTAAAGATTGCGCAAGAGCTGCATCACTTTTAAATCCCTCCTGGGTTTTTAATTGCTCAAATAGCGCACCCCACCCACTTTCACCGCTTTCACTTGTAATTTTTGAAGACATTTGCGTACCAATTGGTTGACATTATAAGCTCACACATGTATTGTACACCAAATGGTACGCAATTTACATTTGCTGAAATTGCCAATGCGTCAAGCCTGCGACCGGTCCGATTTGATCTGCAAATAGCGGATCTTAGAAGGGTAAAAACCGTTTATCAATTAAACAAACAAGGGGGAAGGACCACGGCAACTTTTGAAAAAGTAACGGCCAAAGTGCGCTAACACAATGGCCGTTGGTGAAACTAATACTACATATAGCATTTGAAGTATAGATTTCGCTGAAATCCATGTCAACCAGGAACTCCTGGTAGAGATGGGGGTGGCAGCGCTTGCGCCAAAGTGGTGCCATCAAATACTTTTCAAAGCCATCAACTGTTTGCTTAAACAGCAGGCTTGCCGTGTGCACACTATGAAGCACACATCACTTACATTCGCGACATTCGTCGTTAATCAAAACAATTCAAACGTCACTACATCGACGGCAATTATTCGCCGAAAAAGAAGTACCGTGACGCAAGCCTGTGCGGCTGACATGTAAGGCTGGTGTTGTATGGCGCAGCATTTCAGTCAGAGTAAGGCGTATCGCGATCTTGCCTTGCACAAAATATCTAGCCTTACAGAAAATCAGGCTTGGGAAATGTTTGTAATGATGCGATGGGGAAGTATGACAACTATGCCCTGTCCATCCTGTGGCGTTATCGACTCGCATTACCAACGTCGCACACGAAAACAATGGCGTTGCAAGCATTGTGATTCGGTATTTAGTGTCACGACTGACACCCCGTTCAAAGACAGAAAGCTCCCTTTTTGGAAGCTGCTCATATTGGTGTATCTCTTCGTCGTTGATCCCAAAGGGTTGGCGTCGAATAAAACATTGCCCATCATCGATATCACTCTGCGAACGGCATATTTGAATATTGCAAAAATCAGGGAGGCTATTTTCCAGACGATGGATCTGACACCTCTTAATGGGGTTGTCCAGATTGATGGGATGCACTGCTGTGGTAAGCCTCGTCGGCCACGAAAAAGAAACAAGATGACATCTGGAATCGCAAATAATATTTTGCGAAACAGGAAGGCATCTATGGTTCCACCCAAACGCGGGATGTCCATTGAGCCATGGAACAAAGAGAAACTTAAAAAACGGAGAATCGTACTGGTATTGCGCGAGCTATTTCCGACGCCTGGAAAAGGTGCGCAACGAACCATAGCCATCGTTGTAAAAGCCGAAGATCAGAAAAGCGTAATTCCTGTAATCAGGAAATATGTAAGTGCGAATGCGACGATTCAAACGGACGAGGGAAAGGCGTATTCATCACTGTCCGCTTGGTATGACCACCAAACAGTAAATCATTCGATGGAGTATTGCACAGATCAGGGATTCAACAACAACCAAGCTGAGTCATACGGAGGTAGGTTACGTCGTGCTGAATACGGAACCTATCATGGCCTACGGCCGCAGTATTTAGCATTTTATGCAGCAGAAATGGCTTGGCGCGAAGATGCCAGGTTTTCTTCAATAAAAACGAAATTCGAGAATCTCATGGAGAGAATCTTTCGTTGCGACATTTCGCGGGCGTGGCGCAGGTATTCTCAAGGGCACAGACTTGGGATCGAATACATAGGTTAATTCGCAGTGGAGTCGATAACCAAACTCCACAGGCCACCGCTATTATCTTTATGATGGCCTTTTACTATCCCTGACCTGCGCAAATTCTTCAAGCGATACCTTACTGAAACCTTCAGCGAGGAATAATCAGTAGATTCTGCATTCAAATCGGCATATCTCGCTGCCACAAAAGACGTTATTTCATATGTCGTGCTAGGGTGCCCTTCGTTCAGTCTTAGGTATAGCAATATGCCGCGTGTAAGCTCGCCATGCGGAAGGTTTACGCGAATGTCATGGCTGCGAATTGTCGGGATATACCGAGGATCAACTTTAATCTCATGAAGATCCAAGGTTTGATCGATCGAGGCCAGGCGCATTTTTAAGTCCTCAAGCGTTTCAGCCAATTTTTGGCATTTCGCCAAGGATGCTTCAATTTTCTTGATTTCGCCATCAACCCGACCACGCCGGTCAATAAGCCATTTTAATGAGGATGGTAGTCTTGGCATCGGTCTATTACACCAATGCCAAGGCTTTCAGCCAAGTGCAACAGAGGCAAAATGGCGTTTAATTGCGCCGTTTTGCCACAATCAAAACTCGCCCGCACGCCATGAAGCAGGCGTAAAAAACCCCCGCTTTCCGAAAAAAGAGGGGGTTGCAAGCGGGTCGAGGCGCCTGATATCCGGCGCCTTTTTTAGTTCAGCCATCAATCGATCAGACGGCGACAAATTCCTTGTATGTCGGCTCCCACATCTTGTCATTAACCAGTTGCTCGATTTGCGCATCGGTCAATTTTTCTGTCAAACCTTCGTCGCGAGCCTGCTTTGCAAAAGCGATCGCCAGTCTGGCCGACACATCGCGCATGTCGGAAATCGCCGGCAGCAGGCCAGTGCCTTTTCCAGTCAGGGCCGGCGACATATCCGCCAGTGCCTGTGCTGTCGCAATGAACATGCCGTCGGTGACGCGCCTGGCCTTGACGGCGATAGCCCCAAGCCCCATGCCCGGAAAGACATAGGAATTGTTGACCTGAGTAATGAAATGGGTTTTGCCTTCATGCTCAATCGGCGCGAACGGGCTGCCAGTGCCAACCAGCGCACGACCATCGGCCCAGCGAATGATGTCTTCCGGACGCGCTTCCACCTTGTCGGTCGGGTTCGACAGCGGAAACACGATCGGACGATCGACCTTGCTGGCCATGTCACGAATTATTTGCTCGGTAAACGCCCCGCCTTGTGCGGAAACGCCGACCAGCACAGTCGGGGCAACATTGCGCACGGTCTCTGCCAGGGTAATGTTGCCACCCGGATTATCCAGCGTCCACTCAGCCATTTCGGCATTTTGACGACGGAACACGCTCTGGAAATCCTCCAGATCGGGCGTGTCTTCCTTGAGCAAGCCGTTGATGTCGATGACATAGAAGCGCTTGTAAGCCTCTTCGCGCGTCAGACCTTCCATGACCATGGCTTCGGCCATCAGCGCAGCAATGCCGCAGCCTGCCTGCCCGCCGCCCTGAAGCACGACGCGCTGCGCCGTCAGTGGCACGCCGGTAAGCTTGATGGCCGCAATCAAAGTGGCAATCGCCACCACGGCCGTGCCCTGAATATCGTCGTTGAAGGTGCACAGCCGTTCACGGTATTTGTCCAGCAGGCGGTTGGCGTTCGTCTTGCCGAAGTCTTCCCACTGCAGCATGATGTCCGGCCAGCGTTTCATCACGGCCTGCACGAAAGCTTCGATAAAGTCGTCGTATTCCTTGCCGCGCACGCGTTCGTGACGCGCGCCGATGTACATGGGATCAGCCAGGCGCTCCTGATTATTGGTGCCGACATCAAGCGTGATCGGCAGACTGTTGGCCGGGTTGATGCCGCCGCAACCGGCATAGATCGACAGCTTGCCGATCGGAATGCCCATGCCGCCCGCGCCCTGATCACCCAGACCAAGAATACGCTCGCCGTCGGTGACGACGATGCACTCGACATTGTCAAAACGCGGGTTCGCCAGAATCTGATCCAACTTGTCTTTTTGCGACAAGGACAGGAACAAGCCGCGCGCCCGATTGAACAGGTGGCTGAACTGCTGACAGGCCGCGCCGACGGTTGGCGTGTAAATCAATGGCAGGATTTCTTCAAGATGCTTGCCAATCAGCGCGTAGTACAGCGTTTCATTCGTGTCCTGCAGATTGCGCAGATAAATATGGCGATCCAGATTGTTCGCACCGGCGCGCACGCGTTCGATAGCGCGGGTCACCTGCTCATCGAGTGTTTCCACATGATCGGGCAACAGACCGTGCAGCCCAAACGCATCGCGCTCAGCATTGGTGAAGGCCGTGCCCTTGTTCAACAGCGGGTTCTCCAGCAATTGCTGTCCGCGCAGAGAAAGCGTGATTTTATCGGTTTTGGTCGTAGTCATTTCCAAATCTCTTTTGCATTAAAACAGTCAAATACATCAAAGCCTGATCGTACACGATCAGATCAGGTGATAGCTCTTAGCATGAACACTGCCGTTACCACCATGCAGGCACCGCCTATGCGCGTCGAAATCTGTGCGAACGGCATCATTTCCATGCGATCCGCCGCAGATAGAATGGCAACATCACCTGTCCCACCCAGGCCGCTATGACAGGCGTTCACAATGGCGGTTTCAACCTGATACATTTTCATCAGTGAACCAACCACCCAACCGGAGGCGACCATCGCCAGAACGGTAACAGTGCAGATGACCAAATAGGGAATCGTAAAGGCAGCCACGAGTTTATTCCAGGGCACATACAGCACACCTAGGCCGACCAGGAGCGGATAGGTGGTATTCGTCGCGATAAAACGGTACATCTGGTAGGCGCCCTGTTCCATTTTGTTAGGCATCAGGTTCGTGATCTTGAACAATGCGCCGATCAGGATCATCAGGATCGGCCCAGGGATGCCGAGATATGGCGCAAGATAACCCCCGGCGATAAAGAACGCGCAAGCGATCAGGAGGCCTGCGCCCATCAGAGGAAGTTCTATGGGTTTGGATGCGGTATCGTTTTGCGCTTTCAGCAAATCGGCATCATCGCCACCCCTGACCAGCAAACCGTTGCCGTTGAACTGCGGATATTTTTCGCCGATGCGCTTCAATACGCCGCCAGATACGATCGCGACCACATTGCCGATCAGGGCTGCCGGAATCAATTGTGCAATCATCTCTCCCTGCGTCTTGCCGAGGATTTCTGCATAGGCAATTGAAGTTGGCAGGACGCCTTCGCCTATGCCACCCCCCATGATCGGAATGATGATGAAGAAAAATGTATGCTTCATGTCATAGCCAAACAGTGCGCCAGCACCAAGGCCGGCAGCGACCGCTGCCAAGGTGCCGACGGCGAGCGGCACGAACATGCGCAAAAATCCCTGAATCAGCACACGGCGGTTCATCCCCAGCAGACTGCCCGCGACCAGACATGCTATGTACAGATAAAGATAGTTGGATGTCTTCATCAATGCAACGGTTGCCTTCTCCATTTCCGGGTTCAAAATCCCGTAACCAACCATGGCAGAGGGGATGAACAAACAGAGAATCGCCGGGCCACCGATATTTCTGAGCAGCGGAATTTTTGCGCCGACATCGGAGAACAAAAAGCCCATGATCATGATGCAGGCGAAACCGCCGATCATGTCGATCGGGAGTTTCTTGGTCATCGCCGCACCAATGACCACAATGACGATCGGGATGTAAATCAGGATTGGCACTGGGCCTACGGTGATATCCATTAACTTCCGCAATGGATTGGTCTTGCCTTCAGTCGTGGTTGCTTTCTCCACTTGTCTCTCCCGCCTTTTGTTTGTTTGGCCTATGTCATCTCTGCGCTTTTGATGCGCAAAACTGAGGAAGAATAACCCAGAATGAGAGGATTGGCGAGCGAATTATTAATGAAATAGCATCATGATGGCACTGATGAACAACAAGCCGGCAAATGCCCGCCTCAACTGCTTTTCGGGCAACTTGTGCGCCAGCACCACGCCGTGAGAAATGGTCAGAATGCTGCCGATTGCCATTGGAATGGCCACCATCCAGTTGACCAGCCCCAGGTGGCCATAGGTCGCCAGCGCTACCAACGAACCCGGCGCCAGCATGGCCAGTGCCAGGCCTTGCGAAGCCGTTTGCGTAAAACCGAAAAAGGTGGCGAGGATGGGGACGACAACGACCCCGCCGCCGATGGCGAAGAAGCCGGAGCAGAATCCGCCAATGCCGCCAACCAGCGGCAGCATTGCGTGTGGCGCAAGACGGCGATGATGTTCAGTTTTCGGATGCGCATAGCTGCGCCACGCGAGGTTACCGGACAGACCGATCATGAAGACGGCGACTAGCGTGCGCAAAGTATTTGCTGAAACATGCGCTGCGGCAAGCGACGCGAAATAACTGACCACGATCGCGCCGATGCCGAGCAAGGCTGCCATACGGAATGTGATCGGATTGCGCTGGCGGTAGCGCAGGAAGCCGATCACCATGTTCGGCGCCATCAGAACCAGCGCGGTGCCCTGTGCAACTTGCTGCTCCATGCCAAACCCCAGCACCAAAAGCGGGATTGCCAGAAGACCGCCGCCAATGCCCAGCGTACCGCTGATATACCCAAGCGCCCCGCCCAGCAGGAAATTGAAGGGGATGTGGGCGAGTTGGGTATCCATTTTGGGGATGGTGCGATCAGGCAGCGTTATCGCTTTTGTGCCAGAACAATTTAACTTCTGCCCCGCTTGCGATTGCCACCCTGGCCCATGCCGCCCTGCCCGGCGTTTCCGGCACGAGACTGACCCGTGCCGCCAAAGCGTGACTGACCAATGCCGCCAGAACGCGCCTGCCCGGCGCCACCGGTGCGCGCCTGCCCGCGAGCGCCCGTTCGAGGATTATGCATCCCCGGATACCCGAAAGTGGTTTGCAAGGGGTCAGGTTGACGGTTGCGCTGTTGATCCGGCTTGCCCTGCTGACTGCCCTTGCCGCCCTTGCTCTGGCTTTTATCAGCCAGCTTTTCCAGACCGCTCGCGCGCAGCAGATCGCGGACGGAGTTCTCTTCCATTTCTTCCCATCGCCCGCGCTTGAGGCCCTGAGGCAGCAGCATTGCGCCGTAACGAGTACGAATCAGACGGGATACGGTCAGGCCGACAGCCTCGAACATGCGTCGCACTTCGCGGTTGCGGCCCTCGCCTATCGTCACGCGGTACCATTTGTTCACACCTTCGCCACCGCCATCGACAATACGGGAAAACTGACCAACACCGTCTTCGAGTTCGATACCGGACAGCAACCGTTGGCGCATGCCCTCTTCCAGTTCGCCCAGCGTGCGCACCGCGTATTCGCGCTCGATGTTGTAGCGCGGATGCATCAGTCGATTGGCGAGATCGCCGGAAGTCGTGAACAGCAACAAGCCTTCCGTATTGAAATCGAGTCGGCCGACCGCGAGCCATTTACCGACCTTCATTGTGGGCAGGCGATCAAACACGGACGGACGGCCTTCCGGGTCGTCGCTGCTGACGATTTCACCCGCAGGCTTGTGGTAAATGAGAACGCGTGGCGGGCGCTTCGTGACTTTGCGCTGCAGCAGCTTGCCGTTGATTCGCACCTGGTCGGTTGGCAGGATGCGCTGGCCGATGTGTGCCGGCTCGCCATTCACTGACACACGGCCGGCAATGATCAGCTCTTCCATGTCACGGCGCGAACCCAGGCCTGCATCCGCCAGCACCTTATGCAGTTTGGGGGCATCGTCGTCAGCGGTGAGGTCGCGGCGCGGTTTCTTGTTTTGCGTGCGCTTGCCGTCGTCGGCAGCCTGCTTGTCAAAGGCCTCCGATGTGACGAAGGAAAAAACCTCGTCGGATCGAGGCTTTTTCGCGCCTTGCTGTTGCTGCTGCTTTCCGGGCTGACTGCCACCCTTGTGTCTCTGGTTGCGATTCTTGTTGTGCCGCACGCCCTGGTCCGGGCGCGCATCTGCTGATTTCTGCTCCTGCTGAGGCTTCTCCCCACCCCTATCTTCGGACACCTCCGCGTTCTGATCTTCCGATTTGTCTTCGCGCGGCCCATTTCTCCGGTTGCGATGCGAGCGAGGACCGCGTTTGGGTTTTTGCCTGGCCTGCCTCTCAGCGTTTGCCGCTTCGGTTCCGGAGTCAGCATCTCGCATCTGGCCGGGATCTGCCGCAGCGTTATTGGGAGGGTTTGTTGCATCTTGCATAGTGTTCGAGTCCATTAAGAATTGTCCGGATCTGATCCGTACTTGAGGGCGTCTTCCAGTTCTGGCGCATCGGAAAAAGCGTTGTCGGTCGCAACCGGAATGTCAAAATCGCCGTACTGGTCAGCCGATGGGTTTTCCACGATTGCAACAGCTATGGTTATCGCCTGTTCAGCTTCAGTCGCATCAGAAAAGTTGATCGCTGCCTGCTGGGTATCGTCCGGCAACCCGGACGCGAATGCCCCCATGTCCAGCTGCGCAACAGCCTGACCGTCAGCACCGCCCACCTGGAGCAGCGGCGGCAACTGTTGCAGCGAAGTCAGTCCAAGATCATCAAGAAATTGCCGCGTCGTCGCCAGCAATGCCGGTCGACCCGGGGTTTCGCGATGACCAACGCTTTCAATCCAGCCTCGCTCCTCGAGCATGCGGATGGTTTGAGAATTGACCGTCACGCCGCGAATGTCCTCAATATCGCCTCGTGTCACCGGCTGGTGGTACGCAATGATTGCCAGCGTTTCCAGTGTCGCGCGCGAGTATTTCGGCGGCTTTTCCGGATTCAGGCGATCAAGATAGCGTTTCATCTCCGGGCGGCTCTGAAATCGCCAGCCAGTCGACAGGCTGACGATTTCCACGCCCTTTCCGGCCCATTCTTCGCGCAATTGCTCGATGATTTGCTTGATTTCGTCCGTGCCGAATACGCCATCGCCCTCGCCGCCTTCTGAAAAAAGGCGTTTCATGCCATCGATCGACAGCGGCTCGTGAGTACACAACAACGCGGTTTCGAGGACTGTTTTTGCCTCAGAACTATCCATTTACGCATTAACCTATTTCGCATGGGTTTGCCGGACTACGGCAACAAGTGGCAATCAATGCCCCCCAAGCAGGGTGTTCGCTGATCGTCTTTCGCCGCCTTCAAAAAAACCTGGGCAGGAAAAACTCTGGTACAGAGCAGGACTGGCTTGCGATTCGCGGAGCGGGCTGAAGCCTGTCTTTTTAGGGTCACGCCGTCAGAGGAAAACCTTGTTGGCAAAAAGACCTTCTTGCATTCGTCGCTGATTGTACATGAATATCGCGCCGTATCGCATGTGCCAGCAATCTTTTGTCTCTTCAAAAGAACAGGCTGGCGGGAGCACAATTGCAATAGAATGGCCATGAGCGGATCGTCTTGTTATCCCCTGGCGTGCCCCAAGGAGCTGAAATGGAAGCACCTGCCCCAATGTTCTGGAACGCACCCTCTTCGACTGTCCAGTCGCAACTGGCATCCGGGCCGGGCGGCCTGACCCAGAACGAAGCGCAATCACGCGCCCGGCAATTTGGGCCCAATGCGATCAGGGTTCGCGGCGAACGACCGCTGCTGATCCAGTACCTGAGCCATTTCAAGAACCCGCTGGTAATGATTTTGCTGGCCGCCAGCGCCTTTTCGGCGATTACGGGCGAACTGGCTGGCTTCATCATCATCTGGACCATCGTGCTGATGAGCGTGACGCTCGACTTTGTGCAGGAACATCGCGCCAGCCGCGCTGCCGAAAGGCTCAAGCAGCAGGTCGCCGTGATGGCCAGCGTCATTCGTGATGGGAAAGTGCAGAATATCCCCATGCCTGCGCTGGTTCCGGGCGATGTTGTGCAGTTGTCGGCAGGCGATCTGATGCCGGCCGATTGCATCCTGCTGGAGGCGAAGGATTTCTTCGTCAATCAATCCCTGCTGACCGGTGAGTCCTACCCGATCGAAAAGCATGCTGCTGACCTGTCTGCGCCGGTCGACGATTTGGGCGATGCGACCAACGCCGTGTTCATGGGCACCTCGGTCATCAGCGGCATGGCCAAGGCGATGGTGTGCCGCACCGGAAACGACACCGCCGTTGGCGGAATCGCCGGATCGCTGGCGGCAAAAGCGCCACCCACTGCGTTCGAACTCGGCACGCACAGCTTCGGCATGCTGATCATGCGATTGACGATCCTGCTGGTGCTGTTTGCATTTTTGGTCAACGCGCTGATGCATCGCCCTTACATGGAGTCCTTCCTGTTTGCGATTGCGCTTGCAGTTGGCCTGACACCGGAACTGCTGCCCATGGTGATCACCGTCACGCTCTCGCGCGGGGCGATGCGCATGGCGCGCAGCGAAGTCATCGTCAAGCAACTCATGGCCATTCAGAACCTCGGCAGCATGGACATCCTGTGCACCGACAAGACCGGGACGCTGACCGAGGCGCATATCCGGCTGGTTCGTCATCTGGACGCGAATGGCGACGACAGCGAAGAAGTTCTGCAACTGGCGTATTTGAACAGCCATTTTGAAAGCGGCATCAAGAGCCCGCTCGATGACGCCATCCTTGAACACGGCACAGCCGATGTAAGCGGCTGGAGCAAGATTGACGAAGTGCCGTTTGATTTCGAGCGGCGCCGGGTATCGGTGCTGCTGGAAAAAGACGGACAACGGCTGCTTATCGTCAAAGGCGCGCCGGAAGACATTTTGCGCCTCTCGACCGAGCACGCGCCTGATCCGTCACTGCCGCCGCAAGCCATAGACGAGCAGGCTTTGGAAAACATTAATGCATTGCATGACCAACTGGGAGCAGAGGGGTTCAAGGTTCTCGGCATCGCCTGGAAAACGGTCGCGCCAGATCACGACCACGCGGTAGTCGATGATGAAACTGAATTGGTGTTCGCCGGTTTTGCCGCCTTTCTCGATCCGCCCAAGGAAAGCGCCGGACCGGCAATCAAGGCGCTGACCGCCGCCGGCATCGCCGTCAAAATCATCACCGGCGACAGCGAGCTGGTGACGCGCCATGTGTGCGCGCAACTCGGCGTGCCCGTTACAGGCGTGTTGAACGGCAGCGAGATTTCGCATCTGGACGATCCCGCGCTTGCCGTGCGCGTGATGGAAGCCAATGTGATGTGCCGCGTAACGCCCGTCCAGAAAAATCGCATCATCCTGTCGCTGAAATCACAGGGACACACTGTCGGCTATCTGGGCGATGGCATCAATGACGCACCCTCCCTGCATTCTGCCGACATTGGCATATCGGTCGACACCGCCGTTGATGTCGCAAAAGAAGCCGCCAGCATGATCATGCTCAGGCAGGATCTCAATGTGCTTCACGCGGGGGTAATGGAAGGACGACGCACATTTTCCAACATCATGAAATACATCATGATGGGCACGAGTTCAAACTTCGGGAACATGTTCAGCATGGCCGGTGCGACGCTGTTCCTGCCGTTCCTGCCGATGCTCCCCGTGCAGATTCTGCTCAACAACCTGCTGTATGACGCATCCGAATTGCCTATCCCGATGGATACGGTCGATCAGGAAGACCTCGCCCACCCACGACACTGGGATACAGGCTTTATCCGCAACTTCATGCTGGTTATCGGCCCCATCAGTTCCGTGTTCGACTTTCTGACCTTCTACATCATGCTCAAAGTTTTTGATGCCGGTCAGGCTCTTTTTCAGACCGGATGGTTTATCGAATCGCTTGCAACGCAGGTGCTGGTGATTTTCATCATCCGCACGCGCGGCAACCCGTTCAAAAGCCGCCCGGCGCTAATCCTGATCGTGACCTCCGTCACCGTTGTGGTGGCTGCCGCAATACTGCCATTCACGCCGCTGGCTGCCCTGCTCGGCTTCACCGCACCGCCGCCGCTGTTCTACCTGTTGCTGACAGTGATGGTGGTGTCCTACCTCTTCATTGTGCAATTCGTGAAGCGGTGGTTCTACAGGCGATTTGCCGTACCCTAGATTACAATCGACAACTGGACAACGAATACGAACGCCGCAATGAAAATCGCCACCTGGAATGTCAATTCGATCAAGGTACGCCTGCCGCAGGTCCTGCAATGGCTGAAGGACAATCCGGTCGATGTGCTGTGTCTGCAGGAAACCAAGATGACCGACGACAAGTTTCCACTGGCGGAAATCGCGGCCGCCGGCTATCAGGCAGTGTTTGCGGGGCAGAAAACCTACAATGGTGTCGCCATTTTGTCGAAGCGGCCCATAACCGGCATCGTGAAAAACAATCCCCGCTTTGCCGATGATCAGCAACGCATCATCGGCGCGACCATCGAAGGCGTGCGCGTCATCTGCGCCTATGTGCCCAATGGTCAGGAAGTCGGCTCGGACAAATATTCCTACAAGCTGCAATGGCTGGACGCGCTGCGCGACTGGATTGCCGACGAGGAAAAGGCGCACGAGGCGCTGGCGCTGGCGGGTGACTTCAACATCGCGCCGGAAGATCGCGATGTCTACGACCCGGTGGCATGGCAAGGCAGTGTGCTGGTGTCAGAACCCGAGCGCGAGGCGTTCAGGCACTTGCAGAAAATCGGCCTCAAGGACGCCTTCCGCCTGTTCGAACAACCGGACAAATCCTATAGCTGGTGGGATTACCGCCAGCTCGGCTTCCAGAAGAACCGGGGGCTGCGCATCGATCACATCATGCTGTCGGACAAACTGGCGCAACGCTGCACCGCCTGCACTATCGACCGCACGCCGCGCAAATGGCAGCAGCCTTCCGATCATGCGCCGGTAGTGGCAGATATCACTTGAACGATGTCGTCAGGCCGTGTCGGGAGTTGTTGTAACAGGTCTCGCGCCGTTATTCCGGCCAGCTCTTCTTACCCACCATCTTGAATAACGCTTCGCCACCTGGTGTTTGCCTTTGCAATTCTTGACCAGAAAGAGCGCTCATCTTGGCGGCTGTCTCATTTAATCCACCTTGTGCGCCTGCGCTATCAAGCTCATGCTCGACCAAAGGAACCATGTTGATTGCCCAGTAGGCACGGTCAAAATCGAATGGAGAGTTCTCCGGATAGGTTTCCAGTAAATCCCTCTCTATCGTCACGCCTAATGAATTAAACCTTTCAGAATTGCTGGGTTCATGTACCTTGCCGGAGGCTTTGTCGATCAGCTTCATGTTTGGAAGGATAATGAAGTCGCCAAGTTTTGTTTTAGTCGTTCCCCCGAAAGCTTTGAGGAAAGGAAGGATTACCCCTTTTTGCGTTGCTTCATACATCCATTTGTCAAATGCCTTGATCTTGCTCACCTTTTCTTCTGACAGTGGCTCATCGGCCATGGGCAATGCGTTATCGAGCTTCCAGAGCGTATGTGCAAAGGCTGATGGCAACACTTGCTTGTGAAGGTTCGCAGCAAAACGGTTCTTGGTAACTTTCGGATCGGCCTTGTACCCATGTGCCGCCAATAGCCAGACTTCCTGCATATATTCTTCTTCACCGTAGGAAGCAAGCCCGACAGGCGTGCCCAAAGAAAGAACCGCGCGCAAATCACCATCAACTATCCATGAGTTGCTGTTGAGGATGAATCCGGGGTGAAAAATAAACACCAGATCAGGCGCCGGACGATTAGCGCGTGAAATCATGTATTCGCGAAGCGTACAGGGGAAACGAAGTGGCGGCTCCAGGCGGGTCAATTTGGAAGCCATTGCGGATTTTTTCGGCTCCAGTGGAAACGCACTTCCACTGAAATACTCGGGAACATTCGGATCAAGCCCTTTGCCAACAAGATCAACCGTCACATTCATGTCCGGTTTTCCTAAAAAGAAGGGCAGAAACCTGTACCAACGCCCCTCATCGAGCGTATCCATTCCATGTGCCGCGCCTGCTATCACAATATCCAGTGCGGCCTTTTCCTTCAGTGCTGGCGCGTATTCGTCAATCCACAACGAAATTGCTGCAACCGGAGCAAGCGCAAAGCACAGCGCATCTTTCGAGTATGCCGCCAGTTGTCGGCCTTGAGACGATCCGAGAAAGTCGCGCAGCAAATAGTGCCATTCGTTGTGAGAAGTGAGCGATTTGGTCATGCACTGCCTTTGCGACTGTAATTTTGGGAATGAGTTGGTTTTTCTGTCGGGCATACATTTTAAGACCTAGTCGACAATCCTGGGTGGCTCTTCTGAATAGCGTTGCCTATTGTGCTGGTGCAAGCGTCTGCTATCGACTGGGGATGTCGATGCGCGTTGAATTTTGACCCGATAACACAGACGCCCGCTATCTGACAAACAGCAAGATGCCCAGAAAAATTTTATGATTGCCCCTTGACTTACATGTCCAAATGCTTAAACATGTAGTTATGAAAGCCGAATACGCCAAAAACATCCCTGAAGCCTGGGCCAATATCGCCAAGGTATTCACCGCCCTGGGCGATGTACACCGCCAGCGCATGCTGCTGATTTTCGAACCGGGCGAACGGCTAAATGTCAGCCAGATTGTCGAAACCTCGACACTGTCGCGAACGGCTGTATCCCATCACCTGAAAATCCTGCGCGAAGCGGGCGTGCTGGGCAGCGTCAAGGAAGGCAAAGAGGTGTTCTACTGGGTTGAAAAGGCATTTCTGCATGATTCCTTGAGTGCGGTACTGGCCTACATCGACGAGGAGGCGTGAGCCGTGTCCAGCCAGTTCAAACTCCTCACCGAACGCCGCTTCCTGCCGCTGTTTGTCACGCAATTCCTCGGCGCACTCAATGACAATGCGCTGAAGAACGCCATGGTGATCCTGATCGCGTTTCAGGGCGCCAGGCTGACCAGCACCTCTCCCGCCCTGATGGTGAATGTCTGCGCCGGGCTGTTCATCCTGCCCTTTTTTCTGTTTTCCGCAACGGCGGGGCAACTGGCCGACAAGCATGAAAAATCCAGGCTGATCCGGCTGGTGAAGGTGCTGGAAATCGGCATCATGCTGATTGCCGCCGTCGGGTTCTGGCTGCCCAGCCTGCCATGGCTGCTACTTGCGCTGTTTCTGATGGGCATGCACTCGACGCTGTTCGGGCCTATCAAGTATTCCATCCTGCCGCAGCACTTGCGCGAAGACGAAATGATAGGCGGCAATGGCCTGATCGAATCCGGCACCTTCCTCGCCATCCTGCTTGGCACCATCCTGGGCGGATCGCTGATTGCGATGGGTGAATACGGCGCGCATCTGGCTGCCGGCACATGCATGGCCATCGCCCTCCTCGGTTATCTCGCCAGTCGCAGCATCCCGCTGGCGCCCGCGCCCGATCCGGGCATGAGCATCAACTGGAACCCGTTTTCGGAAACCTGGCGCAACCTTGCCGCGCTGAAGCAAAGCCGCACTGTATTCCTCGCCATCCTCGGCATTTCATGGTTCTGGTTTTATGGCGCGATCTTCCTGTCGCAATTCCCCGCCTTTGCGAAAGAGTCGCTCGGCGGCGGCGAGGGCGTGGTAACGCTGCTGCTGGCGATCTTTTCGGTCGGCATTGGCGTGGGCTCGCTGCTGTGCGAAAAGCTGTCCGGCCACAAGGTCGAGCCGGGACTGGTGCCGCTGGGTTCGATCGGCCTGACCGTGTTCGCCATCGATCTCTGGCTTGGCAGCCCGAATGCTGGCGCGCTGGGGCTGGGTGTGATGGAGTTCCTGTCGCGCCCCGGCAGTCTGCGCGTGCTGTTCGACCTGACGATGATTGGCGTGTTTGGCGGGTTTTACTGCGTGCCGCTGTACGCGCTGATGCAGACGCGCTCGGATGCGTCGCACCGCTCGCGCACCATCGCCGCGAACAACATCATGAACGCCGCTTTCATGGTGGTGGCCGCCCTGCTGGCGATAGCGCTGCTGTCCTTCGGCCTGACCGTGCCGCAAATCTTTCTGATCACGGCGGCCGTCAACGCCTTTGTAGCCGTCTATATCTACACGCTCGCTCCCGAGTTCATCAACCGATTCCTGAAATGGATTACCCGGAAAAGCTGACATGTTCAAGATTCTGCTCCGCCCCATCCTGCGCCCAATCCTGCTGCTGCTGTGCAAGCTCCTGTACCGCGTCGAAGTAAAAAGCGCCAATCCGGATTTCGGCGCGCCCCGGCTGATGGTTGTCGCCAACCACGAATCACTCCTCGATGGCTTGTTGCTGGGACTGTTCCTGCCGATCGACCCGATCTTCGTTGTGAACACGCAGATAGCGCGGTTCTCCATATTCCGTTTTGTGCTGGCCATGGTCGATCACATCACAGTCGACCCGGCCAACCCCATGGCGACCAGAGAAATCATCCACTTGGTCGAGTCGGGTCGCCCGGTTGTGATCTTCCCGGAAGGACGAATCACTCTCACTGGCGCGCTGATGAAGGTCTATGAAGGCTCGGCGTTCATTGCAGGCAAAACCGGCGCGGCCATCATTCCGGTTCGGCTCGATGGCCCGCAGCGCAGCCATTTCTCGCGCATGAGCGGCACCGCCCCGCGCGGCTGGTTTCCGAAGATGCGCATTACGATCCTGCCCGCGGCCCGCATCCCGATACCCGACCTGCCGCACGCCAAGCAGCGACGACATCAAATGGCTGAGTCCATGCGACGAATCATGCAGGAGATGCTGTTTGCCACCCGCAAGCCAGCGACCATTTTCGACGCGTTGCTCCAGGCGATTCGCGTTTTCGGCCGCAAGCGCAAAATGGTCGAGGACATCAAGCAGGTGGTTTACACCTACGGTGACCTGCTCAGGATGGTGCTGATGCTCGGACGCGTCGGCAGCCGTCTGGATGCACAGGGTGCGCGCATCGGCCTGCTGCTCCCGAATCTTGCGCCGACACTGGCGATGATCATCGGCCTGTCTGCCTTCCGCAGGGTGCCCGCGCTGCTCAACTACACCGCCGGCACCGAAGGCATCCAGAGCGCATGTCGGGCTGCCGACATTCGCACCATCGTCACTTCGCGAGCATTCCTCGATCAGGCAAAACTGACGGACAAGGTCGCTGCGCTCAAGGAGGTACGCGTCGTTTATCTGGAAGACCTGCGCGAGCAGATCACGATGGGCGACAAGCTGTGGTGGATAAGCTATGCACGCTGGCTCCCGCACGCGGCCAGCCGCTGTTTCGCCGGCCCGGAAGACGCCGCAGTGGTGCTGTTCACCTCCGGGTCGGAAGGCAAGCCCAAAGGCGTGGTGCTGTCGCACCGGGCAATCCTCGCAAACATCGAGCAGGTGCGGGCCATCATCGACATCACGACCGAAGACAAGTTTCTCAGCGCGCTGCCGATTTTCCATTCCTTCGGCCTGACAGCCGGTGCGCTGTTGCCGCTGATGACCGGATCCAGCCTGTTTCTGTACCCGTCGCCGCTGCATTACCGCGTCATTCCGGAACTGGCCTACGATCGCGGCTGCTCCATCCTGTTTGGCACGAGCACCTTTCTCGCCCATTACGGCAAGTTCGCACACCCCTACGATTTTTACCGTTTGCGCTATGTGGTCGCCGGGGCAGAGAAGCTGGTGCAGCAGGTGCGGGATCTGTGGTTCGAGAAATTTGGCATCCGCATCTTCGAGGGTTATGGCGCGACGGAAACGGCGCCGGTGCTGTCGGTGAATACGCCGATGGCGTTCCGAAGCGGCACGGTTGGCCAGTTGCTGCCGGGAATCCAGCACCGCATTGTGCCCGTGCCCGGCATCGAGCGCGGCGGCATCCTGCATGTGAGCGGCCCGAATGTAATGAGCGGCTATTACCGCTTCGAGCACCCAGGCGAAATCGAGCCACCCAGTTCGTCGGTTGGTCATGGCTGGTACGACACGGGCGATGTGGTCGAGATGGACGACGACGGCTTCATCCACATTCTGGGGCGCGTCAAACGCTTTGCGAAAATCGCGGGCGAGATGATTTCGCTCGAACTGGTTGAAAACATGGCGCTGGCGGCCAGTCCGGACAGGGAGCACGCCGTGGTCAACCTGCCCGACCCGCAGCGCGGCGAGGCGCTGGCGCTGTTCACCACCGATCTGGCGCTCACACGAGAGCAGTTGCGCGACGCCGCACAGGCGCAAGGCTTGCCCGAACTGGCCATCCCGCGCCGGATCATCGCGCTGGAACGCTTGCCGCTGCTCGGCACCGGCAAGACGGATTATGTGACTTTGAAACTGATGGCCGAGAGCGGCTGATAACACATACTCCCCCTGAGCATTTTTTATCCGGCGCGTATAAACTGGCTATCCGCCATTTTAAGGCGCATACTCCATAGTATTTTTCATTTTTTGCGCCTTTTCTGGCTGTTTTTTGTGCATGACGGGCGTTTGATCGCCCGAAAATCGCCTCCGAAACCCGCGTTCAGATACGAAGTGCAACGGGCGGGGTTTTTAGGGGTGTTACGGG
>CAZAWA010000004.1:0-43824 GCA_964488675.1 uncultured Oxalobacter sp. | reverse complement strand
ATATCTGAACGCGGGAAAGCCGTTTTGGGTCAATTAATAACGCGTCGCGTTATTATCGTTTGGCGGCTGACTTGACCAGAGACGCCATCCGCGCCAGCATGTCGAGCCTTTCCCTGCTGCCCCAATCCCCCAATGCGTGTCCCATGCCCGGATAGACAACCGCGCCCGCCTCGCCACCGGCCGCCTTGTACAACTCGGCCATGCGCTCGGCGGTGTCGGCAGGCACGCGCGCGTCTCGAGAGCCCTGAAAAAACAGGACGGGTGGCAAATCCACCGGCTCGCCGCGCGCCAGGATCAGCGGCGGACTGGCTTCGCTCATCGTTTCTTCGCTGCCAAAATAGGCATCGTGGCAGGAAAGCATGTCGCGATCCCCAATCTGCTGCGCCATGCGATAACGCGCCAACGGGTCGAGCACGCCCGAGCAGGTCGCGACGAAGGCCAGGCGCGCATCAACATCTTCTGCCGCACCTGCCAGCGGAGCAGTTGCGTAACGCGTATCGAACGGGCGCAGCGCCGACAGGAGAATCAGGTGACCGCCGCTGGAAACGCCCAGCCCGCCGACCACCCCAGGATCGACCGACAGCTCTGCCGCGTGCTGCTTGACCCAGCGTGTAGCGTAATTGATGTCGACCAGCGAAGACGGGTACGGATCGCGCGGCGCCATGCGGAAATCGATGGCGACCACGACGATACCGCACGAGGCAACCAAACCCTGCGTCGCAGTCCGGTCGCCGGACACCCAGGCTCCGCCGTGCACGCAAACCATCGCCGGAAACAGGCCCTCGCCTTGCGGCCGATACACCAGCGCCCGCAGGGTACGGCCATCAGCAACGCGGTATGGAAGATCCTGGATGGATACGGCGTAAGACGGTTGCTTCATAGGTATATTGGCCGGATTCATCACTACCCAGAAAACTTGTCCGCTGTTCAGCCGAATTTCCGACTGGACCCCATGCCACCGATGTTACAATTCACGCCCCTGCCCGGATGGTGAAACAGGTAGACACAAGAGACTTAAAATCTCTCGCCAGAAATGGTGTACCGGTTCGATTCCGGTTCCGGGCACCAGGTAGCTCCCGTATCAAGCAGTAATTTCTGCAAAAAGCCACCTCCCGGTAGCTCAGACTGCTGACCAAGTCGAAGAAAGCCCTGGCGAGAAGCCGGGGCTTTTGCTTTAATCGCGCCATTTTCTCTCCACAATCAAAATTCGCCCGTATGCCATGAAGCAAGCGTAAAAAAACCCCCGCTTTCCGAAAAAAGAGGGGGGTTGCAAGCGGGCCGTGGCGCCGGTATCCGGCGCCTTTCTGTTTGCGGCCAGGCGGAATCAATTCGCCTTCTGGCACGAACTCTGCCCCGGAGGTGGTGAAGCTGCCCAGCGCCCGTTGCAGAGCTGATAGCGCAACTTTTCGCGGCAGAAGAATCCGTTGCCGCCTGCCGGACACTCGGACGCGGCACGCTGCTGGTACTGCTCGTCAATCGACCCACTGCCACGAACGCCACGACGGGGGGCCGCTTCAGCATCGCTGCGCGCACGACGCCGTCTTGCCTCGTCTGACATCGGATCAGGCATCACATCCTGCACAGGTTGAGATTGCTGGCCAGGCCGAGCAGATGGCGGCGGCGCATACGAGCCAGGCTGTTGCATGGCGGGTTGACCTGGTTGCTGCACTTCAGCAGGTGGCGGAGGCGGCATCTGGCTTGGCTGCCCCTGCTGGCCGGATTGGGGGATGGGCATGCCATTGGCATCGACTTGCGGCATGCCTGGCTGTCCCTGCTGCTGCCCGTCCGCGCTCTGCTGCCCCACTGTCCCCGGCTGGGTAGGCATACCTGGCGCGCCTGCCTGGCCCGGCTGACCCGGTTGCAGCGAATCGGCACCGCTCTGCCCCGGCATGCCTGATGGCATTGGGGCCGTTGCCGGCGCGCTCGGCGCAGATTTGCCCTTGCCCCACAAGTACCAGCCCGTGCCAGCCGCACCGATGATGGCAACCAGCGCAATGATGATAACGATGATCAGGGTGTTGTTTCCTTTTGGCGCATCGCCCGAAGCGACAGGCGCAGACGGTGCTGCTTCTTTTGGCGCGTCAGGCAAAGGGTTGCCAGGGGTGCCGGGCGCAACCGCCACAGCCGCGAGTGCAGGCGCCACCACGGCGGGGGCAGCGTCATCAAAGCGGTGTCCGCAATTGCCACAGAATTTGGCACCCTCCTTTCGTGGTGTCTTGCAGGACGGGCATTCCGTCACCGGCGGCGGCACGGGAGCCGGTTCAGACATGGATGGGGGCGCGGGTGCGGCCAGGCTCGTACCGCACTTGTTGCAAAACTTCGTGCCTTCTGGATTCTCGGCACCGCACTGAGGACAGTTCATCGCTCTCTCCGTTTAAGTTTGATAAAAACAACCATGCCAGAGCGCGCCGTTCGCCGAACGCCGCGCCGGAACCTTACTTCAGCTTGCCGCCGCAATGTCCGCAGAAGGCATCCTCAACGGAAATCGCCCTCTTGCAATGCGGGCAGGATGGCGCGGCAGGCGGAACATCAGCGGCAACAACCTGCGTTTTCTGTCTTTTTTCTTCAAGCTGCTGTCGTGCCGCATTCGCTTTCTGTTTCACGCTATCGACCGCACCCGCTATTCGAGATTCATATTCCTCGGCAGGCAGATCATCGCTGGCGTTCGCAAAAATGATGCAATTGCCGGCCATCGCAACCAGCGCCGGCACCACTGCGGCGCAAGCCATGACCACGCCAATGCCAATCGCACCCGCGATCAGATACCCGCTCCCGCCATAGCCCGCCAGCGCGCGGGCAGAAAGGCCGCCCACCATCGCACCCGCCGACCCGACCTGAAGAACAAAGGCGGACAAACCGGCTGTGAATACCATGCCCATCATCAAACCACCCATCACGAGCGATGCCACAGCGCCGACAAGCAGAGCCAGAAGCAGACCGTGCACAACGACCAGCAGCAGGCGTTTTCGAATGATCGCCCAGAGTATTCCCAGAGTACGAACGACGCCATTGCCTTCCCATATCGCCGGTGCAGCAAGCGCGACCACAAAAAGACCGGCGTAACAGGCGGCACCAAAAGCCAGCACGGATAGCGGAAAGACGAATCCGTACAGCATCGGACCGACAAAAGGAATCTTGCAGAAAAAGAGTGCCACAACCATTACCAGCGCAATCAGCAGTCCGATGACTTTAATCAGCAATATGACGCCAATCAGACGCGGCAATGTGAGCAAGGCCGCCATGACCGCATCGCCGATGCTGCGCTGCTCGCGACTGCGCATCTGATCGTTGACGATGAACCCTGCGGCAGAGCATCCTGTAATAAAAATGACGGCAACGATCAGCAAGCCAAGCAACCCGAATGCCGACGATCCCACACCGCCACCCAGCTGTGATGCCAAAAGACCGACCATGATTGCCGTCACGAAGCCAAGCACCAGCGTTCCCAGCACCGTCAGAAAGGCGCGGCAATTGGTGATGGCTTCAAGCGCCTTGAGCAAGCCGCGTGATGAGGAAATTTGTTCTGCTATCGAGGACATTCGCCCCCCCATGTGTGATTGTTGCTTCCGATGTTATAGCGAAAATAGCGGCTTCAAACAGCCCTTCCGATGTCATTGTCGGACGGTTGACAATAATCAAACGAACCATGTGCATAAATCAGGACTCATTTTATTGTCAGCGACACAAATTAGTCGAAGGAAAAAATGTAACGAACGGTTAACAAGCTTTTCGCACACGCGCTACCCGGCGAGCGCTTATCGGTTGAGCAGGCGGCGCATGCGCTCCTGGGCCTGATCGTCAGTCAGCGCAGGGAGCGCGCACAAGCGATCAAGAACCTCGCCCAGCGGTGCCTCCCTGATGCCAGACATCGATGCCTGAAGCAGTTCAACCTGCATCTTCATGCGATCCCTGGCGAAGTCCGGAGGACTGTCAATTCCCGCCCGCATCTCTGCGCGAAGCAATTCCTTGTGCAATACGGCGCGATTGCGTTCAAGCGTTGCTGCATAGGCGCGATCCGAAGACTGCACCGCGTCAATTGCTGCATCAAATCGTTTATTCATTGCGGCCTCGCGCGCGCCCTGCAACGGTGGCAGCATCTGCCATTGCGCGCGCCATCCCTGATCATGGGCAAGCCCGTCTGCCACCGCCGACTCCACGACACGGCACAAGGCGATCTTCTGAACGAGCGTCTGATACAGCGTTTCTCTCTCCACGCGCTTCGACGCCTCTATTTTTGCACTTACTGCAGCAACGGCCTTGCGGTAACGCGCCTCTATGTGTTTTTCGCGCGTCCTGGGCACAGCGCCGATTCCCTTCCAGGCCGCCTCGGTGTCGCGCAACAGTTTTCTGAGCACAGGCTCCCGTTCAGTCAACGCGTCTTCCAGCGCTGCAGAAAGCGCATCTTTTGCCTGTGCGTTCTTTTCCCGTTCTGCATCGGCAGCCTGATTTGTCTGCTTCCGCTGCATAAACACGGCATTGCACGCAACCCTGAATCGCCGCCATAAAACCTGCTCTTCCTTGCGCTCCAGCGGCAAAGCTTTGGCATACTCCTGCCAGCGCTGCTGAAGCACACGCACACGATCAAGCGCCTTGCGATCTTCAGCCTTGAATTGTTCAACTTCGGCGATCATGGCATTTCTGCGCTCTATCTCCTGTCCCCACCGCCGCTGAAGGGGTTGCAGCAATAGTTCAATCGCCTTGGCGTATTCTGCATCAAGCCGTTTTCTGTCCTTGCGATCCAGGTGGCCTATGCGCTGCCAGGATTGCACAGCCGATCGGTAGGTGCTCGCGACCTGCTTCCAGTCCGTCACGACTGTTTTCGCATCCTCGTTCAGCAATCCGGCCTCGTTGGCAAACTGGCGCAAACTGACAAGCAGTTCCTCGGCGCGACTCTTGTTCAACTGCCTTTCACGCGCCTGCATTTTCGAATGCTCTGCAACCGGCGCGTAGGCAGCGCTGCACGCGGCATCAAATCGTTCCCATATTTGTTTGGGTGCCGGTCCGGATGCCACATCCAGAGATTTCCACCTTTCACGAGCGGCAGTCACAGACTGGGCGAGATCCTGAAGTGGCATTTTCTGATTCGCCAACGACTCGACCGACTTGATCAATTCTTCGCGCGAGACATTTCCGCCCCACCGCGCCCACCCCTGAAGTCGCTTCAACTCGGCGCGAACACCGTTGAGGCGCGCCAACTGCGTCTTGCTCACACGCAACGCTCGAAAATCGAGTGCCCGAATGATTTCGTCCTGCTCTGCCGCCAAATGCAACGCGCCATCAAGAACGGCGCCTTCCATAGTCTGCAAGCTTGCGACAAAATCAGGCGCCACTGCATCTCTGTTTTTTGCCGGGTTTCGTTGATTTTCTGCTTGCGCCGACAGGCGCTCAAGCAAGACATCAAATTTTTGCTGCAATGGAAGCATTTCAGCTTCGTTCTGCAATGGAGGCAAACCGTTCCAGATCCGCTTCATTTCATTGGCGTCCAGCGATAAGGCTGGCGCGTTTTCCCATGAAGCAAGCGTTTCATCGTGTGCGCCGGCGTGTCCTGTCTGCTTCGCCGACGCCGCATGCCCATCCGCAAGCCGACGATGCTCCTGTTCAAACTCGTTCAGCAAGTTTCGTGGCAGTGACAGCACTTCCGGCGCGCTTCGGAATTCCGCGATCCTTCCGCCAAGACGAGACAGGTCTTCTTTCAATGTCTCTTGCGGCATAGCGTGTGTTGCCAAATTCAGCTTGCGCAACTCGTCAAGTGCGTCGATCACGGATCGCTGCAATGCAGTCTGCGCCGCAAGGCGGGCATCCATCTCGGCACGCAGTGCGGCAAAGTTTGAAAGATAAGGTTCGCCCACTTCCCCTATCGAACGCCAGTTGCGATCCATGTCCGCCACCAGGTTCGGCATCAAAGGGGTTTCCTGCAACATGCGCTGAGCGGACATGATGCAGTCCTGTGCATGCCTGGCCACCAGTTCCTGCTTGATGATCAAGTCGATACGATCCTGCAGCAATCTTGCCACCCGGCGATCGACCTTTCGCATCGCGTGCAGCGCCCGTTCAAGAAAGGCGCGCGCATGAACATGCTCGGCGGCACGCAGTCTTGCGTCCGCGAACCGGGATTGCAGAATGAATTCAACAGCGCCAGCTTCGTCGCCGACCAGACTGTCTGCTTCCTTCAAGGCCGACTGTTTGGCGGTTTCGTCAGCAACGCGCGAACCTCCGCCAGCAGTTGCTTCAGGTTTATCTGCTGGTGCCGCAGTGCCACCGTCGCGCCGTAGTATGTAATCGAGCATTGCGCATTATTCCTCGTGGAAAGCTTACATAATAGCAAGATAGAAGACTTGCGATATATATCAAGCCAAATAGCACCAACAGAGCAATGCTGAAATTCGATTGATATTCCTCAACGCATGACCATGGCATTACTCCATAATTTTTCCGGTTACCTGCAGCGCATGAGAATGAAATATTTATAGCCAGCAATATTCAAGCCCGAGACAAACCAGATTTTGTAATGCGTTCGATGAAGGCAATCATGAAACAGGAAACCATCTCTCCCGCACCATTTCGTCCCGGCAGGCATTTCCAAATCATGGACGAAGCGATCCACGACCCTTATCAGGAGCGCGAAAAGCTGTCAGAGCCCGCTGTGTGCAGCAACTGCAGCGCCGTTTACAGGAATGGGCGATGGCAATGGATCGCCGCCGCCTCCGATGCCTACCTGACCCGCTGCCCGGCCTGCAAGCGAATACATCAAAAAATTCCTGCCGGATTCGTCACCATACAAGGTGACTTTGCGCATGACCATCGCGATGAAATGCTCAGCCTGATCCATCATCTTGAAACCCGAGAAAAAGCAGAGCATCCCCTCAGGCGCATCATGTGGATCGAATACCAGGAAGATGGCGTGACAATCACGACCACGGACATCTATCTGGCAAGAAGCATCGGTGAGGCCCTGCTGCGCGCATACAAGGGTGACCTCGATTACGACTTCAACGACTCGGAATACCTGCTGCGCGTGTGCTGGAAACGCTGAACTGCGTTAGTTCCGGTTGCCCGTCTTGCACACGCACCCTGCCCTGCTTCTATCCTGGGCAGCAAACATGCCATAATCCTCTCCCATTAGAAACGAACGGGCGGTACCATTATGGCTCGGCAACTGCGCCATCTCCTCGCAATTCTGCTATTGCCGGTTCTTATTTGCTCATGTAGCACCGTAATGCGTGGAAATTGGATACCGTCGCCCAACTTCAATGATCGCAAGCCCAATTTCGTCATCATCCACCAGACCGACAGCGTCAGTCACGCTCGGGCGCTGGACACCCTGACAAGCCCGATCAAACAGGTCAGCGCGCATTACCTGATCGCGAAGGATGGAAAGACGACACAACTGGTCGAAGAAAAGAACCGCGCCTGGCACGCCGGAAAATCGTTCTGGGGTGGTCAGACGGACATGAATTCTGCGTCTGTCGGAATAGAACTGGATCACAGGGGCGACGAAGCTTTCGAGCATGACCAGATCGAGGCGCTGATACAGCTGCTCAAGGGCATCAGCGAGCGGCACGGCATCCCTTACGCCAATTATCTTGGCCACGGCGATATCGCGCTCGGACGAAAAGTCGACCCGAACCACCGGTTTCCCTGGAAGCGCCTGGCTGAAAACGGTTTCGGCCTTTGGTGCAGCGATGAGGAAGCCCTCATGTCGGCGAACAGCACCGATCCTCTGCTTGGCCTGCAAGCGCTTGGCTATGATATCAGCCATCCGGAAAGCGCAGCGCTGGCTTTCCGTCGGCATTTTCGCGGGAAAAACAATGTCGCACAACTCGATGCGGATGACTTGAAAATGCTTGCCTGCGTGGTGAAAAAGAAGTCCCTGCCATCCGCCAACAACGCACCCAACGGCGCAACTCGTCGCACGCTCAACGGCGAATAGCCTCAGCCAGCAACGAGGCCAGGTACACCATGTTGCCCTTGTGGCTGATGCTGTCGGTGCTCCAGATTTGAGACACGCCCGCCATTTTCATCCTCACCGTTGCGCCATCAACAAAAAGCGCATGGCTGACAAACACATCGACCCGGCTCGCACCGGCATCGAGGCACTGGTTTGCGGCTGCCACGACCGTTTGCCCGGTACTGGCCATATCGTCCACCAGCACCACATGCCGTCCCTGCAGGCTCGCCTCGGGCAAGGCAACCTGTACCTCTCGATCGCCCGTTCGGCGCTTGTCGCAAACCGCAAAATCGAACCCGCCCGGCGCTGCGACTGCTTGCACCCATTGAAGTGATTCCGCATCCGGCCCCAGTATGAAGGCCTCGGGCGTTTGCGTTGCGAGAAAATCGCCAATCACGCCACTCGCACTCAATGCAAGCGAACTTTTTGCCGGGATCGCCACCGACATGGACGGCGTTCTGTGCAGATGTGGATCGACCGCGATAACTTCATCAAACAAGTCGGCAAGCCATTTGCCCACTATCTTCTGACTGACCGCCTCACCGGCCTGAAAGGCTTTGTCCTGACGCATGTAGCAAAGGTAAGGCGCAACCAGGGTCAACTTGCTTGCGCCCAGTTGCCTGGCCGTGTTTGCCGCAAGCAGCAATTCAATCAATTTCTCATTCGGCTGATTCAGGCTGCGGCAAAAAATCACATGTCCAGACAACGATGCCGGCAGTGTCACCCGGCTCTCACCATCCGGAAAGCGATGAAGGCCAACGCTGGCGTAGGACGCGCCCATGCGCTCGCTTAATCGGCGCGCTTGCGCTTCGTAATCGGGAAACCCCAGAATTATCATGCTCATTGATCCACAAAAGCGGCAGGAACGCTCGCGGCGTCACCGATGGTGTAACCATTATTCCGGCTGCACAGGTTCTGGGCAAAATGGAATTCGGCCTGATGCTCGGCATAAACCCGGTAAAGCAAATCGCCTTTTATAACCGGATCGCCCAGTTTTTTGAACAGATCCACGCCGGCGCCTTCGGTGATCGGCGCGCCCGCATATCTTGCGATGTGCGCCATCTGCAAGTTATCGATCGCGGTTACCACACCATCGTTTTCGCTCTTGACTTCAAAACTCAACTTGCCCGGCACGGATTCGGTCATGCGCCTTCCCTGTGCATCGATGATGGCGTTCATCTTCGCCAGCGCGCGGCCGGAGTCAAGAATGTCGCGCGCAATCGCAAAACCCTGCCCGCCACGAACATCCGGATCGAATTCCAGTATCCTCCCGGCAAGTCGGAGCGCCTTTTGCCGCAGGTCGGCGGGCGCGTCCGGATGATTCTGCAAAACCTGCATGACATCGCGCGCCTCCAGGACCGGGCCAATGCCGCGACCGACCGGCTGGCGTCCGTCCGTGATGACGACCTCCAGATGAATGCCGAGATGATCACCAACAAACTCGAACAGCCTGCGAAGCTGCTGCGCCTCATTCATGTGCCTCACTTTTGCGCTCGGCCCTACGGGTATGTCAATCAGAAGGTGGGAAGATCCTGCTGCCATCTTCTTCGACAGAATCGACGCCACCATCTGACCGCTTGAATCAATGCCAAGCGGCCGTTCGACAGAAATAAGAATGTCGTCTGCCGGAGACAAATGTGCTGTGCCACCCCACGCAAGGCAACCGCGATGCTTGCGCACAATGCGCTCAAGGTCGGGCATCGCCAAATCGACATTCGCCAGCACCTCCATCGTGTCAGCGGTACCTGCCGGTGAGGTGATCGCACGGCTTGATGTTTTGGGAATCAGCATTCCGTGCGCGGCGACAATCGGCACGACCAGCATCGAGGTGCGATTGCCGGGGATGCCGCCAATACAATGCTTGTCTGCGACCAGGGTTTCCTGCCAGTCCAATTGCTTGCCGGACTCGACCATGGCGCGCGTCAGTGACAGAACTTCGTCGCGATCCAGTTCGTTCTGCACACAGGCAACCAGAAAAGCCGAAATTTCCATCTTGGTGTAATGGCTATCGGTGACATCGCGAATAATATTGTTGAAATCCTTTTGCGAAAGGCGCTGGCCGTTGATCTTGCGGCGCACCGCTTCAAACGACGCAGGCAGTTCGGCGTGACTGACGCATACCAGGCTGCCCTCCGGTTGTCCGAGCTGGTTAAAAGCCTGCTCTGACAAACCCAGTTCGTCCGGCCGAACGATGCCGCCATCATCGACGACATTCAACACCGCCATGATATGTCCGTCATCGCCACAGGTTGCGCCAACTTCGATCTTCGACAAGGCCTGAAATCCTTCGGTACGGTATATCTCGCAATCACGGTGCAGATAGGCGACATTCTCGCGGTAAGTGTCGATGCCGATGCGACGCAGCTTCAGGTTGCTGACGCCGTTTTCATTTCCAGACTTTATCGAGCATGGTTCCGTCATGAATAATCTTCCTTGTCAGATATTGGCCATTCCCTTGATGCTGATTTTAGCGCAGCCCATTTTCAACCGCACCCGCCAGAGCCGCAATGATCGGGCATGGCTGAGCCTTGCCAGTCGATTCACACTCGCAGATCAGATGTGACAGCACCGCTTCCATCTTCTGCAAATCCGCAATCTTCTCGTGAATCCGGGCTCGTTTGTCGATGGCGATATGTCGAATCGCATGGTGATCCTCGCTCTGCTCAAGTTTCAGCAAGGATGCGATTTCGTCCAGCGAAAAACCCAGTTGTTGCGCCCGTTTGATAAAACGCAGGCGATCAATCATCTCCAGCGGATAGGAACGGAACGCGCCAGCAGGCGCTGATGGAATCGGTAACAGGTCGCGCCGCTGGTAATAGCGCACTGTTTCCACGCCCACGCCAGCGGTTTTGGCCAATCGGCCTATTGTCAATTTTTCAAGTGCCATCTGATTATCGCAATAAATTGAATACCCCTTGACCCCGTACCTGACTACGGAGCCTATACTACAGGAAACAGGAGAATATAAGGAACAACATGAAGCCACAGCATCACCAGCACGGCGCAGATTGCGGCTGTAGCGCCCCTTCAAACAGTGTGTCACCGGAGGCGGAAAAAAACTACATCGACCCGGTGTGCGGAATGAAGGTTGCCGCCAACCCGGAGCGATCCGCGCGCCACATGGGCATCGCCTATTATTTCTGCTCACCTTCGTGCGCAAGAAGGTTCGAGGCGGATCCTGCGCAGTTCGTCCGTAAAAAACAGATTGCCATAGCCTCTGATCCTCAGGCGCCCACAACACGCGAACCCGCATCCTGCTGCATGACAATGCCTGCAGGCGCCGGTGCTGACAAACCCCACCTTGATCCGGTATGCGGCATGATGGTCGCCGCCAGCGAGGACAAGATGACCGAGCACAAGGGAACGGCCTATTATTTTTGCTGTCAGTCGTGCGTGACCAAATTCAAGGCCGATCCGCAGGCCTATCTCGATAAATCCCGCGCACCGAAAACAGCAAAACCCGTGGCGAAGGATGCGCTCTATACCTGCCCGATGGATCCGGAAATCGTGCAGGTCGGCCCGGGCACCTGCCCGATCTGCGGAATGGCGCTGGAGCCGATGGAAGCGAGTGCCGAAGAAGATACGACCGAACTCGATGACATGACACGGCGCCTGAAAATTGCTACGGTGCTGTCGCTGCCGCTGGCATTAATCGCCATGAGCGACATTCTGCCTGGCGTGAATCTGGCGCATCGTCTTGGCATGACGGCATTTGGATGGCTGCAGGCCGTCCTTGCGTCGCCGGTGGTGCTGTGGTGCGGGCGCCCATTCTTCGAGCGGGCGATTGCCTCATTCAAAACCTGGAACCTGAACATGTTCAGCCTGATTGGCATGGGCACCGCCGCCGCGTTCCTGTTTAGCGTATTTGCCCTTTTGTTCCCGTCCGCACTGCCCGATGCGTTCCGCTCGCACGGCATGGTGCCGCTGTATTTCGAGGCAGCCGCAGTCATCGTCACACTGGTGTTGCTCGGACAGGTGCTGGAACTGCGCGCCCGCTCGCAAACCAGCAGCGCGATTCGGGCGCTTCTTGCGCTTGCACCAGATACAGCCTGGCGCATTGGCGCGGACGGTGTCGAATCCGAAGTACCGCTTGCGGAAGTGAATATCGGCGACCGGCTGCGGATCAAACCCGGCAGCAAGGTGCCGGTCGATGGCACCGTCACCGAAGGCCATTCCAGCGTGGATGAGTCGATGCTTACCGGAGAACCCATCCCGGTCGAAAAGCTTTCTGGCAGCAAAGCCACCGCCGGAACCCTGAATCAGACCGGATCGTTCGTGCTGCAAGCAGAAAAAGTCGGCAGCGAAACCCTGCTCGCGCAGATTGTAAAAATGGTGAATGAAGCCGGTCGCTCACGCGCGCCGATTCAAAAGCTGGCCGACAAGGTTTCCGGCTGGTTTGTGCCAGCCGTCATCGCTGTCGCTGTTCTGTCATTTATCTTGTGGGCCTTGCTGGGTCCCGCACCCGCGCTGGCAAACGGCCTGGTTGCCGCCGTTTCGGTTCTGATCATCGCCTGCCCATGCGCGCTCGGACTGGCAACACCCATCTCCATCATGGTTGGCGTCGGAAGAGGCGCCGGAGAGGGTATCTTGATCAAGGACGCCGAAGCGCTTGAACTTCTGGAGAAAGTCGACACGCTGGTTGTGGACAAGACCGGCACGCTGACGGAAGGGCGACCCAAAGTGCAAAGCGTCATCGCGGCGGCGGGTTTCAATGAATCCGAAGTATTGCAATTGGCGGCATCACTCGAAATCATGAGCGAGCACCCGCTGGCGCAAGCGATTGCCGGGCATGCCAGAAAGACAGAAACCGAATTGTTCCCGGTTGATGCGTTCAATTCCTTGACCGGCAAGGGAATACAAGGCCAGATTAATGGCAAGCCGGTTTCCTTTGGCAACAGCGCCATGATGCAAGACGCGGGTATCGCAACATCCCTTCTCGAAGCAGAAGCGCAACAATTGCACGAGCTTGGCCAGACCGTGATGTATCTCGGCGTGGAAAAACAGCTTGCCGGCATCATCAGCGTCACCGATCCCATCAAGGAGAGCAGTCGCGAAGCAGTCGACATGCTGCATGCCTCCGGCCTGAAAATAGTCATGTTAACCGGTGACAGCGCAGGCACGGCCGCCGCAGTCGGTCGGCAGCTCGGCATCGATCAGATAAAAGCCGAGGTACTGCCAGAAGACAAGTACCGCCACATTCAATCTCTGCAGCAACAGGGACGCATTGTTGCCATGGCAGGCGATGGCGTGAACGACGCGCCCGCGTTGGCACAGGCTAATGTCGGCATTGCCATGGGCAACGGCACCGACATCGCCATGCAGAGCGCGCGCGTGGTGCTGGTCAGGGGCGACCTGCGCGGCATCGCCAAAGCGCGGCTACTGAGCCAGCACACCATGAGGAACATCCGGCAAAACCTGTTCTTCGCATTCTTCTACAACTTCGTCGGCGTGCCCATCGCAGCAGGGGTATTGTTCCCATGGCTGGGCCTGCTGCTCAGCCCAATGATCGCCAGCGCCGCGATGAGCTTCAGTTCGGTTTCCGTGATCGGCAATGCACTGAGATTGCGCAAGTCAAAACTGTAAGGCTTTGAAAGCGGCAGCAATGAATAAAAGCATTGCGCGTTGATCAAAATATGACCTTATACTGACGGTGTGCGGTGTCGCTTGAGGCATCCGTTAACTAAAAAATAGAAAGGCGCCTGAAATACCGTTTTTTACAAATCCGGTTAATCTGACAACCGGGCTGAACGCCCAAGAGTCCGGCTTGTGTTCTGGCCGGAGTTTTGTCCTGTACACAGCCTTGCATGGAGGTTATGCATGTCCTTTTCGATTTCTGTCATCATCAGCACCTACGATTGTCCGCAGCGACTGGATCTGGTACTGCTTGGTTTCGAGCGCCAGACCTACAACAATTTTCAAATCGTGATTGCAGATTACGGCTCGAACGAAGAGACAAAGGCCATGCTGGAGAGTTTCAAGAACGATTCCAGCATGAGGATTGTTCACATAATTGATCAGGAAGACGGTTTCCAGAAGCCCTCCATCCTGAACAAGGCGATTCTCAATGCCGAAGGCGACTATCTGATTTTCACCGATGGCATGAGCGTTCCGCGCGAAGATTTTGTCGAAGCACACAGAAAAATGGCCAAGGCCGGTCGTTTCCTTTCTGGCGGCCGGTCCAGGCTGCCCCCCTGCTGCGCAAAAGATATCAACAAAGAGGACATCTCATCCGGCAATGCCTTCAATCTGTTCTGGCTGCTGACGAGAGGTTATCCGGACACGGCGGACAAGACGCGACTGCTCGCGAAGGGGCTTTGGGCGCGCTTCCTGAACTTTATCAATGTCAGAAAAAACAAATGGTATTGTCACAATTCCTCCGGCTGGAAAACTGACATTCTTTCAGTCAATGGCTTTGACGAGCGCATGCAGTCGATCGATGGCATGGACTGGGAAATGGGATACCGGCTCAAGAACGCGGGCATCAAGGTCAAGAGCGTGCGCTATACGGCAGCGTGCATCCAGTTATATTACGATGGCGTGTTTTACTATAACCCCAGCCCGGCTGCGGCCAATGACGCGATACGGGAAGAAACGAACCGCTTCCTCAAGCGCTATACGCGCCACGGCATCCATAAACCCTGATTCGCATAGCAGGCTAGGAACGGATCATCGTCAGCATCATCTTGAATTTCCTGACACCCATAAGCGCGTGCGGCTCGTTCGCCGGCATCACGATGAAATCTCCCCGCTTGAGCGAGTGCGGCTTGCCGGAAATCGTGATTTCAACCTCGCCGTCCAGCACCTGAACCATTGCGTCGAACGGCGCAGTATGCTCGCTCAAGCCCTGCCCCGCGTCAAACGCAAACAGCGTCACCGTGCCGGTGTTTTTCTTCAGAATGGTCTTGCTCACGACTGCATCCTGCTGGTACTCAACCATATCGGCGAGCGAATTTGCCTTTAATCCAGTATCCATGAATCCTGCCCTTTCTCACCGGCCCGAGGGCCGCGCGCCTCGATTATGACGCACCTTTCAAAACTTAAAACCATATGAAAATAAGGCTTTCAAGGAAGATTCCGTCTAACATCGACCCCGTTGTCCATACGGCTCCACACCAACGAGCGTTTGCCAGCCTGGCTGGAGAAGCTCCGGATTCAAGCACATCCCAACGGATGTCTTTTCCGGATGGAATGATTTGTGACAGAACCGGCCATCAAGCGTGGCTGCCGATGGCCGGAGTTTTTAGCTTTTTCTAGTGGCCAGACTTGTGACCACCTCCGCCCCTGGCTGCGCCACCACCGGACTTGGCAGCACCACCTGTGCGCGCCCCTGCCGGTGCACCGCTCCTTGTTGCGCCCGAACGGGCCATGCCAGTGCGAGTCCCGGCACGAGTGCCAGGCGTGCCCCGCGTACCCGTCCGGGCACCCTTGGTCGCAGTGCGGGTGCCTGTGCGGGTGGTTGTACGGGTTCCGGTTCTGGTAGTCGTGCCTCTGGCACCGGTTCGGGTGCCTGACACTCTGCTAATCGGCTTCGACCGATCTCGCGACCATCTCGTTGAAGTACCTGTCCTGCCGGCGTAATAGTGGTGACGATGCCCACCCCAATACCCCATATGGCTGTGGCCGTAATAGACATGACGATGGTGCCAGTCAAAAGCGGCAAAGAGCAAGCCTGCCGTCACGATTGTAGCAACCGGCGACCAGTACCAGCCGTAATAACCGGGGGCGACGGCATAACCCGGCCATGGCGCCCAGTAAACCGGAGCGTACGCTGGCGCCCACCAGGTACCGTAAACAATCAGCGGGTTGTAATAGGGTACATAAATGGCGGTCGGGGTGGCCGGTTCGACAACAATGAGCCTGTCTTGCACTGCGACGCGTACGCGATTGTCAGATTTTAAATAGCCAGATTGCATCGCCTTCTGCCGCAGGCTCTGGATGGTGTCCATTACCTGCTGCTCCTGTCCCTGGAAAGCTTGTCCCAGCCGTTCAGTCCAGTCTATTTTGGTAGCCATGGTCGACAGCACATTGGGGAAAGGCAGCAACGACTTCACGCTGATATCCCACTGCTGGCCTTCGACGGCCTTTACGGCCGCCTCACCCTTGTAAGCAGGATTGGCGCGCGACCAGTTTGCTGCCGCGACCACCTCATCGGGATAAGTCGCCGCCATCAGCATCTGCGACAGCAGCGCATCGGGGTAGAGCGCGACAGGCGCCAGCATCTGATCCAGCTCCGGCTGACTGAAGTTGGATTGCACGGCTGGCGGCGCAGGCTGCGCCGGTGCTGATGCCTGCTGTGCGTGAGCAACAGACAGCGTGAACAGCAGCGCAATCAACGACAACCATAATGGCTTGATTCGGCTTTTCATGACGACTCCTTTGCTGGATGAAATGACGCAACGACCCAATAACCTCGTTTCATCCTAGCAGGCTTACGCAGAGGTTCGTTGACTTGCCTCAATCGGATAGGTGATCGCTCGTCATCACCACCCTACCCGCACAAAATACCATACTCCCAGTGAGTAATAATATTTCGGCTTAATGGGTATGGCTCAAAGAAAGATTTGGCCACATACTCCACGAAAAGCCGCCAAAAATGAGGGTGAATCTGCCTATTTTATGTGCAAAATCGGCGTCAGGGACGCGGCAGAAGACAAAAATGGGGCTGTGGGCAAAAATAATAACGCGGCGCGTTATTATCAACCAGGGGATTGCCAGCGCAGGCTGGTGAACCTACTTCCAGTCGCAGGGGTTGCCAAATGCCGAATTCCGTTCGGAAACATCGGCCGAGGCAACCTCTGCACCGCTGTCATCGCGCACCAGGATTGCGCGCATCTTTACCTTGTCCTCATCGAGGCGGTACAGGACGCCCGCCTTGAGTTCTGCCTCAATGATGTAACAGCGCATATTCTCGGTCGGGATCAAATGACCGGACTGGATATTCATCGCAAGCAGGTCATGCTTGCCGGGCAGAAGCGCAAAAACGGCGTCACTGAACGGATTGGGTATCTGGCTCAGCTCCAGGCGCTTTTTATCAGCGCCACGCAACAGCATCGAGCCTTCCTTGATCCGCGCCACAGCGCGGTGATCGCTGTCAGGCGCGCCGCCCAGCGGAATCATTCTGGGTTGCTGCTTGCAGGCAACCAGCGTCAGCGCGGCGATTGCCAGCACAAGCGTCAGTCTGGATTTCATCATCCTCTCATTTTCCTGTAAAACTTCCATGCGCCGGCCAGAATCAGCGGAATGATGGCAGCGGCAATGCCCAGCAGCACAATGGTGTTGAGATGGTCGCGAATGATCGGGATGTTCCCAAAAAAATAGCCGCCAACCACACAACTCACCACCCACAGCAAGGCGCCGGAAATATTGAAGAGCTGGAATCGGGCGTAAGTCATCTCGGACACGCCCGCAACGAACGGCGCAAAAGTGCGCACAATCGGCATGAAGCGCGCGATGATGATGGTCTTGCCGCCGTGCTTTTCGAAAAAATTGTGCGTCTTTTGCAGCGCATCACGGTCAATCCACCGGTAGTTGCGGCTAAACACCTTGACGCCGATAGCCCGGCCGATGTGATAGTTGACCGTATTTCCCGCGATCGCGCTAACAATCAGCAACGCCATCAGCGGCCAGATGTTCATTGCGCCGGTTGCACAAAACGCACCCGCAATGAACAGTAGCGAATCTCCCGGCAGGAACGGCATCACAACCAGACCAGTCTCGCAAAACACGATAGCCGCCAGCACGGCATATACCGCCATGCCATATTGCGCGATCAACATGCCCAGTGTCTTGTCGATATGAATGACCATATCGAGGAATTGCATCAAATCCATCGTCGTTCCAGAATTAAGGTGACGGGTTTTCCCAAACCGTTAACTTTACCCTATCAGAGCGCTTTGCGCGACCCTTTCCGTGGGCGCTTTCCTCTCGCAATTGCTATAATCCCCGGATGAAACACCACCTTGCCACGCCGCGCCCGATACAGGCTTTGCCGGATCAGCTGATCTCGCAAATTGCGGCAGGCGAAGTGATCGAGCGCCCGGCCGCCGTCGTGAAAGAACTGCTGGAAAACGCGCTCGACGCAGGCGCGATGCAAATCGCGATCAGGCTGGAAGAGGGCGGCGTCAAACGCATCGCCATTACCGACAATGGCTGTGGCATTCCCAAGGAACAACTCGCGCTGGCGTTACAGCGACACGCCACCTCCAAGATCGTCTCGCTGTCCGATCTCGAAAATGTCTCAACGCTCGGTTTTCGCGGCGAAGCGCTGGCCTCCATTGCATCGGTCGCACAACTGTCGTTGACCTCGCGCACGCCCGAAGCGCCGCACGCATGGCAAATCGGCAATCATACTTTCCCGCCCGCAATTGAGCCTGCATCCGGTGCCGTTGGCACCACAGTCGATGTACAAAACCTGTACAGCAACACACCGGCGCGCCGCAAGTTTCTCAAATCCGAGCAAACCGAATATGGGCACTGTGCCGAAGTCGTGCGACGCATCGCGCTGTCACGGCCGGATGTCGCTTTCACCCTGTCGCACAACGGCAAGATGACAATGCAGTGGAGTGCCGTCGATGCCGAAAAACGCAGCGCCCATATTCTCGGCGACGAGTTCGCCAACGCCAGGCTCCCGCTGGAACAAATCGCCGGCGATGACACTAACGGCTTGCGCCTGCGAGGCTTCATTGGTTTGCCAACCGCATCGCGCACGCGCGCCGATGCCCAGTATTTCTATGTCAATGGCCGTTTCGTGCGCGACAAGCTTCTTACGCATGCCGTGCGCTCCGCCTACCAGGATGTGTTGCACGGAGACCGTTACCCCTCCTATCTGCTGCAGCTTGACCTGAATGCGTCACTGGTCGATGTCAATGTTCATCCGTCGAAGATTGAAGTGCGCTTCCGCGATAGCCGCGCGGTGCATCAGTTCATTTTTCACGCAGTGCGCCGCGCCCTCGCGCAAACGGCAGCCGCGTCGCCGCACATTTCCCCTGCCGCCGCCTCTTCTCGCACCGGTGCCATGCCGTGGGTGCGCACGCCACAACAGGCTACCTTCGGCGTTGCGCAACGCCGTGATGAATATGCTGCGCTGCACTCCCGCGAGACACCCGACACCGCGATCTTCACGCCTGATGTCTCGGATGACGAAGATCATCCGCTCGGGCATGCGCTGGCGCAACTGCACGGCGTGTATCTGCTCGCGCAAAACGCGCGAGGACTGGTGCTGGTCGACATGCACGCCGCGCACGAGCGCATCCTGTATGAACAGATGAAAAATGCCGTCCACAGCAGCAAAATGCCCGTGCAGAACCTGCTGATTCCGGTCACCATTTTTGCCGACGCCATCGATGTCGGCACAGCGCAGGAACATCGGGAAACGCTCGCGTCTCTCGGCTTTGACATTGCCGAGCTGGCGCCGGACACGCTGGCAGTACGCGCCCTGCCCTCCTACCTGCGAAACGCGGACGCTGCGCAACTGGCGAAGGAAGTCTTGCGCGACCTGCGAGACAATGACAGCTCGCGCATCCTTGACGAGCGGCGTAACGCGCTGCTCGCCACGATGGCCTGCCACGGCGCGGTGCGCGCCGGACGAGCGCTCACGCTGGCTGAAATGAACGCCCTGCTGCGCCAGATGGAGGCGACCGAACGGGCCGACCAGTGCAACCACGGTCGTCCGACATGGGTGCAACTGTCGTCTGCCGATCTTGATCACCTGTTCCAGCGCGGGAAATGAGCAGACGACTTCGCCCCCTTCCGCAGTACCGGCGCGCGCCGCTACTGACGCTGATTTCCATTTTCCTGATGATGCAATCACTGTCGACCGACATGTATGTCGCATCGTTTCCCAATCTTGCGACCTATTTTTCCGTGCCGGCATCAGCGGTGCAGATGACGCTGTCGATTTTCGTGATTGGCTTCGGTACCGCGCAACTGGCCGCAGGCCCGCTCTCCGACCGCTTCGGCCGTCGCCCCATCCTCATTGGCGGCCTCGCACTGTATCTGTTCGCCAGCATACTGTGCGCGCTGTCACCTTCTATCTGGCTGTTGATCGCCGCGCGACTGTTGCAGGCGCTGGGCTGCTGTGCGACCTTCATCATCGGCCGCGCGATTATCCGCGACGCCTATGCGCCCGAAGACGGCATGCTGGCAATGGTACGCGCCAGTTCGTGGTTGTCACTGACCCCGTTGCTCGGCCCCATCGTCGGTTCCTACTTCGAGGTCTGGTTCGGGTGGCGCGCATCGTTCGCCTTTCACGCGCTCGTGTCAGCCGGCTTGCTGATTGCCGTCCTGCTTCGCCTGCCAGAAACCAATGCCAACAAGAACCCGCACGCAACCAACATCGCCGGCCTGCTCGCCAGCTACCGGGAAGTGCTGGGGGCACGCGTATTCTGGGCCTATGCCTTGCCAGGCGCATTGTCCTACGGCTCGATCTTTACCTTCATTGCCGGCGCATCAATGGTGCTGATCCGCATTCTGAATCTGCCCGTCACCTGGTTCGGCTACTGCTTTTCCTTCGGCACGCTGGGTTACATGCTCGCCACAATGCTTTGCCAGCGACTGCTGCGGCACATGAATGCCGGTTCTGCGTTCCGCATCGGCACTACCGCCTCGCTACTTGCCGGATTGCTGTTTCTGGGTTGCGTGATCACCGGCATTCACCACTGGAGCGCAGTGGTTGCCGTGATGTTCCTGACCTTTGGTGCGCACGGCATCAACTCGCCGCTCTCGCAAGCCGGTGCGGTATCGCCTTTCCCGACCCAGGCCGGCACGGCAGCCGGACTGTCCGGCGCGCTGTACATGGTGATGGCCTTCATCATCGGCACGCTGATAGGCACGACTTACAACGGTTCGCTGTATCCGCTGGCGATCATTTCGCTGGTGAATGGCGTACTGCTCTTTATTTGCGTGCGCGCTTTCCCAGAACTGCGCAACAAACAAGCCGAGTGATGGCACTCAAGCGCAAACCACTGGCCGTCGCCATCATGGGGCCGACTGCATCCGGAAAAACTGCGGCTGCGCTGGAAGTCGCACGCCATATTCCCTGCGAAATCATTTCGGTTGACTCAGCGCTGGTGTATCGAGGCATGGACATCGGCACTGCAAAACCGAGCGCGGAAGAACTGGTCAGCGTGCCGCATCATCTAATAGACCTGATTGACCCGGCGCAGGCCTATTCGGTCGCTCAATTCCGCGGCGATGCCATTCGGTTGGTCGCAGAAATCACCTCCCGCGGCAAACTGCCGCTGCTGGTCGGTGGCACAATGCTCTACTTCAAGGGTCTGATAGGCGGGCTGGACGATCTGCCCTCTGCCAATCCGGTCATACGCGCACAAATCGACGAAAGAGCGGCCAAAATCGGCTGGCCCGCCATGCATGAAAAACTTGCACGGCTCGACGCAGAGACCGCCGCCCGACTGAAACCCAACGATGCGCAACGCATTCAGCGCGCACTCGAAATCATCGAACTCAGCGGGCAGCCCATGTCGACACTGCTGGCAAAACGACCGCAGTCAGAACTGCCCTTCGAACTGCTGCCGATCGCGCTGGAACCCTCTGACCGCAGCGTGCTGCACGCTCGCATTGCACAACGCTTTGATGCCATGCTTGCTGGCGGTGCACTGGTTCGTGAGGTGGAAAACCTGCGCAACCGTGGCGACCTGCATCTTGGCCTGCCCTCCATGCGCTGTGTTGGCTACCGCCAGACCTGGGAATACCTCGACGGCGATTTCGACCAGAAGACCCTGCGTGACAAAGGCATTGCCGCCACCCGTCAGTTGGCGAAGCGGCAATTGACCTGGCTGCGTGCCATGCCCGACCGTATTGTTGTCGATTGCCTCGACCCCAGCGCGCCCAACCTCGTCCTGAGGCATATTCGGGAATGGCTGGTTCAGCGCAATGCGTGGCCCCAGCTTGACAGCCTGGCGCCAAAATAGGAGAATGTACGGCTTCGGTGATATAGCTCAGCTGGTTAGAGCACAGCACTCATAATGCTGGGGTCGGTGGTTCAAGTCCACCTATCACCACCAAGAACACAGGGCAGATAGCCCAATGAAATCAACGGGTTAGCGGAAAGATTCGCTAACCCGTTTTGTTTTTCCATTTTGGACAATATTTGCTGATTTGTGCGCCTTCTTCCAGATTCCGCTGCGGTACAGCCATGGACAAAAATTCGAACCCGCTGGAACCCTTTTTTGCAAGCGCTCAATTTTGGTGTGTGCCTGTTTCCTCGTCCATGCCGGCGATGTAGTACTGGTATTCATTGTTGCCGCGCGCTTTCGCCCGATACATCGCGGCATCCGCCTTCATCAGGAGGGTTGCACTGTCCGCGCCGTCGCTGGGATATCTGGCCATGCCCATGCTGGTGGTGACCTGAATCTTATGCCCATCGATGTCGAAGAACTCTGAAATGGCACTGCGAATTCTTTGCAGGGTCGGCGACAATTCCTTGATGCTCTCGGGTTGATCTTCAAGCACCATGACAAATTCGTCACCGCCAAGGCGGGCGACGGTGTCGGTCTGCCGCATTGCTTGCACCATTCGTTTTGCAAGCATCTTTAGCAACTCGTCACCGACCCAATGGCCGAACGCGTCATTGACGGGCTTGAAATCGTCGAGATCCATGAAAACAACGGTCATGGGCCGTCGTTCCCGATCGGATCGCATGATGGCCCGATGGATGCGATCATGCAGCAAAGTGCGGTTTGGCAATCCAGTCAGTGCATCATGGTGCGCCATGTGGCTGATGCGTTCCTCGACCCGCTTACGCTCGGAAATATCGCGAATGACGGCCACTACGCCATCTTCCACGGGAACAACCTGCCGGTGAAGCCATGCCGCGCTGACTTCGGACGCAATGGGCTTCCATTCTGCCTCGCAACTGACCCCCGTTCGGAATACTCGAACCAACTCGTCGAAAATGCCGTTGTCGCGGCATCCCGGAAGTTGATCACACAGCTTCGTGCCAAGTAAATCGGCCCGCCTCCTGCCGAGCAGAGATGCTCCCTTGTTGTTAACATCCTCGATAATAAAATCAAGGATGTTTCCGTTGCGATCCTCTTCCGCACGCAAGATGCCAATGGCGTCGTTGCTGGCCTCAGATGCGGCATAACGGGTTTCCTGATTCTTGCGCGTGCGATTCCTGCTTTGTGCAAGTTGCCACAGCAGTCGGCTCACTGTCGCTGCGATCGTGACCAGCAGCACGCTTAGGATCGTCGCGCCAAGCAAATAGTAACGCGTTTGCTTTTTGGCCCTTTCGAATTGCTCAGCTTTCGACAATCCGACAACGATGGCCAGAGGAAATCCAAATAGCCGCCGGGCCTTAACATAACGCGGCACCCCGTCAACAAAATGAACCTCCGGAAGATATCCGTCCGATTCATCGTTCAGGTCGAATCTCTCCCCAGCATTGAATGCGGGTTCACCCACGCTTACCTGCTCGCCCGTGCGCCTGATCAAAAAAGCGCCATCTGCGCCAATCAGCCCAAGCACACCTTTTTCACCCAGCTTCGAATGTTCATACACGCTCGTGAAATAGTCTGGTGCCGCCGATACCATCGCCATTCCGCCAAACGAACCATCGCCTTTGACAAGCCGAAGACTGAACTGGATTTTTGGTTCATGCGAAGGTTGCCCGATCAGATCAACATGTGTGCGGCCGGAGTCATTGCTTTCGTGATGAAGGAAATATGGCTGCTGCCTGATATCTTCATTCGCGCCGTGCGAAGTGCTTGCCACGGTATGCCCACTACTATCAGCGATACTGACGGTAAAAACCAGCTTGTGCGGCAATAGCCCCTTTTCTTCCAATTCGGCCAGTACGGTCGGGGCGTTCTTTAGTTCGTATGCATACTTGATGGTCTTCAGAGTCTGTGCGATGCCGCCCAGGTTGCGAATCATTTGCGCTTCGTAACTTTCGATAAGTTCCAGCGTGGAATCCGCCGCTACACGATCAGCCGTCGCATTTTCGATCCTGATCAGGTGCATGGTCGTGAACCAGAGAACCACGAGCAGCGCAAGCATGAACAGCGGGAACAGAACATAGGCTTCCAGCAAGAGCCCAAGTAGGTGCCTTCGCTCGAATCTGAATGATTTCTTTCGGGCTGTCATGTCATGTTGATTGGTCATAGAATCATTCCATGCCAGGCGCAGGCAGTTGCAGGGTCAGGGTAAGGTCATCACCACTTTCACGCTACCGTCCAGCGCACTGCGATCAACATAGCCAATGAAACTGATGCTGCTCGCGACCGCTCGCTTAATGACTTTGCTATCAGCAATTTCCTTGGGCGGCTGTCCTTTGCCGGTAAAAATGACCTTCGACCAGTGCGCCTTGACTTGCGCCGGAGATTTCCCGACCAGTTTCTGGTAAAACTCGTCACGGGTGCGCGCGCCCTCCACCTGATCGATCGGCACAGCCAAATCGCCATTAGGGAAGCGGCTGGTTCTTCCGAGGAAAATATCGGCCGCCTGATTTTGGCTCAACGCCTCCACCGAACTATTCGCCGATACCACAAGGACTACATCTGCTTTTGCCGCACCGACTGCGCAGGTTGCAAAAGCCAGCACCAAGGGCACGACATGCTTCCAACTTCGTTTTGAGGGAGACATGCTTATTCTCCTCAAAATAGAAAGTCGGCGGTAATACTGAACACCCTGAACTTCCCGCCGGGCACAAAATCACTTGTCGGGTGATCCAGCGATCCGGGAGAGCCCTTGTCAATCTTGGTCTGGTCATACTGTATTTTCAATGCAGTATTTTTTGCAAAATCCCATCTGACACCAACGGAGGCGGTTTGTTGCACCGGTGCAGATGCCAACTGTTCATTAAGCGCATCGTTGAGCGGTACCGCACCGGACACGCCGGGGTCTGAAGAATTGCTGTTCAGGCGCGCTGCCGCATAAGAAATATAAGGAGTGAATTTCCCGATCCGGTAACCACTGGTGACATACCAACCCGATCTTTTGCCGTAGATGGATTGGGTGTCAACAATGCCGTATTCCCCCATCACAAACCATTTTCCCGGATCGTAGCTTGCGCCGATGGTGAGGATGGAAAACGGCTTGTTATTGGGTTCATATTTGTTGATTAAAGCCGCCACCTGTGGCGCCAGCGCAGGGACCGCCATTGCGAATCCCCGGTATCCATCAAACAACTGTTTGTATAAGGTGATCGTTCCGTCTGTCCTGAGGTAAGAAAAACGCACCGTGGTGGGACCGTATTCCAATGTATCTGAAATGCCAAAGCCATTCTTCCCGGCAACCTTACCGCCAACTCCTTCATCTTCTGGAATTCGTGCACTACTCCGACCGTATGTCACCTGCACATTATTGTTGACCTCGCCAAACCTTTGACGCCAGTTCACATCGATACCATCACTTCGCGTCAGCGGGATGAGGCTGTAAACCTCGACCGGCGGCCGCACCCACGGGCTGGCATAGCCAACTTTTCGAGAGTCTGACAAAAGAAAAGTTGGCAGCACAATGCGACCCGCGCGCACACTGAAATCCGGCGTAATCTGATACTTGACATTTGCCCACTCCAACTCGGGCTTGTAGCTTCCATCATAGCGTTGCTCAGAGGTAACCTGAAGCACCGCCGAGAGTTGCGAATTGAACCTTGCATCCAGTTGCACACCGATGCGGGTATCCACTTCGGCGCTCCAGCTGGCGTTACGGCCTGCACCACGAAGCTGCAAGTCATTGGCAATAAAGTCGGCTCTTTTTTCGCTGGAATGCGCCAGACCGACCGTGCCGAAGCCACTCAATGAAAATATGGCGTTCGTCGAATCGTTCGATTGCGCCGGTAAATCGCTTGTCTGAGCATGGGCAAGGCCGAACAGCAACGCGCAAGATACTATTGCGTGCATCCTTGCCCGTTTGAGCACGCGGAATGGGAATGTCAAAAAAGTGTCTTCGTACATTCTGAACTCAATCAAGAACTAACATAAAGACCAATATCGCCGGAATGTACATTGTATCGAGTATCTCACAAGGTTGCCTATTGGCAACATGGTTTCGGCAAAATAATTAGCGCGTGTTCACCCTGAACGGGTGAGTGCGAATGAGTCAAGTCGGTTGCATGGCAAGGCGCGTGCGCCGCAGTGGGGGTCATGCCACACAAGGTGCACGAAACACCGCCAGGCGGACGATCAGCCCATTCCGCGGCCTTTGACGAAAAAATTGTGCTTTTTCGTATCAGATGTCTATTGCTGCTGGGTGCGGAGAGATGCCAAAAAAATACAAAACGCGGCCTTGATTATTGCTGAAGTTGCTCGGTTCCTGTCGCAATGACGATGGCGTCCACATCAGCGCGACAAATCAGTGCTCGCACCATCCTCTTCAGACTGTTGAACGGGAACTTGACCACAATCCCTTGCGGGTCAATCGCTCCGGAACCAGTTATCAGGTAGCAACGCAATTCTTGCCGGATTAATTCATCACGCCGGTTGCGCGCCGCAATTTCATCTTCCGCAAAAACTTCCACGGGAATTTTCCCGTCACCTTGAACAAACTCGCTCAGAAAGACCGGGATGTGTCGTCTGGAAATATCCCCTCCTCCCAGCAAAGGGGCGAAGTTGACTTCATTAACAATTGCGCCGGACTCATGCCAAGGCATTGAGATATCGTCAGTAATGATGTCGATGCCCGCGACATGAAGACCAAATAGTTCTGCAGCGCGGATTGCGACATAAAGATTTTCCGGATGAATTTGGTCGCTCACCTCCTCATCAACCCCGCCCCATTCGGTCGATTCGATTCGTCGAAGCGGCGCCAGCACTCCCGTTTCAAGCACCGAATCGGGCGCAAACCCGGCCTGCTCCAGCGCCACAAGAGCCAATTCATCAATGGGCCGGATTTCCGAGCGGATCCAGGGCGGTTTTCGCTCCTGATTACTGACTTCCCTGTCCACCAAATCCGCAATCGTGTGCCTGCCATCACCTGTGACTGACATGGGAAGGCGCTTGACTGCGTAAAGCAATTTGCCGTTGGCGATAAACAGCCTGTGACAAACCCCGGTGACTTGCCGTTCAACGATAACCTGCTTGTTGCGTGCGATCTTCCTGGCGCTCTCAAAAGCGGCCCGCAGATTCGCTTCATCCGTAATGTCGACTGTCACCCCCTCGCCACGATCCCGATCTGTCGGCTTCACAACCACAGGAAAGCCAATTTTTTTCGCTGAAGCCAGCGCGTTGGCCTCATTGCCGACAACCGCATGCACCGGCGCGGGCAGCCCAGCCATCCGCAAAAGACTTGCCGTCGCAACCTTGTTTTGGGAAAGAACCGAGCCCATCGCCGAATCCAGCTCAGTTGTGCTGCGATCCATGCGCCTTGCCTTGCTGCCCCAGCCTAGCTGGTAGATGCCAAGCCCAAGATGGATAAAGGGAATTCCAAGCAGGTGTGCCACTCGCAGCACCGGAATGGTCGATTTACCGGATCGAACGCGCCTATGCAGCGGTTTGATGGCTTTCTCCTCAATGGTGCCGTAGAACTTGCGGCGATTTTCATCCGTAAACGGGGTTTGCGCCGCCCAAATGCAGCTTTCGAGCGCAATGCGCAACACCAATTGATAGCAAAAAATGGGAATCAGATCGATCAAAGCAAAGCTGACCCGGGCGCGATACTTTTGCGCATCGGCGTCATGCTGCTCAAGCGAAACAATGTCCGGCAAATCAAACAGGGGGAGGCGGCCAACCTGAAACAGCAACCGCGATAGTGCAAGTACGCGGGTTAGAAAGTCCCGCGCATGAGATGACTCGCCCCGATGCCGTTCTCCTGATGTTGCGAGAAAATCGGCCGGATCAATCTCAAGCGCCTCCGTCAACCATCGATCCAGCCCCGGCAGATCGAAACCCCTGGGGGCAAAAAGATCCACGGTCAGGGTTACAGCTTCTTCGGTTAAGCGCCGAACCGGGTTCACCTGCTTGATATCGTTCATTCTGTGGGTACTATTGATGAGGATTTGTGTGTAACATTCCAACAATTACTGGATAAAAATATCACATAACAATCTGAATCGCCATGAACATCGTTGATCCTGTTCACTTTCATGCCGCCACCAGACCAGCAGAACCAGCGATCATTCTTCCGCAGCGGAGAATCTCATGGCATCAACTTGATCAGTCACTGCGTGCGGCGGCCCTTCAATTCCATCATCATGGACTCGTGGCTGGCAACCGGGTTGGTTTAACCATACAGAACCCCGTTTTACATCTCGTCGCGGCGCTCGCGCTGGCAAGAATCGGCGTTGCGCATGTTGCACTGTCCCTCCTCGATCCCCCAAGCCTGCGGCAATCCATCAGAGACAAACTCCAGCTCAACGCAGTCATTGTCGACTCGGACAAGTTTTCTCTCCCTGAAGCAGCCGTAATTCCGTTCAAACGGCTTTCGGTGTTGCCAAACGGCACCAAAATCCCCGACGAGCTTATTTGCAACTCGGATACCGCAACCTGGCTCTTTTTGCAGTCATCCGGCACGACCGGCGCACCCAAATTTTCGGCGCTGACCCACGCGGCAGCCATGGCGCGATCGAAACGGTATTTGCCACTGTTTAATTGCGGCGTGAAAGATGTGTTCTGGCCAATATCCCGGGTTGATTTTGTCGTTGCCAAACAACGCGCCATTTACGCTTTACAGGCCGGTGCGGCAATATGCTTGCCTGTTGGCATTCCAATAAGCCCGGAGATTTTGATTTTTCTGCGCGCCGCCGGGGTGACGCTGGCGTGCGGTACGCCCTCTCATCTCCACCAGCTCATCGCATTGAGCGAAAAGGCAGATGCCATACCCACGCTTCGCGCATTCGAGGTTCGCTCGGCAACCGTCAGTGAGCGCCTGCGAAAAGCATTCAAACAGCGTTTCAGCCCGAATTTGCATATCGTCTACGGAACGAACGAAGGGGAGGCCTTGGCAATTGCGCCTCCCGAGCTTCAGGCTAAGGTGCCCAACACCGTTGGCAGGGCTACTGCGTCAATCGAACTGCAAGTTGTCGACAATGATGGCAAACCGGTCAACCCCGACATCATCGGCGAGGTTCGCGTGCGTGGTCCCGGCGTTATTAAGGAATATTTTCAAAACATCGAAGCAACAAACAAATCTTTTCGTGATGGATGGTTTTACCCCGGAGACCTGGCATCGCTGACGGCCGATCAGGCGCTGATTTTGCAGGGGCGCAAGGACGACATGATGATATTCGACGGGATGAATATCTATCCCGCCGAAATCGAGACCGTCTTGCTTGACCACCCTTGCGTGAAAGAAGCCGCAGCCTACTCGGTCAAGCATAACCAGTATCAGGATATTCCGCTTGCTGCCGTTATTGTCGATTCCCCTGTAACGGAAGAAGAATTGATTCGCTACTGCATCGAGCGAATCGGCAGCAAATGCCCCAAAAAGATCCGGTTTGTGGATGATTTTCCCAGAAATGCAATGGGTAAAATTCTCAAGAGGGAACTGGCTGCCCATGAACCCAAGCCTCATTCAACATGAGCTTCCTGCCTCGAAATATCGGGAATAATCAGGGCAAATGAAGCAACGGCCTGAAAGGGAGCGTCCTTTGCCCTCTTTTTGGCAGCCGAGTCAATTTCGGCTAAACTGCCCCTTGATATTGAGGTTTTACCAGCAAAGGAAACAACCATGCGCGCTCGACAAATGCTTGCAGGCTTGGCGCTGACACTGATCGCGCATACGGCATCGGCTGTCGACAGATGGTTTCCGGCAGAAGCCAGGCGCGGGGTCGCATCGTTCGCCCACTATCCGAAGATCATCATCAATGATCTGGAGTATCGGCCAGCGCCAGGATTGCGTATCTGGAACACCCGCAATGTGATTCAGTTTCAGGCGTGGCTTAAGGCTGAGAAAGTTGCCATCAACTACACCATTGACCCTTACAAACTGATCGATCGGATCTGGATATTGACCCCGACGGAAGCGGCCAAACCCTTGCCGGCCAAGGGTGCGCAGAGCACGACAAACAGCATAACGGTCACCACGCCGAAAACGACAACAACTGTAACGACGGGATCAGGAATAACGGCCACCCAGACGAAGACAAGCACCACAGGCAATTAAGCCTGCCGCAAAACACCCGCATCTCCCTTTGGTATCACATGCAAAAAAAAGTATTCATCAAAACCTATGGTTGCCAGATGAACGAGTACGACTCGGACAAGATGGCAGATCTGCTAAACGCCAACGACGGCACGGTTCGCACCGACAGGATTGAGGATGCCGATGTCATCCTGCTCAATACCTGCTCGGTGCGCGAAAAGCCGCAGGAGAAGGTGTTTTCGGAGCTTGGCCGCCTGCGCACGCTGAAACGGCAAAAACCCGGCCTGGTGATTGGCGTCGCCGGATGCGTTGCATCGCAGGAAGGCTCGGCCATCATCGACCGCGCGCCTTTTGTCGATCTGGTTTTCGGTCCACAAACCTTGCACCGCCTGCCGCAAATGATCCGCGAACGGCGCGAGAGCGGCAAACCGCAGGTCGACATCAGTTTTCCCGAGATCGAAAAATTCGACCACCTGCCACCGGCCAAAGTGGAGGGCGCCAGCGCGTTCGTGTCGATCATGGAGGGTTGCAGCAAATACTGCAGCTACTGCATCGTGCCTTACACCCGTGGCGAAGAGGTGTCGCGCCGCTTTGAAGATGTGCTGGATGAAGTCGCCGGACTCGCCGCGCAGGGCGTGAAGGAAATCACGCTGCTGGGGCAAAATGTCAATGCCTACAGAGGCGTGATGGCTGACGGCGAAATGGCCGACTTTGCGCTCCTGATTGAAGTGATTGCCGAAATCGAAGGCATTGAACGCATCCGCTTCGTCACCAGCCACCCAAAGGAATTCACGCAACGCCTGATCGATACTTATGCCAAAGTGCCGAAACTGGTCAGCCACCTCTACCTGCCCGCACAGCATGGTTCAGACCGAATTCTGGCAGCGATGAAACGCGGATACACCGCGCTCGAATACAAATCGGTCATCCGCCGCATCCGCGCAGTGCGTCCGGACATTTCAATATCGAGCGATTTCATTATCGGCTTTCCAGGCGAAACCGATGCCGATTTCGAAGCACTGATAAAGCTGGTGCAAGACATCGGCCATGACAACAGCTTCAGCTTCATCTACAGCGCCCGTCCCGGCACGCCAGCAGCCGAACTCGAAGATAACACTCCGCATGAAGTCAAGAGCGCGCGACTGCAAAAGCTGCAGGCTTTGATAGAGGCCAACACCCGAAAATTTGGCGACGACATGGTTGGCACCGTGCAGCGCATACTGGTCGAAGGCGCGTCCAAGAAAAATTCCGGGGAGTTGCAGGGACGCACCGAAAATAACCGCGTAGTCAATTTTGATGCCGGCGCCGAAGGAGATAAATTGATTGGCCAATTTGTCGACATTGCCATTACAAAATCGTTTGGCTATTCGCTTCGCGGCGAGATGAGATTGGGTCTGAAATTGGGGTCAGAGTAAATTTCACCTCGTGAAATAAAACGCTGACCCCAATTTCATTTCTGACCCCAATTTTATTCAGCCAAAGCATGCTGCAAAGCAAAGGCTTGGGAATCCGGCTTTGTGCGGCTTTGCCGCATCTCGCTTCGTTAGACCGGCTTCCGGCCGTCCTGCGCCCTTCGGACTTGTCGCCGGAAGGACCAGTCTGTTAGCATTTGGGAACAGTCAATCCATTACGGATAAACCTTTAAGGCGTCACCTTGAAACCAAAACCCCAAAAATCCATGCTGCAATTCGTTCCGCAACCGCTGGACAATGTGATGCTTGCTCACTTGTGCGGCCCGCTGGACGAGAACTTGCGTCAAGTTTCGGCAGCGCTTGATGTCAATATCATCCGCCGAGGCGACAAATTCAACATCACCGGCGCGAACGCCTTTCGTGCGGTTGAAATTTTCGAGCAGTTTTATGCGATGGCCGCCAAACCGGTTTCGATCGAAGACATTCAGCTTGCGCTGGTCGAGCAACGCGCTGCTGACGCCAGCCTTGCCGCCGGGATGCCAGCCAGCGAACTGGTTGAATCTGAACTGACCAGCCCGGTTCTGAAAACCCGCCGCAGTGACTTGCGCGGGCGCACGCCGCGCCAGGTGAGCTATCTGAAAGCTATCCTGGAGCACGACATCACCTTCGGCATCGGCCCGGCCGGGACTGGCAAGACTTACCTTGCCGTTGCCTGCGCAGTCGATGCGCTGGAGCGCGACGCGGTGCAGCGCATCGTGCTGACCCGTCCGGCGGTCGAGGCGGGCGAGCGCCTCGGCTTCCTGCCAGGCGACCTTGCCCAAAAAGTCGACCCCTACCTGCGCCCGCTGTATGACGCTTTGTATGACCTGATGGGTTTCGACAAAACGCAAAAAATGTTCGAGAAGCAGGCGATCGAGATCGCGCCGCTTGCCTACATGCGCGGGCGCACGCTGAACCATGCCTTTGTCATCCTGGATGAGGCCCAGAACACCACGCCGGAACAGATGAAAATGTTCCTTACGCGCATCGGCTTCGGGAGTAAGGCTGTGGTCACCGGCGATGTGACGCAAATCGACTTGCAGCGCGGGCAGAAGAGCGGCTTGAACGACGCGGTCGCCGTGCTCAAGGATGTGCGCGGCATCGCCTTCTCGCAATTTACCAGCGCTGATGTCGTACGCCATCCTCTGGTCGCTCGCATCGTTGACGCCTATGAATCGGCAGGCAAGCATGACAACCGAAAATAAGCTGTCGTTGTCCGTGCAGTATGCCGACCCTCGGTTAAGGGACGCTTTGCCGCGCCCGCTATTGCGTCGCTGGGCACAGGCAGCGCTGGAAGAACCAGCGCAATTGACCGTTCGCTTCGTCAACGAGGAAGAAGCCCGCTCGCTGAACCGCGACTACCGCAGCAAGGATTACGCCACGAATGTGCTGACCTTCGAATACGGCGACGACAGCGTGCAGGCCGATATTGTTCTCTGTACCGATGTCTTGCTGGCCGAAGCAGCCGAGCAGGCAAAAGCGGTCGATGCGCACGCTGCGCACCTGATCGTGCATGGCGTGCTGCATGCACAAGGCTACGACCACGAGGACGATGACGAAGCGGAAGAGATGGAAAAACTGGAGGCTGAAATACTTCAAAAGCTTGGTTTCGCAAATCCATACGAATAAATATTTCTCCCGCCAGCTGCCAAAAGAATCCATTACCACCCCGTCATCATCCGGTCATATTCCCCCCGCAACATGCGTCTGGCAGTCCAAACGCATCGCACCTGAAAGGGGAAACCATGAATGACAAAAACGGACTTTGCATCAACAGTGGCAATTGCACACAAGCTGAGAGCCATCAACTGACAAGACTCGCAAGCGGTCAGAGCATCGCCTGCCATGAATGCGGCATCGATATGCGCATTGTTGATAGCGGAGCCAGCCGCGCATTTAATCCAGTCCAGATCGCCGGTTATGCGCTCGGGATGCTATCGGCCTGTTTCATGCTGCTCTGGTATTTCTCGCCGACGCCCGCAACCGCCACGCAAAGCGCCGCGCCAACGCCTGCAAAATCAGACAAGATGCTGCGTTTTGCCGGTTCAAACACCATTGGCAGCGAGCTTTTGCCGGCGCTGGCCGAGGCCTATCTCAAACAGCAAGGCGTGACCGAGGTGAGACGCGTCAAGGGCACCGTGCCAGAGGAGATGGCTCTGGTTGATGCGAAGAACCCATCCCCCGCCACGACAATCGAGATAGCCGCACACGGCTCTGCCACCTCCTTCAAGGCCCTGTCCGAACTCAGGGCGGATATCGGCATGTCGTCGCGCAAGATCAAATCCGGCGAAATCAGCAAGGCCATGCAGGGCGATTTGACAGCGCCAACAAGGGAACATGTGCTGGCGCTTGACGGCGTTGCTGTCATCGTCAATCGCAGCAACATGATCACTTCTTTGACGAAAGAACAGATCGCTGCCATCTTCGCAGGTGTCATCACTGACTGGGCCGAACTGAAGCGCAGCCCCGGATCCATCAACCTTTACGCTCGCGACAGCAAGTCCGGCACTTACGACACCTTCAAATCCATCGTTCTGGAAAATCTGACGCTCAGCAACGAAGCACGACTGTTCGAGGACAGCGTAATGCTGTCTGAAAGAGTGGCAAACGACCCGAACGGCATAGGCTTCGTCGGCCTGCCGTTCGTTAAGAACGCAAAGGCGCTAGCCGTGTCTGAAAGCGGTACTACGGCGCTGCTTCCCAATCGCCTGACAGTCGCGACCGAGGATTACCCACTGGCACGGCGCCTGTTCCTGTATACCCCGGATCAGCCGGACAATCCCCATGTGCGCAAGTTTGCCGAGTTCGCCCTTTCCAAATCGGGCCAGGACATCGTCAGGCAACATGGCTTCATTGAGTTGAATGTCCAAACCAGCAAGGTTGCGGCCAAGAGCGACGCGCCGGACGAGTACTCACGCCTGACGGCCAACGCACAGCGCCTGTCACTGAATTTCCGCTTCCTGCCAGGCGCCCACAAACTGGACAACAAGGCTGTGCGCGACATGGATCGCGTGATTGAATTCGTCGAAAACGCGCGGGCTGCCAACCACTCCATTCTGCTCTTTGGTTTTTCTGATTCTGTCGGCGACGAATCGATTAACCTCAAGCTGTCGCGCGACAGGGCCAATGCCGTTGCAGACGAACTGACAAAGCGAGGCGTAAAACTGGCGCATGTTTCCGGCTACGGTTCCAGCCTGCCGGTATCCAGCAACGCCAGCAAGGAAGGCCGCGATCGGAACCGTCGCGTGGAGATTTGGATCAAACAATAGCGCACCATTAGCCACCACAAAAGGGCGCTGCTGGCGCCCATTCTCTTTTCTTCCTCAACCGATATTCTGCCGTTCTTTTGTTGTATCCTACAAGCTGTCCCCACGATGGCACCTTGCCCCATGCCCGAACACCCTAGAGAATCCAGACCCTACCGTTCGCTGTTCGAGCGGCTCTCCGCGCTCATCTCCCCCGAACCGGAAAGCCGCGCGGAGTTGCTTGAAATCCTGCAGGACGCGCACGAGCGCAACCTGATCGACGCCGATTCGCTGGCGATGATCGAGGGCGTTTTCCAGGTATCTGACCTCTGCGCCAGAGACATCATGATCCCGCGTTCGCAAATGGATGTGATCGACATCACCAAGCATATAGACGAATGGATGCCTGAAGCCATTGCAGCCGCGCACTCGCGCTTCCCGGTAGTCGACGGCAACCGCGACAAGATCATCGGCATCCTGATGGCGAAAGATTTGCTGCACCTGCATGTTGACGAGTCGTTCGATGTACGCGACATGCTGCGACCGGCTGTTTTTATCCCGGGGTCGAAGCGGCTGAATGTACTGTTGCGAGATTTTCGCAACAACCGCAACCACATTGCAATCGTCGTCGACGAATACGGTGGGGTGGCCGGCCTGATTACCATCGAGGATGTGCTGGAGCAGATCGTCGGCGACATCGAGGACGAATACGATTACGATGAAGCTGACGACAATATCCTGTCCATCAAACCCGGTGCCGTTGGCCCGCGCTGGCGCGTCCGCGCACTGACTGAACTGGAGCAGTTCAACGAGGAACTCGGCGTTGCCATCAAGGACGACGATGTCGATACCATCGGTGGCGTGGTCGCCAACCATCTTGGGCGCATGCCGCACAAGGGCGAGTCCTTCGAGCTGGATGGGTTGCGCTTCGAAATTCTGCGCGCAGACGCGCGCCAGATCCATGTGCTGCTGGTTGAAAAACTGCCGCCGCCCCTTCCGGTCGAAGCCGCTGAAATGTAATCAACAGCGTGAACACCCGCCAGAACGCCATCGCCCCCCTTCTGCTTTCGCTTTGCGCAGGCGCGATCAGCGTGCTGGCATTCGAGCCGTTCGGATACTGGCCGATCCAGATCGCCATGCTGGCCTTTCTGTTTCACCTGACACAGCGCGGCGACTCGACGCGTCATATCGCGCTAATCGGCTGGGCGTTTGGTTTTGGCTGGTCGGTGTGCGGCGTATTCTGGTTGTACATCAGCATGCACCGCTACGGCGGCATGCCATCCTGGATTGCCGCACTCGCCGTGGTGGCAATGGGAATGGTACTGGGAATTTTTTCCGCCTTCGCCACAGGTTTGGGCGCATGGCTGCAAAGAGTCTGGCGGGCGCCCGCCGCCGTCTCGCTGCTGCTCATCCTGCCCTCTCTCTGGGCCTTGTGCGAATGGCTGCGCGGCTGGGTGTTCACCGGCCTTCCCTGGGTCGTTTCCGGCTATGCGCACAGCGCCAGTCCGCTCGCTGGCTTTGCTCCCGTCATCGGCGTCTATGGCATCGGCTGGTGCGCGGCCTTCATTGCCGGATGCATTGCCATTGCACAGAATCGAAATGGCCATTTCCGCGCCGGAGCATTGCTGCTTGGCCTCATCGTGCTTGCCGGCGGCTTCGGCCTGAAATTCATCGACTGGACCGAACCGAATGGCCAGCCAATCAGCGTGCGCTTGCTGCAAGGCAATGTGCCACAGGAATTAAAATTTACCCGGCAGCAAATCGAAGCGACGCTTGCGCTGTATCACGACATGATCGTCGCCCACCCCGCCGATCTGATCGCCACGCCGGAAACAGCCATTCCCGTACTATCGCAGCAACTGCCTCCGGATTACCTGCCGCGACTGCGCAAGCAGGCGCACAAGTCGAACAGCCATCTGCTGATAGGCATTCCGGTTTATGACGGCCCGCAAGCCTATACCAACAGCGTGATCGGCATCGCACCCGGTGACGCTTTCCTTGATCGCCCGCCCTACCGCTACGACAAGCATCATCTGGTGCCGTTCGGCGAATTCGTTCCGACCGGATTTCGCTGGTTTGTAAACCTGATGCACATCCCGCTGGGAGACTTCTCGCGAGGCGATGCCGTGCAACCGCCGTTTGCCGTGAAAGACCAGTGGGTGCTGCCCAACATCTGCTACGAGGATTTGTTTGGCGAAGAGATTGCAGATCAAATCGCCGCCAGTCACTACGCGGGCAAACCGCAGCCGAGCATCCTGCTCAACCTGTCAAACATCGCCTGGTTCGGCGACACCATCGCCCTGCCGCAGCACCTGCAAATCTCGCAGCTTCGCGCCCTGGAAACCGGGCGCCCGATGCTTCGTGCCACCAACACCGGCGCCACCGCCGTCATCGACCACAAGGGCAGGGTTTTTGCGCAATTGAAGCCATACACGCGCGCCACACTGGCCGCATCGGTGCAAGGCTACAGGGGCATCACGCCCTACATCCTCTATGGCAATGTCACGATAGTCGCATTCGCTCTCCTGATGCTCTTCGCTGCGTGGTTTGCCGCGCGACGCCATCGCAGGACGCTGGACTGGAGCTGATGCGCTAGAATTGCGCATTGGATTTTGGAATCACCATGGAACCGCAATACCTCTCTCTCCTGCAAGACATCCTCGACAACGGCATACAGAAAGGCGACCGCACCGGCACCGGCACCCTGTCCGTCTTCGGGCGCAGTTACCGGCATGACCTCAGACAGGGCTTTCCTTTGCTGACGACCAAGAGGCTGCACACGCGTTCCATCTTTCATGAACTGCTGTGGTTTTTGCAGGGCGGCACCAACATCGGCTACCTGAACGAAAACGGCGTCACCATCTGGGACGAATGGGCAACGCCGGAGGGCGAACTTGGCCCGGTCTACGGCGCGCAATGGCGCGCATGGAAAGGCGACAGCGGCGAAACCTTCGATCAGGTGGCGGAAGTGATCCGCAGCATCCGCGCCAACCCAAACAGCCGCCGCCACATCATCAACGCCTGGAATGTCGCGCATCTGCCGGACGAGAGCAAATCGCCGGTAGAAAACGCGCAAGAAGGCAAGATGGCGCTGCCGCCCTGCCATGTGATGTACCAGTTCTGGGTCGCCAACGGCACATTGAGCTGCATGCTGACGCAACGCTCCGGTGATGCCTTCCTTGGCATACCCTTCAACAGCGCATCGCTCGCGCTGCTTACGCATATGGTCGCGCAACAGTGCAATCTGGAACCGGGCGAGATCGTCCACTCGATTGGCGACCTGCACATTTATCTCAACCACAGGGAGCAGGTGAAGCGGCAACTGTCGCGCGAACCGCGACCGCTGCCGAAACTCGTCATCAAGCGCAAGCCGGAGAGTGTTTTCGACTACCGCTACGACGACTTTGAAATCGTCGATTACGACCTTATATTTGTTTTAGAATCAATGGAAACAATTCATTAGGGTGAGTGAGTAAAGATTGTGATAAGCGCAGTCAAACCGAATTCCCTATAAAAATGTGCGAATTTCACATTTTTATTAACAGAACCCTCATAGCAGACCGCGTAATAATGTAACCCTACAAGGTTACTCATGAAATCAATCAGAATGTAAACATTGCCGCACTTTTCTAACATTAATTATTCTGCTGTTTTTTTTAAATATGTAAACACATTGGCGTCGTCCTCAACCACCTTCCCGACTGATTCGTATCAAACCGGCCACATAATCGCAGTCAAAACCTGCCCCTCTGTACGACGCATCTCCCAGCTTCCTTGTGGAAAGAGGCAAGTAGCGCATTGGGAAATTGGCCTTAATCCTTGCGATGCTTTTTTTCCATACATACCCGGCATGTGCCCGACTAACTCTGGCGCCTCACTTGCATAGGCTGCGACAGCTCGTTCAAAATCCCGCAGTGAATGGCAGCCTGTTCGTGGCGGCACCGTTCGCGCAAACCTTTGAGTTGTTTTTCCAGGGCGCGCAGTTCCCGAATTCTGGCGCCCACATGCCCGATATGCTCGTCCAGCAGCGCGTTGACCTTGCCACAATTCTCGGACGGCACATCCTTGAAACGCAGCAAGGTACGAATCTCGGCCAGCGTCATATCCAGACGTCGGCAATGCCGGATAAAGGTCAGCCTCTCAATGTGAGCATCCCCATAAATCCGATAGTTGCTTCCTGATCGTGCCGGTTTCGGCAGCAAGCCTTCGCGCTCGTAGTAACGAATGGTTTCGACCGGCGTGTTTGTCGCTGTAGCTAGTTCACCGATTTTCATGATCCCGCCCTTTCGTTTATTGATTGGGTAAGGCTCTGAAGATGACCTTGCACCTTGCCAATGACGTTCTCACTTTTCAAACGAGAGATACAAAAAAATCCCGTTGTCTTTTCTCGACGGGCCGACGCCTATCGGGAAACTCACCCCTGAAACGACTTGCAGACCCGACTGATAATTCTTGGCATATCGAAATCCGGGGTTAATGAATGACGATTTATCCCATGACTTCGAACCGTCAGGCTGAACGCTTTGCGCGGCATTCCTCACATATTCCACCAGGAAGTTCAAGGTTTCCGACTGGAGATAAACAACGCTGGCACCATAGTTATAGCCTCGCGAATCAGCCTTGACTCCGGTCACGCCACGAGCGTTTGGCGTGTAGGTTGCGCCGGCATTCCAGTGGCTTACCCATTTGTCGGCAAGTTCGACGCTGAGAGGAATGTTTACCTGATAGCCGACAGCGCCATTTCCCAAGCTTTTTTTATAGTCGCCGGTCGGCAGTATTACCGAGATGCGCGGCGCCAGGGCAAGGGCATCGTTCCTGATGATCTGATATCGGTAATTGATCGCAATGTCACCAAACCCTGTATTGGAACTGTCGCCGCGTACACGCGCTATGGGCACCGCATAGGAAAGCTGATGGGTCTGGTTGGGAAACGGCATCTCATGGGTAAAGGTGTAGAGCCACTCCTTGGTCTTCTTGGAATACTGATAGGACTGAATATATTGAATGACACCGTCTTCCTGGTTATAGGCCTCTTCAATCAAAAATGAGTTGTCCTCAATCCTCTTGGGCTTCTCGGCCAACGCGGTCGACGCAAAGGCAAGCAGTAAGCTTGATGCCACCGAAACGCAAACAAAACGAAAGGACAGGATTTTCATGATGGATAGGCAGATGCCACAATAGTGTTGGTAAATCGGTCGACACTGCTCCAGCCGTTGAAGTTGTTATCGACCATAATGTTGCTGATTATATGCGCTTGACTCTTTAGTGGCTACAGGGTTTCTAATGCAGGAAAGCAAGGAGAAGGCACATGAGCCAACATACCCACCCCAACATCGAGCCCCAGCCAGCATGTGGCAGTGATCGCGTGTGTTCGTCCGAAAACGCACAAGGCAACGCAATGCTAGGCACAACCGATGAGGGACACCCAACGATCCTACGCATTCCCTCGATGGACTGCGCCGTCGAGGAAGGCGAGATTAGTCATGCGCTAACTGGAATCGATGGCATTCGAAGCTTGACCTTTCAACTGTCCACACGAACCCTGGCGATTGACGCCAGCGATGAGGCTTTGTTGCAAGCGACTGCTGCGATACGCAAGGCTGGGTTCGAGTTCGAGCGGGTATCAGCAACCGGCGCTGCCGATGCCGAGCAGGAGCGTGCGCGTCGCGAGCTGTGGAAGCTCGGGGGCGCCTTGGTGCTGTCTATCGGTGCGGAGCTACTGGCGTTTTTTGCGCCCGATACCTTACCGTTCAAGGGGCTGGGCATGGCGGTGGCTGCCGCAGCGATTTACTTCGCCGGTTTCTCGACTTATGGCAAGGGTCTGGCGGCATTACGGCAAGGGCGGCTGAACATCAATACGCTAATGACGGTGGCTGTCACCGGCGCCTTTCTGATCGGGCAATGGCCCGAAGCCGCGATGGTCATGGCGTTGTATGCCATTGCCGAGCTGATCGAGGCGCGTTCGGTTGACCGGGCGCGCAATGCCATCAAAAGCCTGCTGGATCTGACGCCTGACACCGCCGAGGTGCGCCAGGCGGACGGCAGCTGGGCCAATGTTTCGGCCGCAGAAGTGACGCTCGACACCGAGGTACGGGTCAGGCCTGGCGCACGCATTCCGCTCGACGGCGTGGTGGTCGTCGGTAGTAGTGCGGTCAACCAGGCACCGGTAACAGGCGAAAGCATCCCGGTCGACAAAACCATGGGCGACATGGTGTTTGCCGGCACGATCAATGAAACCGGCACGCTGGAATTCCGAGTTACAGCCACCGCTAGCAACACGACGCTGGCCCGCATCATCCATGCGGTTGAGCAGGCGCAGGGAACGCGTGCGCCAATGCAACGCTTCGTCGACCGTTTTGCGGCAATCTATACGCCTGCCATTTTTGTGATAGCAGTTGCTGTTGCCGTGCTGACGCCCTGGCTGATGGGATGGACATGGATGCAGTCGCTATACAAGGCGCTGGTGCTGCTGGTCATTGCCTGCCCTTGCGCGCTGGTGATTGCCACGCCTGTGACGGTAGTCAGCGGACTGGCCGCAGCGGCAAGGCGCGGCATCCTGATCAAGGGCGGGCTCTATCTGGAAGAGGCGCGCAAGCTGCGTGCAATCGCACTGGACAAGACCGGCACCATCACCGAAGGGAAGCCGCGCTTGGTCGCAACCGAGATTCTGCCTACCGGCATTCCAGAGCAGCAAGTGCTGTGCTGGGCAACAAGCCTGGGAGACTATTCCGGCCATCCGGTCTCCAAGGCTATCGCGCAAGGGCTGGCGGTTCCGCTTTGCCCCTTGTCGGATTTCACTGCGCTTCCGGGGCGTGGCGTACAGGCAATGGTCAACGGTGAAAGGCTGACGCTGGGCAATCACCGCCTGATCGAGGAACTTGGCATATGCAGCACGGAACTGGAAGCACGCTTGCAGAAGCACGAAGAAGCCGGGCGCACCGTCACCATGCTGGCATCCGACAGGCAGGTGCTGGCGCTATTTGCGGTGGCGGACACGATCAAGGAAACCTCTCGCGAGGCGCTGGCTGCCTTGCATCAGCTGGGCGTGACCTCAGTCATGCTGACCGGCGACAATGTCGCTACCGCGCGCACGATAGCGGCGCAGGCAGGCATCGACGATGCGCGGGGCAACTTGCTGCCGGAAGACAAGCTGACCGCCATCGAAGACCTGCAACGCCGCTATGGCCTCACTGCCATGACGGGCGACGGTATCAACGATGCCCCGGCGCTGGCCAGAGCCGACATTGGGATAGCGATGGGAGCAGCTGGGACGGATACCTCGATGGAAGCAGCCGACATCGTGATCATGAACGACGATCTGAGGCGCATCCCGGAAACCATCACCCTGTCGCGCCACATGCACGCGATTTTGTGGCAGAACATCACGCTCGCCATGGGCATCAAGCTGGTGTTTCTGATCCTTGCCATCTTCGGCCATGCCAGCATGTGGATGGCCGTGTTCGCCGACATGGGTGCCAGCCTGTTAGTTGTGTTCAACGGGTTGAGGTTGCTGCGCAAATGACATTTAAATCAATTTTCTATGATTGGAGTGGTTTAAACGTTGCATGGTTTGGCGCAATCAATCAAATCACCAATGGCATCCCCAAACCCTAACTGCTACAATCCCTGCCATGCGTAAACTGCTTGCCATTTTCCTGCTGGTACTCATACCACTTCAGACCTCATGGGCGGTTGCGGCAGAGTATTGTACGCATCATGAGGAAGGCGCAGCAGCGCAACACTTTGGGCACCATGCTGACGAACATGCAGGAGCGGTAGCCGACATGGGCACTGATGATGGAATCCAATCCGATTCTGGCACGACGCCTAACCAGTCTCATAATGACAATTGCCATCATTACAGCGTTGCTGGCCTGCTAAATGCAGCGCCCCAGGATATTGACGCTATCCCAGACCCCCTAATTCGCTGGGGTGAACAGCCATCCAATCTCAGCTCCTCCGCATCACGCATCGAACGCCCTAACTGGGCCAGCCTCGCCTGATCGGCGGGGCACACTTCCTTTCCTCGCACTTGCATGAATGCACGCCGTCAGCGACGGTGAGCTTGCCTGTGCTGAACGCGCCTCGCCGATTCCCCGTGTGTCTTTTTGTCACTGGAGAATCACATGTACCGAAGAATACAAACACTTTGTCTAGCAGGTGCGCTATTCGCAACTGTTGTCAACAATGCTTGGGCGCAGCAAGCGCCGAATGTTTCTGCAACCTCGCCCAGCACATTGAAGCAGATGTTCAACGCAGCCTGGGCACGACAACCCGAAGCGCAGTCGCTTGAAGTTCGCCGCGACGCTGCTACTGCAAGGCGGCAAAGCGCCGACAGCTGGACTGCTGAACCGCCTTCACTGGAACTCTCATCGAAGAGTGATCAGCTAAACAAGAATCAGGGCATCCGTGAATATACGGCCGGCATCGCCATCCCGTTGTGGCTGCCGGGAGAACGCGCCCGCACCGGTGTGCTAGCCGATGCCGAGTTACGTGCAACCGCGAGCAGGGCGTTGGCGGCACAACTGCGTACTGCAGCATCTGTGCGCGAAGCCTACTGGCTCTGGCAACGTGCACGAATAGAGAATGAACTCGCACAAGCGCGTTTCGCAAATGTCCAAAAGTTGGCTGTGGATGTTGCCAAGCGGGTCAAGGCAGGCGATATGGCGCGCGCCGATCAACATCAGGCGGATGGTGCAGCAGCTACCGCTGAAGCAATGCTGGCCGAATCAAAAAGTGCGCTGGCGATTGCTACACAGCGATTGCGGTCCTTGATTGGTGCAATACCCAATGACTCTGCTTCAGGCGCTGCAATCAACATGGAACCACTGCCCACCGGTTCTGCATCTCTTTCCGTACACCATCCTGCCACAAACGCACTGCTTGACCGTGCCGATGTGGCCAGACGCAGCGCCGAACTCGCTGGCACACAAACCAGAGCCAATCCCGAACTGACTTTGGGCACAACACGTGAGCGAAGCATCTCCAGCGAGCCCTATCAGCAATCCATCACGCTGGGCATACGCATACCATTTGGTTCGGACAGCCGCAATCGAACCAAGGTTGCCACCGCACGCGCTGAAGCAATTGAAGCGGAAAGCCAACTCACGCTCGAGCGTGAAAAATTGACCGCCGAACTTGATGC
>CAZAWA010000003.1:0-47011 GCA_964488675.1 uncultured Oxalobacter sp. | reverse complement strand
GGGGATTCCGGGTGATGCGGTCCGGGGCGATGTTCCATGCATGCGGCATGAGAGTAAATGAGTGTCTTCATGTTTTCTTGATGCGATTTCAGTCGGCATCGTCTCCAAATAACGAGGTTGTGGGCAAATGGCTAGTCGGCCAGGAGGGTTGTTTTAGGGCATTATAAAGGACTGTCGGGCAAGTGGAGAAAATACTGGATATCATTCGCCGGTTTGCGTCTTTTTTCTTGCCGTTTTGCAGTTTTATCAGAGGATATTGACATGCCGCTTCCCATTGAACCTTTGGTGCAGGATGTGCGCCTGCACGAAACCCGTATGGACGGGGAGGTTGCTTACTCAGGCAGTTTCTTTCGGATACAACGGGACACCGTTCGTCAGCCGGATGGTCGCGTTGCGATTCGTGAGTTTGTTCGGCACCCCGGCGCAGTCGTTGTTCTTCCCCTTTTCGATGATGGCACGGTCTTGCTGGAGCGACAATTTCGCTATCCGCTAAATCAGGTTTTCATCGAATTCCCGGCAGGGAAAATTGATGCCGGAGAAGACCCGCTACGGTGCGCGAAAAGAGAGCTGCAGGAAGAAACCGGCTATACCGCCACCAATTGGCAATTCATCTGCACGATTCACAATGCCCTCGGGTACTCGGACGAGCACCTGGAAATTTTTCTTGCGCGGGGGCTGGCAGAGGGCGCATGCCAGTTGGAGGCAGGGGAGTTCATCGACACATTCCGGGCGTCGCTGGCTGATGTGCTGGCATGGGTAAGGGCGGGCAGAATTACTGACGCAAAAACCATCATCGGGACTTTCTGGCTGGAAAAAATTTGCGCTGGACAGTGGGGTCTTTAAAGCGCGACGCTTTATTTTCGCGGCATGCATGAAATGGCCTGTTTGAAATAAGGCTATTTGCTTGATATTGCGCAAATTAATGCTTGCGGAGATGTTATTTGTGTATGTTAATATCGGGGGGTTCGAAGTAGTGTAGTCAGTGCGATTTCTCGCTTGCTTCAAACGATCCAAAAAGTATCTGTCCGACACAATTGAAATAGGAAATTCTAATGGCAACTGGTATCGTAAAATGGTTCAACGACGCTAAAGGTTTTGGTTTTATCACGCCGGATGAGGGTGGCGAGGATTTGTTCGCGCACTTCTCGGCGATTCAGGCGAAGGGTTTCAAGTCGCTGAAAGAGAATCAGCGCGTTTCTTTTGAAGTAACTACTGGCCCGAAGGGCAAGCAAGCTTCGAACATTCAACCAATTTGATTGGCTGGCAGGCGGCACATCGCAACCATCCAAATGAAAACCCCGGCTTGCCGGGGTTTTTGCTTTTGCCGAACTGATTTTCAAAGGCTTATCTGTACTGCGGGGATGGTACTGATATCGTCAGCGCCGCTTGCCGGAAGTTTTATGTGCACGGCGGATCAGGAACTCTGTCAGCATGGGCACTGGTCTTCCGGTCGCGCCCTTGGCCGCGCCACTATTCCAGGCGGTGCCGGCGATGTCCAGGTGCGCCCAGGTGTATTTTTTGGTAAAGCGATCGAGAAAGCAGGCGGCGGTGATGCTGCCGGCCGGCGGGCCGCCGATATTGGCGACATCGGCAAAATTAGACTTTAGCTGCTCATGATAAGCATCCTCGATTGGCAACCGCCATGCGGTGTCGCCGGTCGTTTTACCGGCAGCAAGCAATTCGTCGGCCAGTTTATCGTGCTCAACATCGTGCCGGGTGAACAGGCCGGAATTGTGGTGTCCGAGCGCGGTTACGCAGGCGCCGGTCAGGGTTGCGATATCGATTACGGCAGCGGGTTTGAAGCGTTCTGTGTAAGTCAGCGCATCGCACAGGATCAGACGGCCCTCGGCGTCGGTATTCAGAATCTCGATAGTCTGGCCGGCCATCGAGGTGACAATGTCACCCGGCTTATTGGCGCCGCCGGACGGCAGATTCTCGCAGGACGGAATAACGCCGATGACATTCAACTTCAGCTTCAGTTCGGCCACGGCCTGCAGGGTGCCAAGTACTGCCGCTGCGCCGCACATGTCGTACTTCATCTCGTCCATTGCAGCGCCGGGTTTGAGCGAAATGCCGCCAGAATCGAAAGTCAGCCCTTTTCCGACCAGTACGATGGGCGCGTCCTTTGCACCACCACCCATATGCTTGAGCACGATGAATTTGGGCGGCTCGTCGCTGCCTTTTGCAACAGACAGGAAACTGCCCATTTTTAGTGCCTCTATTTGCCTTCGAGCGAGTACTTGCACCTGCATCCGTTGCATTCGCGCAAGACTGCGGGCAGTGGAGGCGAGGTGGCTTGGGGTACAGACATTGCCGGGTAAATTGCCGAGGTCTTTTGCCAGTTTGACGCCGCCTGCAATGGCTCTCCCTTGTGCCAGGGCCAACCGCGCTTCACTTGCGTGAGCGGCAGGTATGGCAAATGTTATCTTGCGGACCCCTTTGGGTGACGGTTCCTTCTGGCTTTTCAATGTGTCGCTACGGTAAGCATTGTCATAGAAGGCAGAAACGCATTGGCGGATGGCCCATTCGGTATTGCGGCCTTTGATGTCGGACCAATGCAGCGCAAGAGAGGCATCTTTCGCACCGATTGTTGCCAGCGTGGTTGCGACCGATTTGGCTGCAGCAGCAAAATTCTTGTCGAGGAGGGCATCGTCCTTGCCGAGTCCCACGAGCAGCACTCGTTCTGCTGCAATCCCTTTAATTTGACGAAGCAACAGGGAGGAGCCAGGCTTGCCACTGATGTCGCCGGACTTGATTGCATCTGCGATGTCACCTGCCTGATCCAGTTCGCTTGCAATCTGCGATAATCTTCTGCTTTCAAAAACGCCGATGACGAGGCATCCGGTCTTGGCAGTCTTGAGTTCTCGGGTCCGGCCATATGCTTTTATGCTAAAGTCCATCTGCTTCTCCTTGGTTTCATTGGCCACAATTATAGTCCTTAGATGATTTTCCATCGCGCGCTGCGGCGAGAGCTGGTAAGTACCGGCGGCGCCGTGTTCATGACGCTGTTTTCCATCACAATCACTGTGATGCTGATCCGCATCCTGGGGCAGGCCGCAGGAGGGAAAATTGCATCCGAAGATGTTGTCGCACTGATTGGATTTGCAGCACTCAACTACTTGCCCGTGATCCTGATTCTGACGGGTTTCGTTTCTGTTCTGCTGGTGATTACGCGCAGCTATCAGGACTCGGAAATGGTGGTCTGGTTTGCATCCGGCGTGAGCCTGACGCAGTGGATTCGCCCGGTATTTCGTTTTGGTTTGCCGATCATCGTTATGACCAGTGCGTTGAGCTTTACGGTTACGCCGTGGGCCAACCGACAAAGCGCCGAGTTCCGGGAGCGATTTGAGAAGCGCAACGATGTTTCGAAGGTCTCGCCGGGCAGTTTTCAGGAATCGGCATCAAATAACCGCGTGTTTTTCGTCGAGGGGATTTCTGGCGACCTGACGAGCATGAAAAATGTATTTGTGCATTCGGTTTCCAAGGATCTGACCACCGTCGTGGTTGCAAGGGATGGAACCATTGAAACGGAGAGTTCGGGGGACAAATTTCTGGTGCTGGATAACGGAATGCGTTATGAAACCCGACTCGACCAGGCCGACATGAAAATCACGCATTTCGAGCGTTACAAGGTCGTGGTGAGTTCAGAATCGCAGGCAATACAGGGCGATCGGACTGCGCGGGCAAGGCCAATGATTGAATTGATCCGGAACCCGACCAGAATCAATATGGGCGAGCTGCTTTGGCGTGTTGGCCTGCCCTTCATGAGTTTGCTCCTGATGCTGCTGGCCATTCCCCTCGGATTTGTCAATCCGCGCGCAGGCCGCTCCGCCAATCTGCTGATTGCGCTGCTGCTGTATGTCACCTACAGCAACATGGTCAGTTATCTGCAGGCAGCAGTTGCGCGCGGAAAAATGAGTTTCGCAATGGCGTGGTGGCCCATGCATGCCGTTGTCGCCACTATTGCTCTGGCGCTGTTCCTGATGCGGCTTAATGTCAACAGCCGCTACCATCCGCTGGTGATTTGGAATGCGATTTGGCGCCGCAGGGCGTCGGCAGATTCTCGTGAGGAGCCGTTGGCATGAAAGTATTGCAGCGCTATTTCGCCGCTGAGATACTTCAGTCGGTGTTGTTCGTGCTAGTCGCGTTTCTGGCACTGTTCGCATTCTTCGATTTGATCAACGAGCTGAAACATGTGGGCCAGGGGGGCTACCGCTGGCAGCATGCCTTCATGTTCGTCTTGATGAGCTTGCCGGGTTATGCCTACGAACTGATGCCAATAGCGGTTCTGATCGGAACGATTTATGCGCTGGCACGGTTTGCTGCCAATTCGGAATTCACCGTAATGCGCGCCGCGTCGATGTCCACTTTGAAGGTGTGTGGCATGCTGGCAAAAATTGGCATGGTATTCGTGTTTGCCACGCTCCTGATTGGTGAACTGGTGACGCCGGTGACGGCCAAGCTAGCCCAGCAAATGAAAATGAATGCGATGGGCGCATCCATGAAGCAGGAATTCCGCAGCGGCATGTGGAGCAAGGATCAAATTAGGGAAAGTGTCGGCAGCAAGGTTGTCGGCACACGCTTCCTGAATGTCGGTTTCATGCAGCCGGACGGACAATTGCGTGATTTGAAAATATACGAACTGGATGCGGATCTTTATCTGAGTTTGATTATTCATGCAAAGACGGCCGATTATGCTGGCAATCATGTCTGGCGCCTGGGCGATGTTACAGAGACGGTTCTGGAGAAGACTGGGGACTATTCGAAATCACCGGTTAAGGGGTTTCCATCAACTGTAAAAGTCCGCAAGCTGGCAAGTCGAGATTTACTGTCCGACATAACGCCGACCATCCTGTCGGTTCTCTTCGTGAAGCCGGATCGCATGTCGGCGCACGACTTGTTTCTGTATAAACGACATCTCGAAGAGAATAGTCAGGAAAACACGCGATACCAGATCGCCTTTTGGAAAAAAATCATATACCCGCTATCGATGTTTGTGATGATGGCGATGGCGCTGCCATTTGCTTACCTGCATTTCCGATCTGGCGGCATCAGCCTGAAAATATTCTCAGGCATCATGATAGGTGTTGGCTTTGTGTTGATTAACAACCTGTTCTCGCATGTCGGTCTGCTCAATACCTGGCCACCCATATTCACGGCGATTATGCCGAGCGCCCTCTTTTTGCTTTGCTCGATAGCTGCGCTTTGGTGGGTTGATCGGCACTAGTCCGTTCCCGTTTCATTAAAGGCATTTTCATAATAAACTGATGCTTTATGCAAACTCGCAATGAGTTTGCGTGCTTGTATTTCTGTTTGTTATATGGAGAGGTTTCATGAACATTCATCAACTCCGTTTCGTGCGCGAGGCGGTGCGCCAGAATTTCAACCTGACTGAAGCGGCCAAGGCACTTTTTACTTCACAGCCAGGCGTTTCAAAGGCCATTATCGAGCTCGAAGAGGAGCTCGGGGTTGATATTTTTCGCCGTCACGGCAAGCGCCTTCGGGGTTTGACGGAACCGGGGAGGGCAATTTTGCGATCGGTTGAAATCATTATGCAGGAGGTCGATGGCTTGCGCCGGATCGGAAACGAATATGCTGCGCAGGACAGTGGCAGCCTGACGATTGCGACCACACACACGCAGGCCAGATATATGCTGCCGTCGGTAGTGCAGGCTTTCATGCAAAAGTTTCCGAAGGTGCGGTTGTCGTTATTGCAGGGAAGCCCGAAGCAAATTATCGACATGGTGATGCGCGATCAAGCCGATTTGGCCATCGCCACCGAAGCCATCGAGGACATTGACGGGTTGGTGGCACTGCCTTGCTATCAGTGGGAGCATGTATTGGTGGTCCCGCCAGATCATCCTTTGTTGAAATCCCAAAGGATAACGGTCGAGGAAATTGCGGGTTATCCGCTGATAACTTACGATAGCGCATTTACCGGCCGCGGCCGGATCGATCACGCCTTCTCCCTGCGAGGTCTGAAGCCGGATGTTCTGCTGGAAGCCATTGACGCGGATGTTATCAAAACCTATGTCGAACTGGGCATGGGGGTCGGCATTATGGCGGGCATGGCATTCAATGCCGAACGCGACAAGGGTTTGCAGATCATTCCGGTTGGGCATCTGTTTGGCACCAATGTGTCGAGGGTGGCACTCAAGCAGGGGGCATACTTGCGCAGTTATGTCTACTCCTTTGTTGAAATCATGGCGCCAACGCTGAATCGCAAGATGGTCGAAAAGGCCATGTCAGGGGAAAAGAGTAGCTATGAACTCTGATTTTCGACTATCATAGGACGGTTATTCTTGGGTAGGGGCGCGTTGAAATGCCTTTTCCGAAAGATGTGGTCCCAATTTTGCCAACATGTTTTGAACAATTATGATGAACGAAGATACATTAATCGAAGATACGCCAGTCGAAGAGAGCAAGCCATTTGAAAGAAGCGGATTACCCAGAGAGGAAGTGCTGACACTGTTGCGCACCAGATTGATGCAGGATGGTCAGCGCAAACTGAAAGATGAATATCGCTCGCCCGTACGAGGTATCGGAACCGGATTGGACGAGGCTTTCATTGTTGACCGCGCGACACGGGACGCACTGATTGCGGCAGATCCCGCATCGGAGCAATTGCTCAAGCCGTTTGCCAGGGCGGCCAGCATTGATCGATGGGGTGCGGCGATTCCGGCTGAATGGATCATCCATACGATTCCGGGAAGCGTCAACATCGACGATTATCCCGTGATCAGGCAGCATCTGGAAAAGCACAGGGAGCAATTGGAAAAGCGCAGAGGCGATCGCCAGTGGTTCGAATTGTTGCAGGCAGAACCGCCGGAAAAGAATCAGGTCGTCGACATGAAGGTGGTGTTCAGGGAGCGGTCTGATTGGCCCGGCTTTTTGCTTGAGAGAAATGGTGCCTTTTATTGCGATGCCGGCTTTTATATACCGAACGGGGATTACTATCTGGCAGGTCTGCTCAACTCGAAGCTGTTCTGGTTCCTGTTGGGTGGTATGTCAGGGATCGGTGCTGGCGGCGTTGTAAGCCTTCAGCCAGAGCACTTCGAGCAATTGCCCTTCCCGATGCCTGGTATCGATGACAAGGCAATGATTGGCTCCTTTTCCGATTATTGCCACCGTACTTTCGAGGAAAGGAGCGAGTTTCAGATTTACATGTGCGAAGAAATCGCCAAGCACTTGGCGCCAGGCGGAACGGTTTCCGAATTGAGCACCGTGATGTGCAAGTGGCACATACTCGACGCACAATCAATGAGTGATGAAGCCAAACAGCATTTTGGCAAGGAAATCGCGCCGGACAAGTTGCAGATGTGGGACGAATTCCTGCAGTCGGCCAAATATGAGTTGAACAGGCTCAATTATGAAATTACCCGCACTGAACGCGGGCTTGATTTGGTGGTGTATCAAATGTTCGGACTGAACGAAGAAGAAATCGAGCATCTCGACAAGGTTTGATGAGGTTTTCAAGCGGCCGACAAACAACGGGCATCAAGGGTTTGTCGGCCGTTTTCGTTTTGTCATTAATTTAAGAGCTTTGTTTCATTGTTGTCTATAAGTGCTTAATTTTCTTGCGCTTTCCCGCTTTCTTGGTAGACTGATTCCAAATGGGTGCGAGTTTTATTTCTGGGGGATTTGATGCCGAGAGCCGTGTGTGCGATTTTTGTTTCACTTGCATCCCTGCTGTTCACTGTTCAAACAGTCCATGCAGCGCCTTCGAAGTCGGCTAGCGTTTCCGCCAGCAAAAAATCGGGCAAGAAAACGCTTGCCAAAAAGTCACCCGCCACCAAATCCTCATCCAAGAAGCGCAAGGGCACCGACAAGCAGGCGAAGTCGACACGCGCCCGCGGCAAATTGGTGCGCAAGGTCGTCATGGTGCGCGGCAAGCGCAAGGTTATTTTCGTTGCGCAGCGGTCCGCGCCGCCTGTTCCCAGTGCGGGCGACAAAGCCGGTCTGAGCCATACGCGCGATCCGCTGGATCTGAAATCAAATGTTGCACTGGTAGTCGATCAGGAAAGCGCGAAGGTGCTGCTGGAAAAAAACGCAGGCGTTGCCTTGCCGATTGCCTCGATTACCAAGCTGATGACGGCAATGATCGTCCTTGACGCAGGTCAGGACATGAATGAGGTTCTTGAGATTGCCGAGGCCGATGTCGACCGCGAAAAAAATACGCATTCTCGTCTGCGCGTCGGATCGCGGCTGAAACGATCTGATCTGATGCATATCGCGCTGATGAGTTCGGAAAACCGTGCGGCGTCTGCGCTTGGCAGGAACTTTCCTGGTGGCACACCGGCCTTTGTTGCGGCGATGAACGCAAAGGCACGGGAACTCGGCATGAACAATACGCGCTATGTCGACGCCAGCGGCCTCTCCAGCCGCAATGTTTCCAACGCCAGCGATTTGGCGAAGCTGGTAATTGTCGCTTCCGCGCAGCCGCTTATTCGTCAGTATTCGACGGATACCGGTTATCTGGTCGACACCGGCGGTCATGTGCAGCAGTACGCCAACACCAATGGATTGGTTAAAAATCCCGAGTGGAGCATTGGCGTCCAAAAGACCGGCTACATCTCGGAGGCTGGCCGTTGCCTTGTGATGCAGGCCAAGATCAAGGGGCGCGAGGTCGTGATGATTTTCCTCGATTCCAAGGGCAGGCTGTCCCGTCTGGGTGATGCGGGCCGCGTGCGCCAATGGTTGACGGGTGAGAAATCGGCCACGGTGCACAAGGCAGATGCCGCCATTCCGGAAAGCTAAATTAGCGTTTTCCTGCTGGTTAGGTTTAGCTTGAAACCCAGCGCGGTGGAGATGCGCCTCGCGGCGCCGGTCAGGTCGGCAATCCACTCGTCCCGCAGGCGTTCGGCAGGTGCCGAAATCGACAGGCCGGCAACCAGTGTGCCGGTGTCGTCATAAATGCCGGCGGCGATGCAGCGAACACCCAGCTCCAGTTCTTCATTGTCTCTGGCATGACCCATGGCGCGCACCTGGGTCAATTCGCGTTCGAGTCTTGCCAGTTCGATGATCGAATTGCGGGTGTTGCCTTTCAGCCCGGTGCGCTTCGCGTAGGCTCGCACTGCGTCAGAGTCATCCACCGAGAGGAACAGCTTGCCGGTTGAGGTCAGATGCAAAGGAACATGGCCGCCAATGGCGCGAACCACCTGCATGCCGGAAAGTTCAGAGTAGGTCCGCTCGACATACACGATTTCATCGCCCTGGCGAACGGAAAGGTTGATAGTCTGGTAGGTGGTGCGGTACAACGCGGCCATGTAGTCAGATGCAATAGCGCGTACATTGAGGCGTCCCTTGACGATGTTGCCGAGTTCCAGCAGCCGTAGCCCCAGGACATAGGCACCGGACTCATCGCGATCGATCAATCTTTTTGCAACCAGATCATTTAGGATCCGGTGGGCAGTCGAAGGATGCAGGCCAGAAAGGCGAGCAATGTCCTTGAGCACCATCGGGTCGGGGTGGGCGGCGAGAATGTCGAGCAACCCGGTCATCCGTTCTATGACCTGTATGGCCATTTTGGCAGTATTTGCATTCATGCCGAGATTTTATACCACATCGTGAAATGCGGTGGCGCCGAAGTATCGGGGCAAGTGGCATAATGCTGCATGGGAAGTCACATAACTTGCGCCAATGGTGCCGCATCATGGTTGCATTGTGGGCTTGCCGTAAAGATTGGATGTTCGACCAAGACCGGTAGAGGGCCGCATGGGAAACAAACAGCAGCCAGGCAGTGAATTCAAGAGCAAGGGTGGCGTTGGCCGCATTTTTTCCGCCTTGCGCTATTCGATCGACGGGTTCAAGGCGGCGTGGAAGAATGAGCACGCCTTCCGTCAGGAACTGGCGCTGGTTGTGCTGGGGGTTGTGATTGCGCTGATCCTGCCGGTTACGGCGCGCGACAAGCTGGCACTGATAGGCGTGCTGGTGCTGGTGCTGATAGTCGAGCTGCTGAATTCGGCGATTGAGGCGACAATCGACCGCATCTCGCTCGAACGCCATCAGTTGTCGAAGAATGCAAAGGATTTCGGCAGTGCCGCCGTATTGCTTGCCCTGCTGCTGGCCGGGGCGGTCTGGGCCGTCATCCTGTGGCCGCTGTTTGTCGGCTGATGGCAATGTTATTTCGTATATCCAAGGTAAATCATGCTGGCTGCAATTGATCTCGGCTCCAACAGCTTTCGACTGCATGTCGGACTGCATGTCGGCGAAAATATTGAAGTTGTTCGCAGTGCGCGCGAACCGACGCGCCTGGCGAGTGGCCTCGATCAAAGCGGCGCGCTGAGCAATGCGTCGATCCAGCGCGGTGTTGACGCTCTCCATCGGTTGGGAGATGTGCTGCAGATATATCCAATCGAATCCGTGCGTGCGGTGGCAACCAACACACTTCGCATCGCGACTAACGCAGCGGATTTTTTGGGCGCTGCAGAAAAGGCGCTCGGCCATCCGATCGAAATCATTTCCGGCGAGGAAGAGGCGCGCCTGATCTACATGGGTATTGCGCAGCAATTGTCAAGGCCAGGGCAGCGGCGGCTGGTGATTGATATCGGTGGCGGTTCGACCGAAGTCATACTCGGGCGCGGACAGGAAATCGAACGGGCCGAGTCGGTCGGTCTCGGAACAGTCTGGCACAGCCGAAATTTTTTTCCCGAAGGACGGATTGATGCTCCTGCGTTTGATGCAGCGATTTTGTATGCGCGCAGCCGGTTCGAGGATCTGTTTCCGCCGCCGAACAGGCCGCAATGGAAAACTGTTTGCGGTTCGTCCGGCACGATTCGCGCCATCGGCGAAATTATCGCCAGAAACAATCTTGGCGACGAGGGCATCACGACACAAAGTCTGGAAGCCCTGAAGCGGCGGATGATTTCGTTTGGCCACATCGAACACATCGCGATGGAGAAGATGCGTCCCGAACGGGCGGAATCCATCATGGGCGGGCTGGCGATCCTGATCGGATTGATGGAGGAAATGGAGATCACGAGGCTCAGGCCGGTCGAAGGCGGTTTGCGGCTCGGGGTCATGTGGGATTTGCATCTTCGCGCCACGCAGCGCGACCGGCGCGAGCAGTCAGTGCGCAGCTTTTTGCAGCGGTTTGCCGCTGACGAAGAACGGGCGAACCGGGTGGCCGAATTTGCGACGGCACTGTACGCACAACTCAAGCCCGGCAATGACACTCACGCCAAACTCCTGCGCTGGAGCGCGGTGCTGCACGAGGTCGGTCTGGCCGTATCGCCGACCAACTACCATAAGCATGGCGCCTACCTGATCGAGAACGCCGATATGCCCGGTTTTACCACCAGAGAGCAGCGGGCGATGGGCAAACTCATCCTCGGCCAGAAGGGCAACCTGCGCAAGATGGACAAGCTGCTCGACGATCCGGACATCGCGAAGGCCGTGCTGGCACTTCGTCTGGCGGTAATGCTGTTGCATGCGCGCATTGATGTTGATTTCAGCGAAATGCGGCTGAAAATGAAAAACCGCATCGAAGTCGAATTTCCTGCGCGCATGATGACAGAACACCCGACGCTGCCGTACTGGTTTGAGCGAGAACAAAAATTCTGGGGCGAGGTGGGCGTCGTGTTCGCGGTCAGGATGAAGGGCTGAAGCCCGGAGTTGCCGAAACACCGCCAAGCGGACGATCTGCCCATTCCCTTCGGGTTGCGGCAGGATGGCGTGCCTGCTGCGTTGCACTCCTCTGCGTGAGCACCGCCACGCACCTTCGTCGCGCGCCTTGCCTTCTCCGCCATCCTGCCAGCAACGCATCTCATCGCTTTAGGGTGAACACGCCCTAATAACGCGTCGCGTTATTGGTTGCCTCAGAGTGCGGGATTTGAGGTCGTCAGGAGCCCCAAAACCCCAGGTTTGCACAAGAAACAGGCAGTTTTTGTGCCAAAAATGACATTTTTTTGGGAGTATAGGCCTGAATATTCAGGATCCTCATGTCCCATGCGCCGGAATGAAAATGCTCATGGGAGTATAAGATTTCGGCCTATAAAAATAGTAATGACTTACTCCAGACGAAATTCTGCTTCCTGGTCGGTGCCTTCGGGCGAAAGCGCCAGACCGACCGCATGCGCGACGCTCAGGCGGCTGACGCCGACATCAGGTAGCGCCGGCACGATGGAGTGCTGCAAAACCTCATAGGCGGCGTCCTTGACACGGGCCAGCACCAGCCGCTTGCCGAGGCTGGCGATGTACACGGACAGGTCGCGCAAGGCCTCGATGGTGACGCTGTCCAGATCCGGCGTTTCCTCCAGACTGAGTACAACTGCCACGACCGCGTTGTCGGTGGTGGCGATTTTTTCGCGCAGTCGCGCCATCATGCGGTCGGCATTGGCGAAGAACATCGCCTGGTCAGGTCGAAGGATGATGACGCCGGGCACCAGCGTGGCCTTCGGAAAGCTTTGCAGGTTGACGAAGTCATGCTCGCGACGGCCATGACGGCCGAGTTGCGACACGGTGGCGGCCGACATCTGCCGCAGCATCAAAAACAGGCTGATGCCAACGGCGACGAGCAAGCCTTCCAGCACGCCGAGCGCAAGTACGGCCAGCACGGACGCGACGATCACGACATGGTCGCGTCGCCACGCAAAATAGGGGCGGAAGGTGGCCAGCGTCAGCGTGTGGCTGACTGCATGGATGACAATGGCGGCCAGCACCGGTTTGGGGATGAGCGCGATAAGGTCGAGTTGCGTCAGAACGATAGGCAGCACAACCAGCAAGGCGACCAAACCGGCCAGACGCGTCCGGGCGCCGTGTTTTTCGTTCGCCGCCGTGGCGGAGTAGCCGGCGCCAACAGGCACGCCGTTGAAAATGCCGGAGACGAGATTGCATGCGCCAAGTGCCAGCAGATCGCGGTTCGGTTGCGCCGGCTCGCCGTGCTTCAGGGCGAAGGTGCGAATCGAGCTGTAAGACTCGGCATAGAGGATAAACGCCAATCCTAAGGCGATCTCTGTCAGTTGCAACCACTCGGCATTGCTGATTTGCGGCAAAGTTGGCGCGGCCAGTTGCAGATCAATTTGGCCAATCAACGGAACACTGTAACCGGACAGGCTCATCCATTTTCCGGCTGCGATACTCAGCATGATGACGATGACGCCGCCTGGCAGCCATTTGTATCGCTCCAGGAAAAAAAGCAGACCGACGGCGACGGCTGCCGTTGCAATGCTGGCCTGATGCCATTGGTCAAACTGGGCCAGCAAGGCCATCACCAGATCGAACAGGGTGCCGTCCGGCATTTTGACACCGACAATATCGGCGCATTGCTTGAAGATGATGACGATGACCAGTCCGAAGGTGAAACCGCGCAGCACCGGCTTGGCGATGAAGTCGGTCATGCTTCCCATTTTTGCCATGCCGGCAAGCAGGAAAAGCACGCCCGTGATCATGACGAGACCGGCGGACATCGTCAGTTGGAGCGCGATATTCCCGTTCGATATTGCGGCGGTGGCGGCGGCCAGCACGATGGCAGACGACGAGGTGGCTGACACGATGGCAAAACGGCTCATGCCAAACAGGCCATAGCAAAGCAAGCCGGCGAACAGGGCGATGATACCGGCCTGTGGAGGCATGTTGGCAATACTGGAGTAGGCGAGCGCCTGCGGCAGGAGCAGGCCGGCGACCGACAGGCCTGCAGCCGTATCTCGCCAGAAATTGAAAGCAAGCGGACGATGAAGGTTGAAAGACTCTTGCGGATTAGGTTGGTCTGACATCGGTCGCGCCGGTTGTGCCGGCGCGGAAAAAACATAACCAGCGTCCTAGGGCGCATGGCAGTGCCAATTTCCGTCAGCCAGGCTGGATCAGAGAAAATTCCTATTCGTGAATGATACTGAATTTTCAAAGATACGGGCCAAAATATCAGTAGCCATAGTGCATCAGGTCGTTTATGGCTTTCTGGCTCGATTTATCAATCTGGACAAATTTCAATCTGGTGCGAAAGCCCGCAGTGCCGACGCATACGCAATCATTGGTTTTAGAAACGGCACAAACCTTGTGCACTTCGCCATCCATTGGAATATCAAATGCGATATTGCAGATCATCCCTTTGGCAATTTGCAACGGACTCATTATGGAGAGTCCTGATGGCGAAACTTCAAGTGTTTGCGCGAGAAGATGTTGCGAATTTTGAAAGGCAATGCGGATAGTGCACCGCAGTATCCTACGAGAGTTGTCCAGGTGCGCCACCGATTCACGAAAATGTCTGTATTTCACAATTCACTCCCTCACCAATACCAATCTGATTGCGTGTCAACAAAGAAGGCGAATCACATGTGTCAATGATTTCGAGATTGAATCTTAATGGTGAAAAGTGACAGGTAAATGACCCGGAATATCCCGACGGTAACTTGCATGCACAGTCGGGCATGGTCATCAAATTGAAATACGGATTAACTATGATTGTGGAGACAAAAGGCGACTTGAAAATTAGTGAAAATTGGCATTCTCAATACGAGACAAGGTTTGGTTGCCATCAAAGACGAATGATAGGAAAAATCCATGTATGCAAAAAATTCCGCTATTGCTGAAGTTGTTGAGGAGATTTGCCAGGGGTATGTGGCAACACCGGAGAATGCTGGTAGATCCCTGCAGGAGCGAAGCGCCAGGTATATGTCTCGTATTCTGCGGGAGGCCAGGATGATAAATGTTGACGAAAAATTTGCATCGGCGCGCGCAGAGCTCAAGCTATCCAGACGATTAGAGGAAGTTCTCAAACAACGCGATCTGCACGCTTTGTTTCAGCCCATACTCAAGATGGACAACGGAGAGATTATTGGGTATGAAGGATTGATTCGAGGCCCTTCTGACAGTCCGCTACATTCGCCCATGACCTTGTTCAAGGTTGCGCGTGCAAATAACCTGACGGTTGAAGTTGAACACTTGTGCCGCCGCGTTGTCATCGATAGATTTGCGGCACTGGCCTTGCCGGGAAAATTGTTCCTGAATGTCAGTCCGGAATGCATGTGCCAATCCGGGGCAAAACATGGCGAGACGCTGGGCTATTTGAAAGTGTCCGGCATTGATCCAAAGAGAGTAATCATTGAACTCACTGAAAATCAGCCGACATACGACTACACCCTGATGCGCGATGCGGTCAGACACTATCGGGACATGGGTTTTCAGATTGCGATTGACGATCTTGGGGAGGGATTCTCCAGCCTTCGATTGTGGTCGGAGCTACGGCCAGATTTTGTGAAAATTGACCGTCATTTTATTCAGGCGATCAACCAGGATCCAGTGAAACTGCAGTTCGTTCGTTCCATTCAGGAAATTGCGGAAAAAACCGGAACCATGGTGGTGGCGGAAGGGATTGAAACGCAGAGCGAGTTGTTGCTAGTCAAGGATCTGGGAATCAAGTTCGGGCAGGGCTACCATATTGCGCGGCCCAATTCCCATCCGGCAACCATGGTTTCGGCCGAGGTAGCGAGTGCGCTGGGGCGCAGCGATGCCGTCATTTATCCGCACGAAAAAGGCGTTTGCGCCAGCAACAGGAAGGTTAGCTGCTTGTTGAAAGAGGTGTCAGTTGTTTCGCCTGACATGAGTAACATTCAAATCCACGAAAGGTTTGTGAAGGATCCGGCTTTAAACGCTGTGCCGGTGGTGGATAACGGGGTGCCGGTTGGATTGATAACCCGCTCCGACATGATTGATCGGTTTGCCCGTCTTTTCCAGCGCGAACTTTACGGCACAAAGCCTTGCGTCAAGTTCATGGATGGCGCCCCATTGATTGTCGACAGGGAAATCAGCTTGCAGGATTTGAGCCAGATCGTGGTTGATGCGGACAGTCGTCATCTGGCAAATGGTTTTATCATTACCGACAAGGGGAGTTACCTTGGCATGGGAACAGGTCATGACCTGATGCGAGAAATCACCAAAATGCAGATTAATGCTGCACGCTATGCCAACCCGCTTACCCTGTTGCCTGGAAGCGTTCCAATCAATGAACACATGGATCGGATGCTGGCTAACCGGGTGCAGTTCGTGCTTTGTTATTTCGACATCGATCACTTCAAGCCGTTCAACGATGTGTACGGATACCGGAAGGGGGATGCCATCATCGATCTGACAGGAAGGATATTGGCATCAAAAGCTGATCCAGACAGGGACATGGTCGGGCATATCGGCGGTGACGATTTCATAGTCGTTTTTCAAAGTGGTGATTGGGAGATGCGTTGCAACGAGATTCTTGCCGTGTTTTCGCAGGAAATTCTGGGGCACTACAACCAGAATGATGTTGACCTTGGAGGATATGTCAGCGAGGATCGGCGCGGTGAGAAGGTTTTCCACGCTCTGGCCAGCCTGTCTATCGGTGCGGTGCGGGTCGACCCGGGCCAGTTCGGCACGACATATCACATTGCCAGCGTTGCCAACGAAGCGAAAAAACAAGCGAAGAGGATGCCAGGAAACAGCTTGTTCATTGACCGGCGCAAATCGATCGAGGCGTCAAGCCAGTAGCTCTTGAACTTTTATGTGCTGGGAGCGATAAGTTCGGGGGAGATGACAGCGCGCAGGTATGCGTTGTTGACAGTTTCGCCTCTTTCCCGTTGGGCGATCCACCAGACACTGCCTCTTCGGATGCGCCAGTCCTGTGGCAATCCGGCGATTAACATCGCAGCGATTTGCCCCAGTGCGGGCTGGTGCCCGACTACAAGAACCGTTTTGCGTGAATTTGGCCAGTTGGCAGCGGCAAGAATGGCTTCAGGCGAGGCGCCGGGGCCAAGATCAGGGTGTGTGCGAAATTTTCTTCCCAGCGATTCTGCGGTTTGTACCGTTCGCGTCGCCGGGCTGACTAGGATGCGGCAGTTCTCTGGCAGGTTGGCATCGAGCCAGACGGCCATCTGTGAGGCCTGCTTGCGTCCCTTGGTGTTCAGTGCGCGCACCTCATCCGGCAATCCCCGTTTGGCTTCGGCGTGACGCCACAGGATCAGATCCATGCTCACCTTCCTTCGGGCTTGCTCAGCGTAAGCATCAGGTGTTGTTGCGCAGCGAAGGCAGCTTGCTTGCCGCGCGGTTTGCGACGGCGGTATTGCCCACTGGGTTCGAGCTCCCACGCGTTGGTGTTGTCCTTCAGATAGGGGCGCAAACCTTCGCTGATCACCCGCTTTTTGAGTGCCTTGTCCACGACTGGGAAAGCAACTTCAATCCGTCGGAACAGGTTTCTTGCCATCCAGTCGCCACTCGACAAGTAAACATCATGCGCCAGATCGTTGCGGAAATAATAAATGCGGGTGTGTTCGAGAAAACGGCCGATGATGGAGCGCACCCTTATGTTTTCCGACAGCCCCGGAACGCCCGGCTTAAGGGAGCAGGCACCGCGCACGATCAGTTCGATCTTCACGCCCGCACTAGAGGCTTCGTACAAGGTGCGGATGACGGATTCGTCGACCAGAGCGTTCATTTTCGCGATAATTTCGGCCGGCCGCCCCTGCCGCGCAATCCTGATTTCGTTGCGGATGGATTTGATGATTTCGCTTTGCAGGGAAAACGGACCCAGCCAAAGGAAGTTCAGTTTTTTGGGGCGAGTAAGGCTGGTGAGGTGTATGAACACTTCGTTCACCTCTGCCGCCACCTCCTGATTCGCCGTCAACAGTCCAAAATCGGTATAAATTTTGGCGGTTGAGGGATGGTAGTTGCCGGTGCCGAGATGTGCGTAATATCGCAATTCGCTTTGCTCACGCCGGATAACCAGCGCCAGTTTGGCGTGAGTTTTGAGTCCCATCACACCATAAATAACTTGCGCACCAGCCTCTTCCAGGCGCTCTGCCCAGTTGATGTTCTGCTCTTCGTCAAAGCGAGCCTTCAACTCGACGATGACGGTTACTTCCTTGCCCATGCGGGCAGCCGTGATTAGTGCTTCCATCATGTCGGAATCAACGCCGACGCGATATATCGATTGCTTGACGACGACGACATCCGGATCGTGAGCGGCAGCACGGATAAAATCGATCACTGTCTGAAAGGATTGAAAGGGATGGTGCAGCAGTATGTCGTGATTTTGCAGCGTCGAAAAAATGTTGGTATGGTCGGAAATAATAGCTGGCACCGGCAAAAAGGCTGGATAGTACAGCGCAGGATTTTTTGCATGCGCCATGATTTCGCCGAGCCTGACCATGTTGACCGGCCCATTCACGCGGTACAGCTGGTTGGGGTTCATTGCAAACTGGTCTAGCAGCAGTTGCGTCAAATCTTCGGGACAGTTCCTGGATACTTCGAGCCGCACGGCGGCGCCGAACTGGCGGCTTTGCAGTTCGCCACGCAAAGCTTGCCGCAGATTTTTGACCTCATCTTCATCGATCCACAGGTCGCTGTCGCGCGTGACGCGAAACTGCGAAAAGGCCAGTACCTCTCTTTGCGGGAACAGATCCGCCAAATGTGCCTGAATGACAGATGACAGGAGGCAGAAGGCGACACCGTGTCCGCAGATTTCATCCGGTATGCGGATGACGCGCGGCAACACGCGTGGCGCGCGCACGATGGCGATGGCGCTGCCGCGCCCGAATGCGTCTTTGCCAGAGAGTGAAACGATGAAGTTCAGGCTTTTGTTTGCGACCTGTGGAAAGGGGTGCGCCGGATCCAGCACGATAGGCGTCAGAATGGGCCTGATTTGGCTTTCGAAAAACGATTTCACCCAGGCGCGCTGCTCATCGTTGCGGTCCTTGTTGTGCAGCAGGCGGAATCCTCGCGCCGCGAGTCGTGGCAAGACTTCCGAGTTCAGGATTTCGTACTGGCGATCGACCAGACGATGGCATTCGACGCTGATCCGTTGAAGCGATTCATTTAAGGCGGAATGATCCGAATCTGGTTCATCGATTTGCCGCGCAAGCAGGCTGGCAATTCGTACCTCAAAGAATTCGTCTAGATTGCTGCTGACGATGCACAGGAATCGCAGTCGCTCTAGGATTGGGATGTCCGGGTTTTCAGCCTGTGCCAGAACACGCCGGTTGAAGGCAAGCACCGATAGTTCTCGATCCAGGAAAATGTTCGGTGCGAGCAGTTCTGCAGACATTTTTCGGTTGGATGCTTTTTTCATGAGTCTGTCGGTGGGGGCGGATATTTTCGGCATGGTCTGATGAATATGACCTGGCCATTTGAGGCAGAACATAATCTGTTACACCAAAGCAGGGCATCCCGCCACGCTTCAATTCTATGCTGATGTCAATGTGTGACAGGATGATGACAATTGCAATCAAAATGACAGGCGGCGACATCGGGCGCATTGTGCGGGCCAGCCGAATTTCGCGTTAAAAATAGGCTGACCCCCCTGCGTCATCGCTGAAGCGATGACGAAATCAATTAACTGACACTCAGAAGCTTGCTGGTCTTGCTGGCTTTTTTGGGAAGGGCGAGTTCCAGGACGCCATTGTTATACTTGGCTTCTGCCTTGGAATCATCAACCTCCTGCGCCAGAGAGAAGCTACGGTACTGCCGTCCGTAATAGCGCTCCGAACGGATGACATTTCCGTCTTTTTTCTCTTCCTGCTCTTTTTTGACTTCGACGCTGATTGACACCTGGTTACCCTCAATGGTGACCTTGATGTCTTCCTTGCTTACGCCCGGGATGTCGGCCTTGACAGTGTATTCCTTGTCGGTCTCCGTAACATCCATTTTGATGCGGGGCTCGCCTTCGACGGCACCCCACGAGGGCGCAAGTCTGAAATCCTTGAATATTTCCTCGAAGTTCTTCCATGGTGAGGAGTCACCGAATGGGTTAAAGCGAATCAAGTTGTTTGCCATGACTAAACCTCCAAAAAGTTAAACCAATGATGATTTCGAATCATGTGGTTGCGGTAAGAAGTCGCTCTGAAACCTCCAGCCCCCTGATTGTATTGACCCTCAACGGGATGTTTTTGATAGGCATCAAAACCTAGCTGTATTAAAATGGGGTCGGAGTCAAATTTATTTGCTACTTACCAATAAACGCAATTACCCTAAATTAGCCATGGCCAGAACTTCACGATTTGTAGTGCCGAACCAGCCACATCACATCATTCAGCGCGGGAATGACAAGCAGGCAATTTTTGTTGACGAAGATGACTTCTCCAGCTTTCTGAAATGGTTGCGAGAGGCTTCTCGGCAGTTTAAGGTGGCGATTCACGCTTATGTGCTTATGGGCAATCACTTTCATCTCCTTGCCACACCTTCGGACGCTCACGGGCTGGGCAGGATGATGCAATGGATCGGCCGGTTTTATGTTCCCTTCTTCAATCGAAAGCACGGGAGAACAGGTACCTTATGGCAGGGACGCTTCAAAACCTCCGTTATTGACTCGGAGCGCTATTTTCTAATTTGCAGTCGCTATATAGAAATGAATCCGGTCCGGGCAGGATTGGTGTCCCTGCCGTCTGCCTATAGATGGTCTAGCTACTCTCACCATGTGGGGGATAGGCCGGATGCGGTAATAGCCGATCATCCGCTTTACTGGGCAATGGGGAATACGCCGTTCGAGCGAGAGGCTGCTTACAAGCAATTCATGCTGCACCCGGTAACGCAGGCCGAGGTAGATGACTTGAATCAGGCTGTGCTCAAAGGATGGGCTTTGGGTTCGGATGCATTCAAGACGCAACTGGAAAAACAGGCACGCAGACGCGTCGGTCCCGGCAAGAGAGGCAGACCGCCGAAGCAATCGGAAAAGTTGTGATTGCCAACACGGAATATAGGCAAGCTGTTTTAAATCAACGGGTTAATGATTTCCTGGCAGACTATTGCGCGCGCTGCCAAACGAGATCGGCTGCATGAGATGCCCAAAGAGTGACTGTGTCCCCAATAAAAGCAAGCATAAATTGATATGAAATAAAACTGACTCCGACCCCATTTATTCTTCTTGAACTTTCCTGCGAGCCACATTATCCTCTAGAACTGACTACCAATTCAGCAGTGGAGAATGCATATGCATGCACAAGGTTTATACGATCCGGTCAATGAACACGATGCCTGTGGCGTAGGGTTTATCGCCCATATCAAGGGCAAAAAGAGCCATTCCATCATTGAGCAGGGTTTGCTGATCCTGAAAAATCTGGATCACCGGGGTGCCGTTGGTGCGGACAAGTTGATGGGTGATGGCGCCGGCATTCTGATTCAGATTCCGGATCAATATTTTCGCGAGGAAATGGCAAAGCAGGGCGTCAATTTGCCGCCGCCGGGTGAGTATGGTGTTGGCATGGTGTTCCTGCCGAAGGAACATGCATCTCGCATTGCCTGCGAGCAGGAAATCGAGCGCGCCGTCAGGAGCGAGCGCCAGGTCGTGCTTGGTTGGCGAGATGTGCCGGTTGACCGCGAGATGCCAATGTCCCCCACCGTTCGGGAAAGAGAGCCGGTTATCCGCCAGATTTTTATTGGCCGCGGCGTCGACATCATGGTGACTGACGCGTTGGAGCGCAAACTGTATGTGATCCGCAAATCATCCGGCCACGCGATTCAGGCGCTGAAACTCAAGCACGGAAACGAGTTTTTCGTTCCTTCGATGTCGGCCCGCACCATTGTGTACAAGGGGCTGCTTCTCGCCGACCAAGTGGATGTGTATTACAAGGATTTGCGCGATCCGCGTTGCATTTCTGCGCTGGCAATGGTGCATCAGCGCTTTTCGACCAACACTTTCCCGGAGTGGCCGCTTGCACACCCATACCGGCTGATTGCGCACAATGGTGAAATCAACACGGTCAAGGGTAATTACAACTGGATGCTTGCCCGCGAAGGCGTCATGCAGTCAGCAGTTCTGGGCAACGACCTGAAAAAACTGTATCCGCTGATCTATGAAGGGCAGTCAGATACGGCTTGCTTTGACAATGCGCTGGAACTGCTGGTAATGGCAGGTTATCCGATTGCGCAGGCAATGATGATGATGATTCCTGAAGCCTGGGAGAATCACAACCAGATGGACGAGAATCGTCGCGCATTTTACGAATATCACGCTGCGATGATGGAGCCGTGGGACGGGCCGGCTGCGATGGCGTTCACGGACGGACGACAAATAGGCGGCACGCTGGATCGCAATGGCTTGCGCCCGTCTCGTTACATCATAACGGATGATGATCTTGTGTTGATGGCATCCGAGGCAGGAGTGCTGCCAATTCCTGAATCACGAATTATCCAGAAATGGCGCCTGCAGCCGGGCAAGATGTTCCTGATCGATCTTGAGTCAGGACGAATCATCGACGACAAGGAAATCAAGGCAACTTATGCCAATGCCAAGCCTTACAAGGCATGGATCGACTCGGTTCGAATCAGGCTGGATGAAATTCGCACCGAGATTGAAGAGGAAAAGTCAGCGGATTCACTGCTTGATCGGCAGCAGGCATTCGGTTACACACAGGAAGATGTGAAACTGTTGCTGCCGCCTATGGCGATGAACGGCGAAGAAGTGATTGGCTCCATGGGCAACGACGCGCCGCTGGCGGTGATGTCGAACAAACTCAAGCCCTTGTATAGCTACTTCCAGCAATTGTTCGCGCAGGTGACTAATCCCCCCATCGATCCGATACGCGAGGAAATGGTCATGTCCCTGGTTTCCTTCATAGGACCAAGGCCGAATTTGCTGGACACCAACAATATTAATCCGCCGATGCGTCTGGTGGTATCGCAGCCTGTGCTTGATTTTACGGATATGGCCACAATTCGCAATATTGGCGCATATACGAGTGGAAAATTCCGTTCCTATGAACTGAATATCTGTTATCCGGTCGCATGGGGAAAGGAGGGCATTGAGGCGCGCCTCGCCTCGCTCTGTGCGGAAGCAGTGGACGCCGTGACTTCTGGCCACAATATTCTGATTGTGTCGGATAGAAAAGTGAGCGCTGAACAACTGGCCATACCCGCCTTGCTCGCCACTTCTGCTGTACATCAGCACTTGGTCATGAAAGGTTTGCGCGCATCGACTGGCCTGGTGGTGGAAACCGGCTCGGCGCGCGAAACGCATCATTTTGCGCTGCTGGCAGGTTATGGTGCCGAAGCAGTACATCCTTATCTGGCTATGGAAACGCTGGCGGATATTGCCGAGGAACTGTCACCAGATCTGACGACAGAAAAAGCTCAGGCGAATTTCGTCAAGGCGGTTGGCAAGGGGTTGTTGAAGGTGATGTCGAAGATGGGTATCTCGACCTATATGTCATATTGCGGAGCGCAGATATTCGAGGCAGTTGGCCTGAATGCAGAATTGGTAAACCAGTATTTCAAGGGGACATCCACCAATATCGAAGGCATTGGCGTATTCGAAGTCGCCGAGGAGGCGCTGCGACTGCACCAGGAAGCCTTTGGCGACGACATGGTGCTGGCCGATTCGCTGGACGCGGGCGGCGACTACGCCTTCCGCATTCGGGGAGAGGAGCATATGTACTCGCCGGAGGCCATAGCCAAACTGCAGCATTCGGCACGAGCCAACAATTTCAGCACCTACAAGGAGTTTGCGCTGATCATGAATGATCAAACCAAGCGCCACATGACTTTGCGCGGACTGTTTGAGTTCAAGATTGATCCGGCCAAGGCAATCCCGCTGGATGAAGTTGAGTCGGCAAAGGAGATCGTCAAGCGCTTTACGACCGGTGCGATGTCGTTAGGATCGATAAGCACCGAAGCTCATACGACGCTTGCGGTTGCCATGAATCGAATCGGCGGCCGGTCCAATACGGGCGAAGGGGGCGAAGATCCGGTGCGCTACATGAATGAACAGCGCGGCGTGAAGATTGGAGCGGGCGAGACGATATCTTCAGTTCTTGGCAAAAATCTGGTTTATGCGGATATACCCCTGCAGGAAGGCGATTCGCTGCGATCAAAAATCAAGCAGGTGGCCTCTGGCCGTTTTGGCGTGACGACACAGTATCTTCGTTCTGCCGATCAAATTCAGATCAAGATGGCACAGGGCGCAAAGCCCGGCGAGGGCGGTCAGTTGCCGGGCGAAAAAGTAACTGAATATATCGCCAAGCTGCGGCACTCGGTGCCGGGCGTCGGTTTGATTTCTCCGCCTCCGCATCACGATATTTACTCGATCGAAGATTTAGCGCAGTTGATTCATGACCTGAAAAATGTCAACCCGGAAGCATCGATTTCGGTGAAGCTGGTTTCCGAGGTGGGTGTCGGCACGGTTGCGGCAGGCGTATCAAAAGCGAAGGCGGACCATGTAGTTATTTCAGGGTATGACGGTGGCACGGGCGCATCGCCGTTGTCGTCGATCAAGCACACAGGTACGCCTTGGGAGCTTGGCCTTTCAGAGACTCAGCAGACACTGGTGTTGAACAACTTGCGTGGCCGCATCCGGGTTCAGGTTGATGGTCAGATCAAGACGGGAAGAGATGTTGCCATTGCTGCGATACTCGGTGCTGACGAGATCGGTTTTGCCACGGCACCGCTGGTGGTTGAGGGCTGCATCATGATGCGCAAGTGTCATCTGAACACTTGCCCGGTCGGAGTTGCAACGCAAGATCCGGTACTGCGAGCCAAATTTGCAGGCAAGCCTGAACATCTGGTCAATTACTTTTTCTTCGTTGCCGAGGAACTCCGTCAAATCATGGGGCAGCTTGGTATCCGCACCTATGACGAACTTATTGGCCGCGTCGATTTGCTGGACAAGTCCAGGGCGATTACGCATTGGAAGAGCCAGGGGCTTGACTTCACGAAGATACTGTATCAGCCAGTTGTCGGGCCAGAGATTCTCACCAAGCATGCCGACGAGCAAAACCACGGCCTCGACACGGCGCTGGATCATAAATTGATAGCCCAAGCCCGCGTGGCATTGGACAAGGGCGAGCGAATTTCTTTCATTTCGCCGATTCGCAATGTCAACCGCACGGTCGGGGCGATGCTGTCCGGTGAGGTGGCTAAGCGTTACGGGCATATTGGTTTGCCGGATGACACCATCCATATCCAGCTCGAGGGAACCGCTGGCCAGTCGGTGGGTGCTTTCCTCTCGCATGGCGTTACGCTCGATTTGGTCGGGGAGGCGAACGACTATGTCGGCAAGGGCATATCGGGAGGGCGAATTATTGTTCGTCCGAATACTGAATTCCGTGGCAGGGCGTTCGATAACATTATTGTCGGCAACACTGTGCTGTATGGCGGAATTTCCGGCGAGGCTTACATTAACGGTGTGGCCGGAGAGCGATTCGCAGTGCGTAATTCCGGCGTCAGTGCGGTGGTGGAGGGTGTGGGCGATCACGGTTGCGAATACATGACCGGCGGAACCGTTGTCGTCCTGGGCGAGACGGGTCGCAACTTTGCGGCCGGTATGTCTGGCGGCATAGCATATGTCTACGACCCGGTGGGAGCCTTTGCCATGAACTGCAACCTGAACATGGTTGACATGGAGCGGGTGCTTCCCAGTGCGGAGCAGGAGGCATCGATCGACCGATCCATCTGGCACAGCGTGATACGAGGCGAGGTTGCGGAAACCGACGAAGCCATGCTGAAACGGCTGATTGAACGCCAATTCAAATTCACGGGCAGTACGCGCGCGCGGAATTTGCTGGATGACTGGTCGAACAGCCGTGCGCGTTTCGTCAAAGTGTTCCCGCATGAGTACCGTCGTGCATTGCGCGAACTAAGCAGCCGCCAGGCGGAAAAGGAAGCTGCGTGATGCAGCGCGAGAACCAAGCATATTCATGTGTTTCCCTGCCGCTGGCAGGGCAGGAAAATCAAAGGTAAAGTATGGGTAAAATCACCGGTTTTATGGAATATCAGCGTCAGGAAGAGTCATATCTGGCACCGGCTGAACGCATCAAGAATTACAGAGAATTCGTTATTCGGCTGACGGATGCGGAAGCCAAAATCCAGGGCGCTCGTTGCATGGATTGTGGTGTGCCGTTTTGTAACAATGGTTGCCCGGTCAACAACATCATCCCAGACTGGAATGACCTGGTTTATAAGGGAAAGTTGCGCAAGGCGCTGGATGTGCTGCATTCGACCAATAATTTTCCCGAATTCACGGGCCGCGTCTGCCCTGCGCCATGTGAAACGGCATGTACGCTAGGCATTAACGAAGATCCGGTTGGAATCAAATCGATTGAGCATTTCATCATCGAACAGGGCTGGGAAAACGGTTGGGTATTGCCGCGGCCTCCGGCAAGCAAAACGGGCAAGACAGTGGCCGTCGTCGGCTCGGGGCCTGCCGGTCTGGCGGCCGCGCAGCAATTGGCGCGCGTCGGCCATGCCGTTACTGTTTTCGAGAAAAACGAACGAGTCGGCGGCTTGTTGCGATACGGCATCCCTGATTTCAAGCTCGAAAAGAGCCACATCGATCGTCGTGTCGAGCAAATGCAGGCGGAGGGGGTGGTTTTCCGCACCGGCACGCTGATCGGCAGGGATTTTCCGGAAAAAATTGCCAACTATGCCAAGACAACGGTATCGCCGGATAGTCTGCTGGCGGAATTTGATGCCGTCATCCTCGCAGGCGGCGCCGAGCAACCGCGCGATTTGCCCGTTCAGGGGCGCGATCTCGAAGGAGTTCACTTCGCGATGGAATTCCTGCACATGCAAAACAAGGTCAATGCCGGCGATATGCTCGCGAATCAGATCAAGGCAACCGGCAAACATGTCGTGGTCATTGGCGGCGGGGATACCGGGTCAGACTGTGTTGGCACTTCATTGCGTCAAAATGCCGCCAAGGTGACACAGATTGAGTTGATGCCTCGCCCCCCGGTTGTGGTGGACAAGCCACTGGTCTGGCCCTATTGGCCAAATAAGCTGCGCACCTCTTCGTCGCAGGAAGAGGGTGGGGAGCGCGATTGGTCGGTGACCACCAAGCGGTTCGAGGGCAAGGACGGAAAACTTGAAAAACTGATTGCCTGCCGAGTCGAGTGGAAGGGCGGACAATTTAACGAGATTCCGGATACGGAAATGGAATTGAAAGCGGATCTTGTGTTGCTGGCAATGGGCTTTGTGTCACCGGTTGCTCAGGTGCTGGATGCTTTTGGCGTGGAACGGGATGCTCGCGGTAATGTCAACGCAGCAACGGACGGCGAAAACAGTTATCAGACATCCGTTGGCAAGGTGTTTGCCGCAGGAGATATGCGTCGCGGGCAGTCGCTCGTTGTCTGGGCCATTCGTGAGGGTCGCCAGTGCGCACGGGCGGTTGACGAATTCCTGATGGGGCAATCTGCTTTGCCCAGGTAATATGAGGCATCAACAGAGCCAGTCACTGGCGCAAGTTCGGGCACATTTCGCAAACGGTGCCACTCTTCGGACGGCCGGAATGAATATTCCGGCCGTTTGCTCCATTTGGGTTCGCTATCCGCTACAATCGGGCTTTTATATTTCATACTCAATTCATCATGATCAAGGGCAGCATAGTAGCCATTGTCACTCCCATGCATCCGGACGGCAGCCTGGATTTGCCGAGCTTGCGCAAGCTAATTGACTGGCATATTGCAGAAGGAACTGATGCGATCGTCATTGTCGGCACGACCGGAGAGTCTGCCACAGTGACTGTGGAGGAGCATTGCGAGCTGATTCGGGTCGCCGTCGCGCATGCAAACAAACGCGTTCCGATCATTGCCGGTACCGGTGGTAATTCAACCGCAGAGGCCGTAGAGTTGACTCTCCATGCGAGAAAAGTGGGCGCTGATGCCTCTTTGCTTGTCGTGCCATATTACAATCGTCCGACGCAAGAGGGCATGTATCAGCACTTCAGGAAAATTGCCGAGACGGTCGATCTTCCGGCCATTCTTTACAATGTGCCTGGTCGTACGGTGGCGGATATGGCCAATGAGACCATTCTGCGTCTGGCGCAGGTGCCAGGAATCCTGGGTGTGAAGGACGCAACGGGAAATATTGCTCGTGGCAGCGATCTGATTCGTCTTGCCCCGAAGTCGTTCTCTGTATACTCCGGTGACGATGCAACGGCGATGGCACTGATGTTTTGCGGCGGTAGGGGTAATATATCCGTCGTCGCCAATGTGGCACCGCGAGCCATGCACGAGCTGTGTGTGGCTGCGATGGCTGGGGATGTGACGAAAGCAGTCGAGATCAATAACCGTATGTTGCCGCTGCATCTGAAATTGTTTGTCGAACCCAATCCGGTTCCGGTGAAATGGGCCATGAATCAAATGGGCTTGATTCCTTCTGGCATACGGTTGCCACTGGTTCAACTGGCTGCCGAATGCCAGGAGCCGGTTCGTGCCGCCATGCGCGAATCAGGGGTATTGCAATAAGAATGGCTTGAGTTAGGTTGGCGCCGGGAAAATCCGGTGTTCATTCCGGATTAACGATTTTTGCAGGAATTTGTGATGGCACAATGTAACTTGACCAGAGGTGGTTTTCTTTGCGCACTGTCTCTTGTGAGCTTGGTTGGATGCAGTTCGGTGAACTCTTTGCTCGAGTCGGATCGGATCGACTACAAGAGCGCTGCCGGCAAGACTTCCACGCCTTCGCTGGAGATTCCGCCTGATCTGACGCAACTTCAGCGCGACAATCGTTATGCCCTGCCTTCCGGCTCGGCTAGTGTGACGGCATCCGGTTATCAGCAGCAGCAGGCAGCCAAGCCGGCGAGCACAACGGTTGCGCCCAAGATGCTGGGAGCCGACATTCGCATCGAACGAGCCGGCAGCCAGCGCTGGCTGGTGGTCAAAAAATCACCGGAAACACTCTGGCCGCAGATCAAGGAGTTCTGGCAGGATTCCGGTTTCTTGATCAATATCGAGCAGCCTGACGCTGGAGTGATGGAAACCGAATGGGCTGAAAACCGTGCGAAAATTCCGCAAGATCTTTTGCGCAGGACGCTGGGCAAGGTTATCGACTCGCTCTATTCGACGGGAGAGCTTGACAAATTCCGCACCCGACTTGAACGCACAGCGGATGGATCGACCGAGATTTTCATCAGCCATCGTGGTGCACAGGAAGAATTGGTGGGTAGCAACAAGGAAAGTACAATCTGGGCGCCACGCCCCTCCGACCCTGAACTGGAAGCGGAATTCCTGTCGCGCCTGATGGTGCGCCTGGGGGTTGAAGGTGAGCGCGCCAAAGTCGCTGTTGCCAAGGCGGCGCAGCGGCAGACGCACGCGAACATTGTAAAGGGCGCGAATGGCGCTCGTGTTGAGGTAGATGAGAGCTTTGATCGGGTGTGGCGTCGCGTTGGTCTGGCGCTCGATCGCGTAGGTTTCACCGTTGAGGATCGGGATCGTTCGCAGGGTTTGTATTTCGTCCGTTATGTTGATCAGGATAAAATCACACAGGAAAAGGCCGCGAAGGAAAAGGGCATTTTGTCAAAGTGGTTCTCATTTGGCTCCAAAGACGATCCCGCCAAGGCGCAACGCTACAGGATTTCTGTGAAAGCCATGGGTTCTTCGACCAGCGTTTCCGTGCAGGGCAATGACGGCCGGCCGGAGCAATCCACGGTTGGCGACAAGATACTGGGCTTGTTGCACGACCAGCTGAAGTGACCCGATTGGGCCGGACAGGAAGTCGGCCCCTTCTTTTCAAGGTGTCGTTTTGAGGTTTGCCAGCTTGGGGAGCGGTAGCGCAGGAAACTCGCTGCTTGTCTCTGCCGTATCCGGTTTGACGAAGACCACGGTCATGCTGGACTGCGGATTCGGCATTCGCCAGACCGAGTTGCGTCTGGCGAGGCTTGGACTAACTGCTTCGGATATTTCGGCAATCATAGTAACGCACGAGCACCAGGATCATGTGGGTGGCGTATTCAAGCTAGCACGGCGTTACAAAATACCGGTATGGATGAGCTTTGGAACTTATCAGGCGGTGGTCGATGCATGCCATGACATTGACATTCATTTCTGTCGAGACTCCGAAGCGTTTGCCATCGGTGCTCTTGAGATTGCACCCTATACCGTACCCCATGATGCAAGAGAGCCCTTGCAGTACCACGCAACTGACGGGGAATTCAAGCTCGGGGTTTTGACGGATGCCGGGCAATCGACAGCGCATGTGCTTCGCGCGCTAGGGGGATGCGATGCGCTTGTGCTGGAGTGCAACCACGATCGCCAGTTGCTGGCAGATTCTGCCTATCCGGATTTTTTGAAGCGACGGATAACAGGCACCTTCGGGCATCTCTCGAATCAGGAGTCATCTGATATCCTGCTTGCCCTAGATCAGGCGCGCCTCAAAAAAGTGGTTGGTGCACATCTCAGTGCTGCAAATAACAGCCCAGAGTTGGCATTGTCGGCGCTCAGAAAAGGCCTGAAGCGCGCCTCGACAGAATTGCTGGTGGCGGATCAGCGGGAGGGGATAGGCTGGGTCAGCATCACAGACTGAAAGAGGCATCCGCATATTTTTGTGAGCGGTTTGCCTCGACGGCCGTGCATAAAAAATGCCGGCCATTCGGCCGGCATTTTTGTACAACTTGGTGCTTACTTCTTTGCCGGAGCAGGAGCTGCCGGTGCCGGAGCAGCAGGAGCGGAAGCAGCAGGAGCTGCGGATGCCGGCTTGGCAGCGGAAGCTGCCGAGGCTGCCGGAGCTGCCGAGGCTGCCGGAGCAGCAGGAGCGGAAGCAGCAGGTGCTGCAGCAGAAGCAGCAGATGCCGGCTTGGCAGCGGAGGCGGAAGCGGACTTGGAAGAAGCAGGCTTCTCACCGTATTTGCATGCGGTCAGAGCAACAGCCAGCAGACCTACGATCAACAATGATTTTTTCATTTGTTATCCTTCAAAAGATTAAGCGTTTAATAATTACCGGTAATTACTACTAGATAGGGCGCCTTCGATGGCTTTCGTACCAATGGTGCAGCCGGCACAACGCAAAACGCCCTAATCAGCAGATTATAGCGATTTTTTATTGCTTGTAATAGGAGCACTTCGAGATTTTGTGGGTGATTTGTATTCTCGCAACAATCGCCTGATTCAGCTGATCGGGTGGTTTCGTCGAGATAAGCGGCGGCGGTTTGGGTAATGGCAGCAGGGTGAATCGGTATAATCCACACTTGGAACGATTCAGGGAAAAAGCATGAAAATTGAAAAAAACACCGTTGTGACGGTGGAGTACACCCTTTCAGACGCACAGAACAATTTGCTGGAAGAGGGTGGAGAGCCCATTGTCTACCTTCATGGTGGGTATGAAAATACGCTCCCCGCTATTGAGCAAGCGTTGGACGGGAAGGAGGCTGGGTTCTCCGAGACGATTCAGGTGGAGCCGGAAGACGCCTTCGGTGAATATGACGCTGAACTGATTAAAATCGAGGTCAGGGAGCGATTCCCTACCCCGCTCGAGGTGGGCATGCAATTTGAGGGGATTCCGGACGGAGCGGACGATGAAGTCGAGCCAGTAATCTATGTCGTGACCGATATTGCCGAGGATCGTGTTGTACTGGATGGCAACCATCCGCTGGCCGGCATCGCCCTTCGTTTCGCACTACGGGTTACGGAAGTCCGGGCAGCGACTAAAGAGGAAATCGAACACGGACACCCGCACTTAGACGATGACGAGGAGAGTGGGGTTGCGTACAGAAGCATCCCGATTCAATAGTGCGCTGGCTTACCGGAACGGTGACAGGTTTGACCTAATCTGTTGCCACGCGCTACAATGTGAGATTATTGAAAGTCAGGATTGCCATGCGCCGCAAATTATTGGTCGGTAACTGGAAAATGAACAGCAGTCTTGCTGCCAATACAATTTTGCTAAATGGCCTCAAGGCCGGAGTGGGCAAATCAAGTGGCGATATTGCCGTATGTGTTCCCGCGCCCTATTTTGCGCAGTGCCAGGCCGAACTGACTGGGTCGGGCATCGCATGGGGGGCGCAGGATGTGTCAACGCATGATATCGGTCCTTATACGGGCGAAATATCTGTTGCCATGCTGAGAGACTTCGGTTGCCGTTATGTAATGGTCGGCCATTCGGAGCGCAGGGTGAATCATGGCGAAAGCGATCAGCAGGTGGCCGAGAAAGCCAGGCGCGCACTGACTAACGGCATCACGCCGATTGTTTGTGTTGGGGAAACGCTGGCTGATCGGGAGGCGGGACGGACCGGAGAGGTCGTCGGCAGGCAGCTTGATGCAGTGTTGTCCGTGATCGAACCGGATGATCTGTTTGGCGTTGTGATTGCGTACGAACCTGTATGGGCGATTGGAACCGGCAAGACAGCTACGCCGCAGATGGCGCAGGAAGTTCACGCGCTATTGAGGTCGAAATTGTCAGCCAGGAACTCGTCTGCTGCCAGCGGCATCCCCATTCTGTATGGGGGTAGTTTGAGACCGGACAATGCGAGGGAAATGTTGCAGATGCACGATATAGACGGCGGTCTGGTCGGGGGGGCGTCACTGAACGCATCAGATTTTATGGCGATTGCCAACGCAGTATGAGGCAGCGCAGAATGGACATAATTTGAGATTGGAAATAACAAAATGAGCGGTATGTCGACCATCATCATAGTAATTCAAGTCGTATCTGCACTGGCTATTATCGGTCTGGTGTTGCTGCAACACGGCAAAGGCGCAGATATGGGCGCTGCTTTTGGCTCGGGCGCCTCTGGCAGCCTTTTTGGTGCCTCTGGTTCGTCCAGTTTTCTCTCAAAATCAACTGCTGTGGCTGCAGCCATTTTCTTTGTGGCAACGCTCGCACTGGCATTAATCAATAACCAGCGCGCGCCTTCGGGTGGTGGCGTCATGGAAAATCTGCCGGCGGCTTCTGCGCCGGTCAAAGCTCCCGCCGCAGCCATCAAAAAAGCGGAAGAGTCTGCGCCGGTGTCCAGTGCGCCTGGTCAAGCGGGTCAAATTCCCAAGTAGTGCGCAATACGGCAATTCTGTCCGAGTCCAGCGCGATGTTATTGTGCTTGAACATAATCGACGAAACGGCGATAATTACGCGCTCGAAGCCGACGTGGTGAAATTGGTAGACACGCTATCTTGAGGGGGTAGTGGCGAAAGCTGTGCGAGTTCGATTCTCGCCGTCGGCACCATAGCAATGGCGGATTGGCACAATTGCCGTCAGTTTTGCGCCAGCAATAGCAGCATTCCTTTCATGGCCCTTCGGCCGATCTCACATTCAGACTCTCACAACATGTGCGCAACCTGTCGATTGTGACGGTGCGCCGCATACTGCTCTCGTCCAACCTTGCCAAAATGCGAATTGCGAGCATTGCTCCCCCCGCGTTGTGCGCGTAGTAAAAATGTGAGGTAACATCTGCCTGTTGTTTGAAGCGGATATTATTTGCCCCCATTCCATGCAAACGCATTTGAATTGAAAACGACTGGCGCGCTCAATCGTGAACCTAGAAAACTATTTCCCCATACTTCTGTTCGTGCTGGTTGGCGTTGCTTTTGGTATTTTGTCCCAGGTCATGGGACGCGTTTTCGGACCATACCGACCGGACTCCGCCAAAAAAACCGCCTATGAGTGTGGTTTTGAAGCCTTCGGGAATGCCCGCGTCAAATTTGATGTGCGCTACTACCTGATCGCGATACTGTTCATCCTGTTTGATCTGGAAGCGGCCTTTTTCTTCCCTTGGGGTGTGGCGCTTCGTGATATCGGGTGGCAGGGTTTTCTGGTGATGATGGTTTTTGTCGCAGAATTCGTCGTCGGATTCTGGTACATATGGAAAAAAGGGGCCCTTAACTGGGAATAGGCGATGTCAATCGAAGGCTTGCTGGACAAAGGCTTCATCACCGTGTCGGCCGACAAGGTGATCAACTGGGCGCGTACGGGATCGATGTGGCCGGTGACATTCGGGCTGGCCTGCTGCGCCGTCGAGATGATGCATGCCGCGGCTTCGCGCTACGACCTGGATCGGTTCGGCATGATGTTTCGGCCGTCTCCCAGGCAATCCGACTTGATGATCGTTGCGGGCACACTCTGCAACAAAATGGCTCCGGCCTTGCGCAGGGTTTATGACCAGATGGCCGAGCCGCGCTGGGTGCTGTCCATGGGTTCCTGCGCCAACGGCGGCGGTTATTACCACTACTCGTATTCCGTCGTGCGCGGTTGCGATCGCATCGTTCCGGTAGACATCTATGTGCCGGGCTGCCCGCCAAGTGCCGAGGCCTTGCAGTATGGTTTGCTCCAGCTGCATAACAAAATCCGTCGCACCAATACGATTGCACGACAACCGTCAGAAAGTTTGGCGACATGACGACCAAGCTCGACATGCTGGAAGCCGCCCTGCGCGACGCGCTGGGCGATTCATTGCTTGAGGTCAAGCGTGCGCTGGGCGAAGTTACGGTGGTCGTCGCAAGTGCCGACTATCTGCGGGCGATGCAATCGCTCAGAGATAGCGACGATCTGGGGTTCGAGCAGATGATCGATCTGTGCGGCGTCGACTATTCGGGATATGGCGAAGGGACATGGCAAGGCAGGCGCTTTGCCGTGGTCGTGCATTTGCTGTCGCTGTCGCATAACTGGCGCGTCCGCGTCCGTGTGTTCGCGCCGGACGATGCGCAGCCGATAATCCCCTCCATTACTGAAATCTGGCCAGCCGCCAACTGGTTCGAGCGGGAAGCCTTCGATCTGTTTGGCATCCTGTTCGACGGCCATCCCGATCTGCGAAGAATTCTGACCGACTACGATTTCGTCGGCCATCCTTTCCGCAAGGATTTCCCGGTTGCTGGTTTTGTCGAGATGCGCTACGACGAAGAGCAGAAGCGCGTCATCTACCAGCCCGTAACGATCGAGCCGCGTGAATTGACCCAGCGCGTGATTCGTGAGCCTTACTACGGAGCGAAGTGATGGCCGAATTTATGAGTCACACCCCAAATTTTGGTTCCGCCTGCTCGCCTGACTTCATGGCGCGAAGTCAGGCGGCACCGAAATTCAGCGCGCTCAGAGGGCTGCTGGGCGCATGTGGCTTGATGAGGGTGACTCATGGATGAGATTGGGAACTACACGCTGAATTTTGGGCCGCAGCATCCGGCGGCGCATGGCGTCCTGCGGCTCATTCTGGAACTGGACGGTGAAGTCATACAGCGTGCAGATCCGCACATCGGACTGTTGCATCGAGCGACAGAAAAGCTCGCGGAACAAAAAACTTATCTGCAAAATGTGCCGTACATGGATCGGCTCGATTACATCTCGATGATGTGTAACGAGCATGGCTATGTGCTGGCGGTGGAAAAGCTGCTGGGTGTCGATGTGCCGGTGCGTGCGCAATACATTCGCGTGATGTTCGATGAAATCACGCGGCTGTTAAATCATCTATTCTGGATTGGTGCGCAGGCGATCGATGTTGGCGCAATGGCCTTGCTGCTGTACAGTTTCCGCGACCGCGAAGATTTGATGGATTGCTACGAAGCGGCGAGCGGCGCGCGCATGCATGCAGCCTATTACCGGCCGGGCGGTGTTTATCGCGATTTGCCGGAAGTGATGCCGCAATACGGCGAAGCCCGCTCCCGCAGTGCCAAGAAAGTCAAGGCGCTGAATGAAAACCGCCAGGGATCGTTGCTCGATTTCATCGACGATTTCACACGGCGCTTTCCTAGGCATGTCGACGAATATGAAACGCTGCTGACTGATAATCGCATCTGGAAACAACGGCTGGTTGGCGTTGGCGTGGTATCGCCAGAACGCGCAATAGCCCTCGGTTTTGTTGGCCCCATGCTGCGCGGTTCCGGTGTCGAGTGGGATTTGCGCAAGAAGCAGCCCTATGAAGTTTACGATCTGCTGGACTTCGATATTCCGGTGGGCGTCAATGGCGATTCCTATGATCGCTATCTCGTTCGTGTTGAGGAAATGCGGCAGTCGAATCGCATCATCAGGCAATGCGTTGACTGGCTGCGCAAGAACCCGGGTCCCGTGATGACAAGCAATCACAAGATAGCGCCACCGACGCGGGTCGACATGAAAACCGGCATGGAAAGCATGATTCACCATTTCAAGCTGTTTACCGAGGGTTTTGCGGTGCCGGAAGGCGAGGCTTACGCTGCCGTGGAGGGGCCAAAGGGCGAATTCGGCGTGTACATTCTGTCCGATGGTGCCAACAAGCCTTACCGCCTGAAAATTCGTGCCCCTGGTTTCGCGCATCTGCAGAGCCTGGGAGAGATGGTTCAGGGACATCTGATTGCAGACGCCGTGACCATTCTGGGTTCGCAGGATATCGTGTTTGGAGAGATAGACCGCTGATGACTATGCTGCTGACAGAACAGGCATGCCGAAAAATCGATCGTGAGCTGGCGAAGTTCCCTGCCGATCAAAAGCAGTCCGCCGTTATGGCGGCGCTGGCGATTGCGCAGCAGGAACAGGGTTGGCTGTCGCCGGAAGTGATGAACGAGGTCGCTGATTATCTGGGAATGCCGGCCATAGCGGTGCATGAAGTGGCGAGTTTTTACAGCATGTACAGCACGCGCCCTGTTGGCAGGCACAAAATTACCGTTTGCACCAACCTGCCGTGTGGACTGTCCGGTGGAAACCGGGCTGCGCAGCACTTGCAGCAGAAACTTGGCATCGGATTTGGCGAAACTTCAGAAGATGGCCTGTTCTCGTTGGTCGAGGGTGAATGCATGGGCGCCTGTGGCGATGCGCCGGTGATGATCGTGAACAATACGAGGATGTGCAGTTGCATGTCGAATGAGCGGATTGATGAACTGCTGGAGGATTTGAAAAAATGACCTGCCTGCATGATCGCCATATCAAGCCCGTGGTGTTGGCCGGACTCAACGGCAGCAACTGGCGTCTGAGCGATTATGTCGCCCGTGGCGGTTACGAGGCGTTGAAGCGGATACTGCACGGCAAGACTACGCCGGAGCAGGTGATTTCGGAGATACAAATTTCCTCGCTGCGAGGTCGCGGCGGCGCAGGGTTTCCGACCGGTTTGAAGTGGAGCTTCATGCCGAAGGGAAACCAGACCCAGAAATACCTGATCTGCAATAGCGATGAAGGCGAGCCCGGCACTTTCAAGGATCGCGACATCATCCGTTACAACCCGCACGCGATCATCGAGGGCATGGCGATTGCCGCGTATGCGATGGGCATTACGGTTGGCTATAACTATATCCATGGCGAAATTTGGGCTGAGTACCAGCGTTTCGAAGAGGCGATCGACGAAGCGCGCGCCGCGGGTTTTCTCGGAGATCGCATACTCGGATCGGATTTCAGTTTCCAGCTGCATGCGTTTCACGGCTACGGCGCCTATATCTGCGGCGAGGAAACGGCATTACTCGAATCGATTGAGGGCAAGAAGGGTCAGCCGCGCTTCAAGCCGCCGTTCCCGGCCAGTGTCGGGCTGTATGGCAAGCCGACCACGATCAACAACGCCGAAACGCTGGCGTCGGTGCCGTTCATCATGAACATGGGCGGTGCCAATTACGCCGCGATGGGCAAGCCAAACAATGGTGGCACCAAGATATTCTCGATTTCCGGCGATGTCGCGCTGCCCGGCAATTACGAACTGCCGATGGGAACGCCGTTCGCAAAGCTGCTGGAGCTGGCGGGAGGCATGCGGGGCGGCAGGAAAATGAAGGCGGTGATTCCGGGCGGGTCGTCCTCGCCGGTCGTGGCGGCGGAAGTGATGATGGAAACCGATCTGGATTACGACTCGGTTGCGAAAGCCGGATCGATGCTGGGTTCCGGTGCCGTGATTGTGCTGGACGAAACACGATGCATGGTCAAGTCGCTGCTGCGACTGTCATATTTTTATTACGAGGAATCCTGCGGGCAGTGCACACCGTGTCGCGAGGGAACCGGCTGGCTGTATCGTGTGCTCAAGCGCATCGAGGGCGGTCAGGGCAGGCCGGAAGATCTCGATTTGCTGCTGTCGGTAGCGGACAACATACAGGGACGGACGATTTGTGCGCTGGGCGATGCGGCGGCGATGCCGGTGCGCTCATTCGTGCAGCGATTCCGCAGCGAGTTTGAATACCATATCGAGCACAAGCACTGTCTTGTGCCCGAGTATGTTTGAGTTTGATCAGGTCGGAAAGAAGTCATGGTCGAAATCGAGATAGATGGCAAAAAAGTTGAAGTGCCTGTCGGCACCCCGGTGCTGGAGGCGGCGCATCGCCTTGGCACCGTGATTCCCCATTTTTGCTATCACAAGAAACTGTCTCTGGCGGCAAGCTGCCGCATGTGTCTGGTCGAAGTCGAAAAAATGCCGAGGCCGATGCCAGCCTGCGCAACGCCGGCGACCGCCGGAATGGTGGTGCAGACCCGCAGCGCGAAGGCAGTGGAAGCACAAAAGGCGGTGATGGAATTCCTGCTGATCAACCATCCACTCGACTGCCCGATTTGCGATCAGGGCGGGGAGTGCCGATTGCAGGACATCGCGGTCGGTTACGGTGCCATGGAATCGCGCTATCAGGAAGAAAAGCGCGTGGTGTTCCACAAGGATGCCGGGCCGCTGGTTTCGATGGAGGAGATGAGCCGCTGCATCCACTGCACCCGCTGCGTGCGATTCGGGCAGGAAATTGCCGGTGTCATGGAACTTGGCATGCTGTATCGCGGCGAGCATGCCGAAATCACGGCCTTTGTCGGGAAGACGGTCGATTCTGAACTGTCAGGCAACATGATCGATCTGTGTCCGGTCGGTGCGCTGACATCGAAGCCTTTCCGCTACAAGGCGCGCGCGTGGGAGCTGTCACGCAGTCGTTCAGTCAGTCCGCATGACGGCCTGGGCTCGAACCTGATCGTGCAGGCGAAGAACAACAGGGTGCTGCGCGTGCTGCCGCTGGAAAACGAAGGCATCAACGAATGCTGGCTGTCCGACAAGGATCGTTTTTCGTACGAGGCGCTCAACAGCGAAGACCGGCTGACCAGACCGATGGTCAAGCAGGGCAACCAGTGGCATGAAACCGACTGGCAGTCTGCGCTTGATTACATTGTTCGCGGCCTGAACGACATCCGCAAGGATCACGGCGCAGACGCGATTGCGGCGCTGGCTTCACCGCATTCGACGCTGGAAGAAATTGCGCTGCTGAAAAAGCTGATGCGCGGCCTTGGATCGGACAATATCGATTCCCGCTTGCGTCAGACGGATTTCTCGTTCGACGGCAAGATCAAGCCCTGGCTCGGGATGTCGATTGCAGACTTTGGGCAGTTGCAGGATGTATTTGTCATCGGTGCTTTCCTGCGCAAGGATCACCCGTTGCTGGCGGCGCGCTTGCGTCAGGCGGTCAAGCAGGGGGCGAAAGTCAGCATCCTGCATGCGTCTGATGACGACTTGCTGATGCCGGTGGTCAACAGGATTATTCAAGCACCGTCGAAATGGCAGCATGCACTGGCCGAAGTTGCCGTTGCGGTCGCCAAGCAGAAGGGCATTGCTGCGCCAGCCGGATTCGATAATCTGCAGCCGTCGAACGAAGCGACGAAAATCGCCGCCAGCTTGTTGTCGGGCCGTCGCGCAGGCGTTTTCCTTGGCAATGCAGCGGCGCAGCATCCGCAGGCCTCAGCTTTGCACGCGCTCGCCGAATGGATTGCGCGCAATGCCCATGCCGGATTCGGCTACCTGACCGAGGCAGCCAACACGGTAGGCGGCTATCTTGCGGATGCGAATGGTAAGCATGCGTTCGACCAGCCGCGCAAAGCATTTGTATTGCTCAACGCAGAGCCGGAACTGGATTGCGCCAACCCGCCGGTCGCGCGCGCCGCGCTGGAGCAGGCAGCGATGGTGATCGTGCTGTCGCCTTACAGGCATGGTATCGATGTGGCCGATGTGCTGCTGCCGATTGCGCCGTTCACCGAAACTTCCGGCACTTTCGTCAATTGCGAAGGGCATGCGCAGAGTTTCAACGCGGCGGTCAGGCCGCTGGAAGAGGCGCGCCCCGGCTGGAAGGTGCTGCGCGCCCTGGGCAGCTTGCTGGGTCTGGATGGCTTCGAATATGAATCCTCGGAATCGGTGCGCGACGAGATTACGATGCGCGAAACCGACTTGTCGGCGCGGCTGAACAATTATGCGAATGCGCAGCCGCAGCCCTTGCCGCAGCAGTCTGCCGCAATCGAACGGATCGCCGATGTGCCTATATACTTTGCCGACGCGATCGTACGCCGGGCAAAAGCCTTGCAGAGGACTGCGGACGCGAAACCGCCGAAGGCGCGCATGGCGCCGATGCTGATGAAAATGCTGGGTATCGAAAACGGTTCGAAAGTGCGCGTCAGTCAGGGCGCAGGGAGTGCAATGCTTGTTGCGGTGGCTGATGAAAGGCTTGCAGGTAATGTTGTGCGCATTGCTGCAGCGCATCCATCGACGGCGGGTCTCGGCCCGATGTTTGGCCCGATCAGCGTGGAGAAAGCATGATGGCCGAATTGCTTTTGTATATTCAGGCAACGGGTCAGGGCATCTTTGGTGCGTTGTGGCCGCTGGTCTGGACCATGATCAAACTGACATGCGTAATGATGCCGGTGCTGGGCATGGTCGCCTACCTGACGCTTTGGGAGCGCAAGCTGATCGGCTGGATGCACATTCGCCAGGGGCCGAATCGCGTTGGCCCGTATGGCCTGTTGCAGCCGGTTGCCGACGGCATCAAGGCGGTGTTCAAGGAAATAACGGTGCCGACCCATGCCGACAAGCCGCTGTTCTTTCTGGCGCCAGTGCTCTCCATGGCGCCGGCGCTGGCGGCGTGGTCGGTGATGCCCTTCGGGCCGGACATTGTGCTGGCCGACATCAACGCGGGATTGCTGTTCATCATGGCGATTACCTCGTTTAGCGTTTACGGCATCATCGTTGCGGGATGGGCGTCGAACTCGCGCTATGCGTTTCTCGGCGCGATGCGCGCTACGGCGCAGATGGTGTCTTTCGGCATCGCCATCGGATTCGTGCTGGTGACGGTGGCGATGGTGTCCGGCAGCCTGAATCTGTCGGAAATTGTCGTGAGCCAGGGCAGGGGTTACTTTGCCGAAAAAGGCGTGAACTTTCTGTCATGGAACTGGCTGCCGCTGTTGCCGCTGTTTGTTATTTTTGTGATTTCCAGCATGGCCGAGACGGCGCGTCATCCTTTCGATGTGATCGAGGGTGAGTCCGAGATCGTGAACGGTCACATGGTCGAATATTCCGGCATGTCGTTTGCGATGTTTTTCATGGCGGAATACGCCAACATGATCCTGTTCTCCGGCATTGCGTCGATCATGTTCCTCGGCGGATGGGCGCCGCCGCTGGATTTTGCAGTGTTCAACTTGGTGCCCGGCTGGATCTGGCTGGGCGCGAAGACATTTGTCGTGGTGTCGATGTTCGTCTGGGTGCGCGCGTCGTTCCCACGCTATCGCTATGACCAGATCATGCGCCTCGGATGGAAAGTGTTCATCCCGCTGACGCTGGCCTATCTGGTGATTGTGGCTGCGTGGATGCAGACACCCTGGAATATCTGGCATTGAGGCTGAACCGACATGATGAAAGCCATCAAGGATTTTTTTGCCAGCCTGTTGCTGCTGGAACTGATGAAAGGCCTGGCGCTGACCGGGCGCTACCTGTTCAGACGCAAGATCACGATCGAATATCCGGAAGCCAAGGCGCCGCAGTCGCGCCGTTTCCGCGGCATGCACGCCTTGCGCCGCTATCCGAACGGCGAGGAACGCTGCATTGCGTGCAAGCTGTGCGAGGCGGCTTGTCCGGCATTGGCGATTACCATCGAGTCCGATGAACGCTCTGATGGAACAAGACGCACGGTGCGCTACGATATAGACCAGTTCAAGTGCATTTTCTGTGGGTTCTGCGAGGAGGCGTGCCCGGTCGATGCGATCGTCGAAACGCATATTTACGAGTATCACGGAGAAAACCGTGGCGATCTGTACTTTACGAAGGAAATGCTGCTGGCGGTCGGTGACCGGTATGAGAAAGATATTGCGGCAGCCCGCGAAGCGGACGCGCCGTACCGATGATTGGATGAACTGACATGGAATTCAAGACCGTCCTGTTCTACGCCTTCTCCGCCATACTGGTGCTCTCGGCCCTGTGTGTGGTGACGGTGCGCAATCCGGTGCATGCCGCGCTGTTTCTGGTGCTGTCGTTCTTTACATCGGCCGCCATCTGGATACTATTGAAAGCTGAGTTTCTCGCGATTGTGCTGGTGCTGGTATATGTCGGGGCGGTGATGGTTCTGTTCCTGTTCGTTGTGATGATGGTGGATATCGATCTGGACAAAATCCGAAGCGGGCTCAAGGGCAGCATGTGGGTCGCAATACCGGTCGGTTTGCTGATCGTGTTTGAAATGTCGGCGGTCATGTTGCGCGGTTTCTGGGCGCCAGATTCGCCCGCGCCGGCCAATGCTGCAAACATCGGCGGCACCAGGGAACTGGGCAAGATCATCTTCACGCAATACATTTACGCCTTCGAGATTGCGGCAGTCGTGCTGCTGGTCGCCATCATTGCCGCAGTTGCACTGACGCTGCGCCGCCGCACCGATGCGCACTATTCCGATCCGGCAGATGCCGTCAAGGTCAAGCGCAATGACCGGATTCGCATTGTCAGCATGAAGGCGGAGTCCGATCGTGCTGCGGCAAAAGATCAGGGGGAACAGTCATGATCCTGTCGCTTGCGCATTTCCTGATACTTGGTGCCATCCTGTTTGCGATCGCCATTGTCGGCATTTTTCTCAACCGCAAGAATCTGATCGTGCTGCTGATGGCGATTGAGTTGATGCTGCTCGCCGTGAACATGAATTTCGTCGCCTTCTCGCATTATCTGGGCGACGCAGCAGGACAGGTGTTTGTCTTTTTCATCCTTACGGTTGCGGCGGCAGAGTCCGCCATCGGCCTTGCGATACTGGTGGTGCTGTTCCGCAACATGAACACCATCAATATCGAAGACCTTGACCGCTTGAGGGGGTAGGTATGGCGACCCAACTGAACGCGTGCCTGTTACTCGCGATACCGCTGGCGCCGCTGGCGGGCGCCGCTGTTGCCGGTTTGCTCGGCACGAAATTTCTGGGCAATCAGGTTGGCCGCAAGGTGTCGCACACGGCGGCCATCGCTGGTGTGCTGGTTGCCTTCATTCTTTCCGTTCAGGCTTTGCTGGCGGTGGTTGATGGCGCACGGTTCGATGCCGCGGTCTACACCTGGATGGCCGTCGACGGCATCAGGCTCGAAATCGGCTTCCTGATAGACAGCCTGACCGCGACCATGATGTGCGTTGTGTCGTTCGTGTCCCTGATGGTGCATGTGTACACCATTGGCTACATGGACGAGGATGCAGGCTATAACCGTTTCTTCGCCTACATTTCGCTCTTTACCTTCTCGATGCTGATGCTGGTGATGAGCAACAACTTCATGCAACTGTTTTTTGGCTGGGAAGCGGTCGGCCTGATGTCCTACCTGCTGATCGGCTTCTGGTACGACCGACCGACGGCGATCTTTGCCAGCCTGAAAGCTTTCGTGGTCAACCGCGTGGGCGACTTCGGTTTTGTTCTCGGCATTGGCCTGTTGTTCGCGCATGCCGGTTCGATGAACTATGGCGAAGTGTTCGCGCAGCGGCAGCAACTGGCTGGCATGACCGTGCCGGGAACCGGATGGATGTTGCTGAATGTGACCTGCATCTGCCTGTTTATCGGCGCCATGGCGAAGTCGGCGCAGTTTCCGCTGCATGTCTGGTTGCCGGATTCCATGGAAGGCCCGACACCGATATCCGCGCTGATCCACGCTGCAACCATGGTGACCGCAGGCATCTTCATGGTGACGCGCATGTCGCCGCTGTTCGAACTGTCCGAAGCGGCGCTCTCTTTCATCATGGTGATTGGCGCGATTACCGCGGTGTCCATGGGCTTCGTTGCGATTACGCAGAATGACATCAAACGGGTGATTGCCTACTCGACGCTGTCGCAACTGGGTTACATGACGGTGGCGCTGGCGGCATCCGCTTATTCGGCCGCGATCTTCCACCTGATGACGCATGCCTTCTTCAAGGCGCTGCTGTTCCTCGGTGCGGGTGCGGTCATTCTCGGCATGCACCACGATCAGGACATCCGCAACATGGGCGGACTCAGAAAATATATGCCGGTGACCTGGGTCACTTCGCTCATCGGCACGCTGGCACTGGCGGGCATGCCGCTGTTTTCCGGTTTCTACTCCAAGGACAGCATCATCGAGGCGGTGCACCATTCGCAGATTGCCGGGTCGGGCTTTGCCTACATTGCGGTGCTGGCGGGCGTGTTCGTGACCGCATATTATTCGTTCCGCCTGCTGTTCATGGTATTCCACGGTGAGGAACGGTTTGGCAAGGCGGGCAGCGTGCATTACGGTGACCCGGGAGTCGGCATCCATGAAGGTGACCACCCGCACGAAGCGCCCTGGGTCATGACGGTGCCGCTGGTCTTGCTGGCCATTCCGTCCGTGATCATCGGTTTTGTCGCGATTGGCCCGATGCTGTTCGGCGGGTTTTTTGGCGATGCGATTGTCGTGGCCGAGACGCACCGCGCCATGCTGGAATTGAAGCAGGCTTTCCACGGCCCGTTTGACATGGCGCTGCACGGCCTGATGTCGTTGCCGTTCCTTTTGTTGGTGGCGGGCGCCGCCACGGCCTGGTATTTCTGTCTGGTGAAGAAGCGCATGCCGGCAGAATCCGGCAAGGATTTGGCGTTGATGTTCGACGCCGCAACCGTCGGCGGCGGCGTGAAATGTGCGCGGGCGATGGGCAAGGCGCTGTGGAGCAACGACCGGATGGTGATTGACGATCTGATTGTCAATGGAAGCACCCGTCTGGTCGGCTGGCTCGCATCGGTAATCCGCCACTGGCAAACTGGACACGCCTATCACTACGCGCTGATGATGATCCTTGGCGTGCTGGCCCTGATGATGATTTTCCTGCCGTTCCCATTCGCAAAATGATTAGCCACAAGCAAGATAACCGATAATGCTGTCAACCCTGCCCTTGCTGAGTATTGCCATCTGGTGTCCGATTATTTTCGGTGTGCTGGTGTTCGCGATCGGCCGCGACGACAAGCCGGCACTGACACGCGGGCTGTCGCTGGTGGGCGCCATTGCCAGCTTTGTGGTGTCGTTGCCCATCGTTTCCGGCTTCGACAATGCGCGGCATGGTATGCAGTTTGTCGAAAAGTTCGCGTGGATCGAGCGCTTCAATGTCAACTATTCCCTCGGCATTGACGGCATTTCGCTCTGGTTCGTCGTTCTGACAGCTTTTATCACGGTGATTGCCGTGATTGCCGGATGGGAAGTGATTGAGCAGCGCATCGCGCAGTACATGGGCGCGTTCCTGATCCTCTCCGGCGTCATGATCGGCGTGTTCTGCGCGCTGGACGGCTTGCTGTTCTATGTTTTCTTTGAGGCGACGCTGATTCCGATGTTCATCATCATCGGCGTCTGGGGCGGCGCCAACCGCGTGTATGCGGCGTTCAAGTTTTTTCTCTACACGCTGACGGGCTCGCTGCTGTCGCTGGTTGCCATTCTCTACCTGTACTTCAAGGCGGGCAACAGTTTCGATGTCCTCGCATGGCACGCGCTGCCGTTGCCGATGAATGTGCAGATTCTCGTTTTTCTCGCCTTCCTCGCGGCATTTTCGGTCAAGGTGCCGATGTGGCCGGTGCACACCTGGCTGCCGGATGCGCATGTGGAAGCGCCGACAGGCGGTTCCGTGGTGCTGGCGGCCATCATGCTCAAGCTTGGCGCCTACGGTTTCCTGCGCTTTTCTCTGCCAGTCGCGCCCGATGCCAGCCAGTACCTGTCCGGCTTCATGATCACGCTGTCGCTGATTGCGGTGATCTACATCGGCTTCGTCACGCTGGTGCAGAAGGACATGAAGAAGCTGATCGCCTATTCGTCGATCGCGCACATGGGCTTCGTCACGCTCGGATTCTTCCTCTTCAACAGCATCGGCATGCAGGGCGGCATCGTGCAGATGATTTCGCACGGTTTTGTTTCCGGCGCGATGTTCCTGTGCATCGGCGTGCTGTACGACCGCCTGCATACCCGTGAAATTGCCAGTTATGGCGGCGTGGTCAATGTCATGCCGAAGTTCGCGGTGTTCTTCGTGCTGTTCTCCATGGCCAACTGCGGCCTGCCCGGCACTTCCGGTTTCGTCGGCGAATTCATGGTCATTCTGGGGGCGGTCAAGTTCAATTTCTGGGTCGGCCTGCTGGCGGCGACTGCGCTGGTGCTCGGTGCGGGTTATTCGCTGTGGATGGTCAAGCGCGTGATCTTCGGCGCTGTAGCCAATGAAGAGGTGGCATCCCTCGCCGATATCGGCAAACGGGAATTCCTGATGCTGGCGCTGCTGGCCATTGCCGTCATGGCGATCGGCGTCTATCCGGCGCTGGTCACTGACGCCATGCAAACCTCGGTTGCTGACCTGCTGCGGCATGTCGCTATTTCGAAAATTAACTAGAGAAGCAGAGCGATGACAAACGCCATGAACCTGCTGCCGGCGCTGCCTGAAATCATCCTGATGACGGCTGCGTCAGTCATCCTGCTGATTGACATGTTCCTGCCGGATGCCCGGCGCAACATCACCTACTGGCTGTCGATGGCGACGCTGCTGGTCTGCGCACTGGTCAGCGGCTACCTGTTCTGCGACTCAGGCACTTCGGTTTATACCTTCCATAATTCGTTCGTGCTTGACCCGATGTCCAACCTGCTGAAAATTTTCTCGGCACTCGCCGTGGCGCTGACGCTGCTGTACTCGCGCAGGCACATCAACGATCGCGGCATGACGAGCGGCAATCTGGGTGGCGAGTTTTATGTGCTGGCACTGTTTGCGCTGCTGGGCCAGATGGTGATGATTTCCGGCACCAACTTCCTCATCATCTACCTCGGCATCGAACTGCTGTCGCTGGCGCTGTATGCGCTGGTTGCGCTGCGCCGCGACGATCCGGCGGCGACCGAAGCGGCAATGAAATTCTTCATCCTCGGCGCGCTCGCTTCCGGTTTCCTGCTGTATGGCATGTCCATGCTGTACGGCGCCACCGGCACGCTTGATCTGGGCGAGATGGCCAAGGCGGTGATGTCCGGTGATGTTGACCGCATCGTGCTGGTGTTCGGTGTCGTGTTTCTCGTGTCTGGCCTGGCGTTCAAGCTTGGTGTTGCGCCCTTCCACATGTGGGTGCCGGATGTCTACCAGGGCGCACCGACGCCGGTTGCGCTGCTGATTGGTGGCGCGCCCAAGCTGGCCGCCTTTGCGATCTGTATCCGACTGCTGGTCGAAGGGCTGTCGCCACTGGCGATGGACTGGCAGCAGATGTTGATGGTGCTGGCGGTGCTGTCAATGGCAATCGGCAATATCACCGCGCTGATG
>CAZAWA010000002.1:25575-48758 GCA_964488675.1 uncultured Oxalobacter sp. | reverse complement strand
GATCGGTTAGAGGTCCTGATTTTCGACAGTCGAAAGTGGCTTGCTGGGAGCTACGGGCGATACCGTCGAAAAGTTTAGATTCTTTGTTGCTGGGCGTTCTGCTGAGCGCAGTCTTTGCTCGTGCGTTGACGATTATCGCGCCCATTCCACAAGGGAGCACCGAACAATTCCGATGATCCGGCGAATAAGATCAGGTTGTACGCGCTAGTGGCTTGGATATATGAGGGTCTGGTAGCGTCGTGAAGCACATTTCAAGCACCGCTGGCGGACTATTCCCTTTCTGACTGACAACGCGCCTTGCATTCATTCAGCGATTTGAATGGCGCGACTCCCCTGCAGCCTCCCCAGAAGAACGCCCTGCAACTCCGGGTGTCCCGATCATAATAAAAGACCTCCATCAATGCCTTGCAGGGACCTCGCTCCGGTTTCAACTGGCAGGCTGAGGCGGCGGCGGGCGAGGGCTGGGGAGTAACCGGTTTTCTGTCTTCGATTCTGTTTTTGAGCAAGGGATGGACGGGAGGGGATGAAACGAGCAATCGTGGGTTGATCCAGAGATTGGATGCGACCAGATAGCACCACTCAGCGGGAGTCCCTATGCGAAGGCCGCCGCTGTAGCTTCCTTTCTGAAGCATTTCCGATGTCACGGACTCGGGGGAGCTAGGCACGACAATATCCGCGACCGGAAACCATCCCTGTGGCCGGAAGAGCAAATTTGACTCCAAGAAGGTGAAAGAACCGATGGGTGTCCTGATGCCGCCGCTCACCTGTTGGATGGGAAGACCTTCAAACAGCAGAACGCCACGAACGCCGGCGGATTTTGATCCGGGATTCTCAGTTTTTTGCAAATGTGTAAACCCCATGCCTGATTTTTCGACGGCCTCCTCGCTCACATTGCCCGCAAAAGTATTGGACACCATCAAAAGTGACGCAATTAAACCCATGATCATTAATCGTATTGACATGATTATTCCTATTGACGAGGGGCAGAAGTGGCCGGTCTGGATGCTTTTGGCTGGTTTGCGCGTTCCCTGTATGCCTTCAATTGCAGGCTGGCCTGCGGATAATGGATGGTAACCAGACCAAGCGCTACCGCCAGCGACGCGATACCAATCAGGCAATTCACGAGTGACCCGAAAATAACGACAGGTAGCGCGCAAAGGATTACGATGACGGCCAGCAGCAAGGACGCGAGGGGGGACATGACAAACCATCCGGCCACCAGCAAGATGATCGAAAACCAAATCAATGCACGGACGGACTGAGGCTTCATGGAACCTTCCCTGATTGGGCTGATAAGTCTCTGAGTTGTAATATCCCATATATGCCGAATTCTCACAATGGAAACGATACACAAAAATTCTAGGAGTGGCGAACGATCGAGTTTTGACGAACTGTCGTCAGACTCGCTATGATGTCCATCGGGAGGGGATATGGGAACAGGCAGCAGTTCACTGATACAACAGACAATTGAGCATCTTCGGCATCATGCGCCTTTCGACCGTATGGAACTTGAGCATCTGTCGTGGCTTGCTGCACGACTGAAGGTCGGCTACTACGATCAAGGTGAAGTCATTCTCACGCCCGAACAGGGCATTGCGCAGCGCCTTTTCATTATTCGTCAGGGTATGGTCGAAGGCAGGCAGGGCGCAGGACGAACCGATGAATCGCTAACGCATCAATTGCAGGAAGGCGAGTTTTTCCCCTTGAGTGCTCTGCTCGCGCGACGCCCAACGCACAGCACCTTCAGGGCGGGCGAGGATGCGTTTTGTTATGAACTTGACTCGGATGATTTCGACCAGTTGCTCAGGCTGTCTGCGGCCTTTAACGATTACTGTACGCGACGCATTGCCAACCTGTTGGAGCAGTCGGCGCACACGGTTCAAGCACAATATTCACAGTCGAGTACCGATCTGCAGTCAATGTCCAGTCCGCTGTCAGATGTGATCCGGCGCGAGCCGGTAACCTGCACCCCGGATACGCCGGTGCGGCAAGTGTTGCAAACGATGCATGAGCTGGGAATTGGCTCCATGGTGGCTGTAGATGGCGGTTTGCCGGTTGGAATTTTCACAGTGAACGATGTGCTTAATCGAGTGGCGCTGCCGCAAATTGACATTGATCAGCCGATCATCGGACTGATGAGCAAGCGCCTGTTCACACTCCCGCCGAACGCGCTTGCCTACGAGGCGGCGCTCGCGATGGCCAAACAGGGCGTTCGTCATGTGATGGTGACGAAGGACAGCAAACTGGTCGGCATTGTGTCGGAACGGGATCTCTTTGCGCTGCAGCGTGTCGGCCTGCGACAGATCAGCACAACTATCCGAAATGCGCGTGATCTTGATACACTTAGTCAATCTGCGCGAGACATTCAGCAACTGGCGCAGAACATGCTGGCACAGGGGGTGGCGGCCGAGCAGTTGACGCTGTTCATTTCAACGCTGAACGAACTGCTGACAGTGCGTGTTATCGAACTGAAACTGGCGCACGCGAAGGCCCAGCAGGGATGGGTCGACATTGATTTTTGCTGGCTGGCGATGGGCAGCGAAGGCCGTTTCGAGCAGACACTGACCACCGATCAGGACAACGGCATCATTTTTCGCACGCCTGCGAATTCCACACCCGACGAGGTTCGCGCGCGCCTGCTGCCGCTGGCGACTGCGATCAATATCGCGCTGGATGAGTGTGGCTTCCCCTTGTGCAAGGGGGGCGTCATGGCATCGAATCCGCGCTGGTGCCTGAGTCGTGAGGAATGGGAAAATACTTTCGCACAATGGATATCGCGCGGTAACGGGGAAGAGTTGCTCAATGCCTCCATTTTCTTCGATTTCCGGCCTATGTACGGGAACGCGGAACTGGCGCAGCAATTGCGCTTCTGGCTCAATGACAGGGTGAAGAACAACCGGATGTTTCTGCGAAAAATGGTTGAAAATGCGCTTGGCAACCGCCCACCTTTGAGCTTGCTGCGCAACTTTCTTGTGGATAGAAAAGGCGAGGCACAGAATACGCTTAACTTGAAAATTAACGGTGTGACACCGTTTGTTGATGTGGCGCGAATTTTTGCTCTGGCATCCGGCTCAAATGAAACCGGCACCGCACAGCGGCTGCGCGCGGCGTGCGATGCCTGGCGCATGGACAGAGCAGAGACCGACGCATGGATTGAATCATTTCTATATATTCAACTTTTGCGCTTGCGCTTGCAGCATCAGCAGTCTGGCCATCATGAAATCATGTCAAACCGTATCAATCCGGATACGCTCAACGCCCTTGATCAGCATATTTTGAAAGAAACTTTCCGCCAAGCGCGTATACTGCAGGGCGTTTTGGAAAAATTCTTTACCTTCTAGCAAGTTGAGTATTGTGCACTCTGGGCGTACCCAAGCCCGAGTCATCCATGACAAAGACGCGGCCCATCCGCCGCATTTATAGTTACTGGCTGTTGGAGGATACATATGTCAAACCCTAACTTGAACTGGGCCGCGATCAATGCTGATCCGCGGTTTCAGGCCTTGCACGATAAAAAAACCAATTTCTTGTGCGGGCTGATGGTCTTTTCAGTTATTTATTATTTCCTGCTTCCGGTAGGCGCTGCCTACTGGCCTGAACTCTTCAGGGTTAAGGTCTGGGGCGTCATCAATGTCGCCATCCTGTTTGCACTTTCCGAATTCGTTGTGGCGTGGGTTATCGCCTTTGTCTATTCCAGACGAGCCAACTCGCAATTCGATGCGATGGCACAGGAAATTATCCGGGATGCAGAAAAGATTGGGGCTGGTCGCAATGAAAAATAATATTCTTAAAAAACTGGTGTTTTTTGCCGTGGCAGTCGCGGTTGGTGGCGTGGCATACGCGAGTAGCGGTGCGGTTGCGGCTGAATACAAGTGGATGACATTCGCCGTGTTCGGTGCGATCATTTTTGGCACCATGGTGGTGACTTATTTTGCTGCGCGCAGCACGCACTCTACTTCGGAATTTTATGCTGCAGGCCGTTCGGTCAGTGGTATACAGAATGGTTGGGCCATTGCCGGCGACTATTTGTCCGCAGCCTCCTTCCTCGGTATTGCCGGTCTGATTTCTCTTTATGGCTACGACGGTTTCATGTATTCGGTCGGCTGGTTGGTCGCCTACATTACTGTGCTGCTAGTGATCGCCGAGCCTTGTCGCAACATTGGCAAGTACACGATGGGCGATATCCTTGCTTTTCGCAACGATCCGAAAAAGACCAAAACGGTGGCAGCGATTTCGACTATCGTAGTGTCAACTTTTTACCTGACTGCCCAAATGGTTGGCGGCGGCGTACTGATCAAGACGCTAATTGGTATCGATTATGAAGTTTCCGTCATCGGCGTCGGTGTCCTGATGCTCGCTTATGTCGTCTTTGGCGGCATGAAAGCGACAACCTGGGTTCAGATCATCAAGGCAGTATTGCTTGTAACGGCTTCGCTGCTGCTAGTGGCGTTTGTCTGGGCACCTTATGGATTCAGCTTGCCGAGTTATCTGCAAAGCGTCGTTAATGACACTGGCATTCAACAGCAGGTGGCCAGATTGCTTGGAGATCGCGCGGCGACCATGACTGCAGCGGAACTTGGGCAGCGCTTCCTTGAGCCTGGTCTGTTTCTGAAAAATCCGATTGACCAGATTTCGCTCGGTATGGCGCTGGTGTTCGGCACCGCAGGCATGCCTCACATCCTGATGCGTTTCTTCACTGTACCAACTGCACAAGCTGCACGGACTTCCGTGATCTGGGCCATGGCAATCATCGGCGGCTTCTATGTTCTGACGCTGTTTCTCGGCACCGGCGCAGCGATGCTGGTCGGGTCATCCAAGATTGCGGCAATCGACCCGGGTGGCAACATGGCGGCGCCATTGCTGGCGCAATATCTGGGTGGTGGCGAAAACTCGATGTTCGGCAATTTCTTCCTCGCATTTGTTGCAGCTGTCGCCTTTGCAACCATCGTCGCAGTTGTTGCCGGTCTGGTTCTGGCATCCGCTTCCGCGATGGCGCACGATATCTATGTCGGCGTAATCCGTGGTGATAAGGCAACTCCGCAGGAACAGGTTATTGCCGCACGCGTATCGTCCGTCATTGTTGGCATCATGGCAATTGGGGTTGGCATTCTGGCCAAAGGGCAAAATGTCGCACATCTGGTGGCGCTGGCGTTCGCAGTTGCAGCCTCCTCCAATTTACCGGCTATTTTCCTCACGCTCTACTGGAAGCGCTGCAACACGATGGGTATTATCGCCGGCATGGTGGGCGGAACCATGATGGCGATACTTCTGGTGCTGATTTCGCCCAATATGACCTATCCCAAGGCGGTAATTGCATCCGCCAACAGGGTGCTCGATGGCGACCCAGCTCAGCCTGCGAAGCTGGCGCGTCCGGCTATCGGCGGATATTCGATAGTTTGTGAGTTGTTCCCAATGGACGATTGTCGACAAGCAGAACCGGCGCGTCCGGCCGAAGCGGCAAAACCGGCCAAACCTGGCACTCGTGAACAACTGGTGTCGTTGAAAGCCAATCTGGATGCAACCACTGACGAGGCCGCGAAAAAGGTGATCGTAGCCGACCTGGTCAGAACGCAACGGGCGCACGACAAGGCGCTGGATGATCTGAAGAAATTCGAAGGCCAAACTACCAGTGCCATAGGTTTGGAAAAGCCCGCGTTCCTGCTTAAGAATCCGGGATTGCTCTCCATCCCGTTCGGATTTCTGCTCGTGATTATTTTCTCGATCTTCACGAAAGATGAGCGGTCGGAAGAAATGTGGGATGAACTGTATGTCCGCCAGAACACCGGCATCAACGCAGAGGCTGCGTCAGAGCATTGATCGTCCAGGCAGTCGCAGGGCTGACGATAGTTGTTGTTTTTGAAAGCCTCCGGCATGATTGTCGGGGGCTTTACTCATTGCAATGATGTATCTGGACTAGCTTGAGAATTGCATCCGCGGTTTGGTCGCCTGCTCTTATAATGGGCGACCGTTGCATGTCAATTCCTGGGGATGGCTCATTTGGACTGGTTCGGCAAATTTTTTGGAAGAAGACGGAACCTGACCGTTGATCAGAGGGATCGTTTGTCCGCTTGGCGCGATTTGCCGCGTACCTCGCTGGAAAACAGCCTTGAGTCTTCGCGTTTTGTTGTCATCGATGTCGAGAGCAGTGGCCTGAACCTTTCGCTCGATCATCTTATTGCCATTGGTGCCGTGGCGGTGACGAAGGGCAAGATTGATGTGGCTGACAGTTTTGAAGTGGTATTGCAGCAGACTGAATCCAGCAGCCACGAAAACATCCTGATCCACGGCATCAGCAGAAGTGCGCAGCGAAATGGCGTTCCACCAGCTGATGCATTGCTCCTGTTCCTGCAGTACCTCCAGAAAACTCCGCTGGTTGCTTTTCATGTCACTTTTGATGAAACCATGATCCGGCGAGCGATGAAACAATTTCTCGGACTGAGTTTCAGGCACGACTGGTTGGATCTGGCGTATGTGATGCCTGGGCTGTATCCGGAAAAGTCAAAGCAGCTGCGCCTGCTTGATGAGTGGCATCGGCATTTCGATATCAGGAACCCCGCAAGGCACAATGCAGTGGCTGACGCTGTCAGCACGGCACAGTTGTTTCTGGTTGCGGCCAGGAGGGCGCGGGAGAAACGAATAAGTACCTACCAGAGCTTGCGTCACCTCGAGAAGGCACAACGATGGGTGAGTTGGCAGCAGACCTAAAACAAAAAACCCTGCGGGACCAAGTTCGTCCGGCAGGGTTTTTGCTGTTGAAAGGCCAGAATTACTTGATCTTGGCTTCCTTGTAGGGCACATGCTTGCGCGCCTTCGGGTCGAACTTGATGATTTCCATTTTTTCCGGCGTGGTGCGCTTGTTTTTGGTGGTAGTGTAGAAATGACCCGTTCCTGCAGTCGATTCCAGCTTGATTTTGTCGCGGCCTGATTTAGCCATGATAATTCCTTTACAGTGCTAGTTAGACTTTTTCGCCACGGGCACGCATGTCGGTCAGAACGGCATCGATGCCGATCTTGTCAATGACGCGCAAACCGGCGTTGGACAGGCGCAGGGATACCCAGCGGTTCTCGGATTCGACAAAAATGCGGCGGTTTTGCAGATTGGGCAAAAAACGGCGCTTTGTCTTGTTATTAGCGTGGGAAACATTATTGCCGGACATCGGCCCTTTCCCGGTAACTTGGCAAACTCTTGCCATGACAAACTCCTTTGAAATCTTCCGAAACTGGAAAAGAGTCACTATATCAAAATATTCACGACATTTCAAGCACTTGCGAAAAATAAGTGTGTCTTACATGTGTTAATGTGTTTAACAAAGTGGCGCGCATGTTCTGATGCATGTCAATCGGGGGCGGGTGCAGGAGCCGTAAAAATTGATACGATGCCAGGGGGGAAGGGGCGAGCGGATCGTGTCTTAGCCGAATTTTGCTTTTTGGCTTCTGATAATATGCAAGAAGCTCTGTATAATTCTCTTTTGCGCCAATAGGAAATGTTATGCGACTCATTCAAAAGGCACTCACATTCGATGATGTGCTGCTTTTGCCGGCTTACTCGGCCATCCTTCCCAACAACACCTCCCTCAGAACGCGCCTGACCAGCACCATTTCGTTGAACATTCCATTGCTGTCTGCAGCGATGGATACAGTCACCGAATCTCGGCTCGCCATTGCGATGGCGCAGGAAGGTGGCATTGGCATCATTCACAAGAACCTGAATCCGAAAGATCAGGCGCGCGAAGTGACGCGTGTGAAACGATTCGAGTCAGGTGTTGTTCGCGATCCGATCACTATTCCGCCATCAATGCGCATCCGCGAGGTGATCGCCATGACCGAGCAATACGGCATCAGCGGTTTTCCGGTAGTCGAGGGCAGAATCGTGGTTGGTATTATCACTAACCGCGACTTGCGCTTCGAAGAAGATCTGGACGCTGAGGTGCGCGCCAAGATGACACCGCGCGAAAAGCTTATTTTTGTGAAGGAAGGGGCTGCGCTCGAAGAGGCTAAGCGACTGATGAACCGCAGTCGCCTCGAGCGAGTGCTGGTGGTGAACGATGCGTTCGAATTGCGCGGCTTGATTACCGCCAAGGATATCCAGAAGGCGACGACGCATCCAAATGCGTCGCGAGACGAGAATGGCAAGCTGCTGGCGGGCGCCGCAGTCGGTGTCGGCCCCGACAACGATGAGCGTATCGAATTGCTGGCGCGTGCTGGCGTGGATGTCATTGTGGTGGATACTGCGCACGGCCATTCCAAGGGTGTGCTGGATCGCGTGAAGTGGGCCAAGCTGAATTATCCGCATCTGCAGGTCGTGGGCGGCAACATCGCAACAGCCGATGCGGCCAAAGCGCTGCTGGATCACGGCGCAGATGCCGTCAAGGTCGGCATTGGTCCCGGCTCAATCTGCACTACACGCATTGTTGCTGGTGTGGGCGTGCCGCAGATTACAGCCATCACCAATGTGGTACAGGCATTGAAGGGCACAGGTGTTCCGGTCATTGCAGACGGTGGCATCCGCTATTCCGGCGACATATCGAAGGCGCTGGCGGCCGGTGCCGACACCGTGATGATGGGCAGCATGTTTGCCGGTACCGACGAGGCGCCAGGCGAGGTGATTCTGTTCCAGGGACGCAGTTACAAGTCGTATCGTGGTATGGGCAGCATTGGCGCGATGTCCGAGGGCTCTGCTGATCGTTACTTTCAGGATTCCACCTCCGAGAAACTGGTGCCGGAAGGCATTGAGGGGCGGGTGCCATACAAGGGCAGCATCGTTCCCATCCTGTATCAGATGACAGGCGGCGTGCGTTCGTCGCTCGGTTACTGCGGCTGTGCCAGTATCGATGAGTTGCATGAGCGCGCGGAGTTCGTCGAAATCAGCTCCGCCGGTATGCGCGAGTCGCATGTGCACGATGTGCAGATCACCAAGGAAGCGCCGAATTACCGATTGGATTAAACGGTATTCTGCGCATAGGGAGATTATGGGCCAGAGCAAATCGTCGGCAGCAAGGGATGCATTGACGGGTCAGGCGAGCGATGCTGCGCCGCTCGCCATTGACGGGCAGCATCTTCTGCGAATCCGGCGCATGGGAAAAGGGCTGCTGAAGGTCGCCAATTGTCTGGTCACATTTGGTTCTGTCGCCGAAAAGAAATCGAACGGTGAGCGCTCGATGGCCACGATTGAGGCGCAGTTCTGCGACAGCATTCCCCTTTCGAGCATTCCGGAATTCGTGCCAGAAACCAGGACTGACCGTTTTCTTGCAAACAACAAGCATGTCCTGGGTGCGCCCTATATTCGTTTTTATGCGTCTTATCCGATCAGAAGCGAGGACGATGTGGTCGTTGGCAATGTTCGGCTGATCGACTACTCGCCGCGAGTTCTGAACGACGAAGAAAAGCAAAGTCTGGCTGATTTGGCGGCGCTGGCGGAAAGGGAATTGCGTCTTATGGCCATGATCGCGACCCGTCAGGATTTGCTCAAGCGGAACTGGAGCCTGCGCCGAGATTCGATGATCGATCCGGTAGTCGGAACCTGGAATCGCACCGCCATATTGCGCCTGCTGAAACAGGAAGTCGAGCAATGCCGGACGGATGACAAACCTATGTCGCTGCTAATGGCCGATCTTGATTCGTTCAAGCAAATCAATCAGACGCATGGAAGAAGCGCAGGCGATACACTGTTGGTAAGAATTGCGAGCCGCTTGCGTTCCTGCGTTCGTCCGCATGACACGCTTGGGCGCTATGAGGGAGGGCGGTTCATGATTCTGCTTCCAGGTGCGTCCCATACAATTGCCCGATCTGTTGCCGAGCGATTGCAAAGCGCAATCAGTTCGACTCCGGAAACGCTGGGTGATGCCAAGGTTAGCGTGACCATTTGTTCCGGCACGGTTTCAACCGACCAGTTTGCGGCAGCCGATAGCGAAGAACTCGTTTCACTGGTCAGTGCGGCGCTGTCATCCGCGCAAAAACTTGGTCCCAACAGCATTGCCCAAGCTGAGCCGCAGGGCAACTGAAGCATTTTCTCAACGATTTTTTACTGCGCCATACATGCATTCCAGAATACTCATACTCGATTTCGGATCACAGGTCACCCAGCTGATTGCGCGCCGGGTGCGCGAAGCCGGCGTATTTTCCGAAGTCCATCCGTATGATGTGGGCGACGATTTCATTCGCGAACAGGCAAAGGACGGCAGCCTGCGTGGCATCATCCTCTCCGGCGGCCCCAACAGCGTAACCGAAGGCGACACGCCACGAGCACCACAAGTCGTGTTTGAGCTTGGCCTGCCGGTGCTCGGCATCTGTTATGGCATGCAGACGATGGCGGATCAGCTCGGCGGCAAGGTCGAAAATGGCAAGGTGCGCGAATTCGGCTATGCAGAAGTGCGTGCGCGCGGTCATGCTGCGCTGCTGGACGGCATTAACGACTTTGTCACGACCGAAGGCCACGGAATGCTCAGGGTGTGGATGAGCCACGGCGACAAGGTGACCGAAATGCCACCCGGCTTCAAGCTGATGGCATCCAACGACGCTTGCCCGATTGCCGGCATGGCGGATGATGTGCGCAGGTTCTACGCGGTTCAGTTTCACCCGGAAGTAACGCACACGGTGCAGGGAAAGGCGATGCTTGGCCGCTTCGTGCATGATATCTGCGGCTGCAAGTCAGACTGGAACATGCCGGACTATGTGGCGGAGGCTATCGCCGCCATTCGCGAGCAGGTTGGAAAAGATGAAGTTATCCTCGGTCTTTCCGGCGGCGTGGACTCCAGCGTTGCGGCGGCGCTGATACATCGCGCAATCGGCGACCAGCTGACCTGCGTATTTGTCGATCACGGCTTGCTGCGTCTCGACGAGGGTGCGATGGTGATGGACATGTTCGCCAAGAACCTTGGTGTGAAGGTGGTGCATGTCAACGCAGTCGCGCAATTCATGGGGCACCTCGAAGGCATTGCCGATCCGGAAGACAAGCGCAAAATTATCGGCCGTGAGTTCGTGGAGGTATTTCAGGTCGAAGCGGACAAGCTCAAAAATGCGAAATGGCTCGCGCAGGGAACGATCTACCCGGATGTGATTGAAAGTGCCGGGCAGGGCAAGAAGGGCCACACCATCAAGAGTCACCACAATGTTGGCGGTCTGCCGGACAACATGAACCTGAAACTGCTGGAGCCGCTGCGCGAACTGTTCAAGGATGAGGTGCGAGAACTCGGCGTTGCGCTCGGCTTGCCGCACGACATGGTGTACCGCCATCCGTTCCCCGGTCCCGGCCTCGGTGTGAGAATTCTGGGTGATGTCAAACCAGAGTACGCGGAACTGCTGCGTCGTGCCGATGCCATTTTCATTGAGGAATTAAGGAACACCTTTGTCGATGTCCCGGTAGACGGGGCATTGAAGCGCATCAGCTGGTACGACGCGACCAGTCAGGCGTTTGCCGTTTTTCTGCCGGTGAAGTCGGTTGGTGTGATGGGGGACGGGCGCAGTTACGATTTCGTCGTGGCATTGCGTGCCGTGCAGACGCAGGATTTCATGACTGCGCACTGGGCGCATTTGCCGCATGAGCTTCTCGGTCGCGTGTCGAATCGCATCATCAACGAGGTGCGTGGCATTAACCGCGTGGTCTATGACATCTCCGGCAAACCGCCCGCGACGATCGAGTGGGAATGATTTTCTGTGACTGAAGAAGAAAAGTATTACGGAAGATAAGCGGTGGGTATGTGAAAAGCGGCATCACTTAAGGAAGCACTGATTAATCCATGCTGCCTGCGTTCGAGTCAAAAATGCCATGATCGCAAGGCGCGCAACACAGCGAGCGCGGCATTTTGACCGAACCCGCCGGGACGCGGTCTTTCCGGGCGATCTGCTTTGTCAGAACGGCTTGCAAGGGTCACGGGACATTGCTTCGCCGTTCTTCCTCGCATCTCATCCCGGAAAGACCGCGTCGCGGGTAACAGCGATTAAATCAGTGCTTCCTTAACATAGGCTCAGAAATTTCTGCTGCCAAGTGCATTTCATTGAATGATTCGTCTATCTGCGTAGGCTGAAAACTCATATGAAATATTTTTTAATACTTTTATCGATAATCGCCATATCGCTCGGCGCATTGATGTCGGCTGGTTCTGCCCAGCAGATTAAAGGGAGCCGTATGCATCCGATTTTCTATTAGATGACCAATCTTCTTGGCTCCGGACGGTTTTCCATTGCGTGCGGTATATGAGATCTGGTCGTCATGGCGGGAAAAGTATTGACTTAATAATTTCGAGGATGAGTCATCAAGCGCCATGCCGGAAAGACATGACGCGGAGTTCACTGAAATCAACCAGCGCGGTTGGCGACTAGCAAATGCCTTGGTAAGGCAGGTGCCTGTTGGCGTCGAGGTGTGGTGCCACTCGGTCGGAATATATCCCATCAGTCCGGAGAAGGCTTGCTTCCATCCCGCAGCCATGCGCATCAATAAATGTGTACAATACACACATGAACAGCGCCGCCATCATCAAAAAGCTGGAGCAGGCCGGTTGGGTGTTGCGTGGCGTGAAAGGCTCGCACCACATCTACACGCATCCGGTTCGCGGCGGTCATATCAGTGTGCCGCATCCGAAAAAAGATCTGGGCGTTGGATTGACAAGCAAGTTGCTGAAGCAGGCTGGCCTGAAATGAAATGAAAGGGACCTCCACATGAAATATCCGATCGCGATCGAACTGGGTACCAAAAAGCGCGCTTTTGGCGTGGTCGTGCCCGATTTGCCCGGCTGTTTTTCAGCTGGTGACACGCTTGACGAAGCCATCGATCATGCCAAGGAAGCCGTCGAGTTGTGGCTGGAAACGGTCATCGATGATGGCGGTGCGGTGCCGGTGCCTCGTACCATCGCCGAGCACCAAAAGAACCCGGAATTTGCCAATTGGATCTGGGCAGTTGTTTCGGTCGATCTGGCGGAACTCTCTGACAAGGCTGAGCGCGTGAACATCACCTTGCCATCAAGGATATTGCGCAGAATCGACGCTGCTGCAAAGGTGGCGGGCGAATCGCGATCCGGGTTCATCGCGCAGTTGGCATTGAAAGCGTAGGAACGGGCGTTGACCTATACCATCAAGGAAATTTTTTATACCTTGCAGGGCGAGGGCGCACAAACCGGCCGTCCTGCGGTGTTTTGCCGCTTTGCCGGATGCAACCTCTGGTCGGGGCGGGAAGAAGATCGCACCGAGGCCATATGCCGCTACTGCGACACCGATTTTGTCGGCACCAGCGGGCAAAGGGGCGGAAAGTACGCGGATGCAGAGGCAGTTGCCAGGACAATCGACCGCCTGTGGCCGACGATACACCTGACCAGCAAGTTCGTGGTGTTCACCGGCGGTGAACCGTTATTGCAGCTTGATGTGCCATTGATTGAACGGCTGCATGCGCGCGGTTTCGACATTGCGATTGAGACCAATGGCACGCTGCCGGTGCCAGATGGCGTGGACTGGGTGTGCGTCAGCCCGAAAGCAGGCGCGCCTCTGGTGGTGACCCGTGGTGACGAACTGAAGCTGGTGCTGCCGCAGGACGGGGTCAACCTTGCCGACTATGAGTCCCTGGATTTTTCCCATTTTTTCGTACAGCCATTGGATAATGCCGAACGGGATGCCAATACGCGCCATGCCATTGATGCCTGTTTGCAGAATCCGCGCTGGAGACTGAGCCTGCAAACGCACAAAATATTACAGATACCCTGACAGACAAATAGTTTCATGCTGACGATTACCCGAAAACTCGAATTTGACGCCGGACACCGGATTCCGGATCACAACAGCCAGTGCCGCAATCTGCACGGGCATCGCTATGCCCTGCATATCACGCTGACAGGCACGGTGGTCGAGCAGGACGGGCGTTCGGACAATGGCATGATCATGGATTTCTCCGACATCAAGGAGCTGGCGAACTTGCATCTGGTGGAGCAATGGGATCATGCTTTCCTGGTGTATGAAAACGATGTTGCGGTGCGACAGTTTCTCGACAGCCTGCCCGGACACAAGACAGTGGTGCTGGATCGGGTGCCGACGGTAGAGAACCTCGCACAAGTCGCCTTCGACAGGCTCAAGGTCGTCTTTCGCGATGAGGCGGGCCTGTCGCTGGTCAAGGTCACCTTGTACGAAACGCCCAATTGCTGGGCAGAAGTCACTGACGGGGTGTCTGTGTGAGCGACCTCATCTACATGCGCCAGGCGCTATCGCAGGCGCACAATGCCTGGGCGCTGGGAGAAGTGCCGGTAGGCGCGCTGGTGGTGAAGGATGGGCAGGTCATTGCAACCGGCTTCAACCAGCCGATAGGCAGTCAGGACCCGACTGCGCATGCCGAAATCATGGCCTTGCGCGCTGCCGCGACCATGCTGGGAAACTACCGCCTGCCGGGTTGCGAGCTGTTTGTGACGCTGGAGCCCTGCGCCATGTGCGTCGGCGCGATTCTGCATGCACGCATAGCGCGCGTGGTGTTTGGCGCGCCTGACCCGAAAACGGGCGCATGCGGCAGCGTCGTCAACCTGTTCGAGCAGGGCAAGCTGAATCATCATGCCAGCGTCACCGGCGGGGTGCTGGCAGACGAATGCGGCAATCTTCTGAGGGAATTTTTCGCGGAGCGGCGCGGCGGAATTGCGGGGATCACGGTGACGGAATTGCATGGTGACGGGGCGGAATGGAGGGATGGGGGACGATGACCAGCGTATCGAAGATCGGCATTGCGATTGTTGCTCCCGGCGGCTATGCGCCGGATGAATCAGCCTATCTTTCCGGCGTGGCAGCGCTGGAAGCGCAAGGTTGCACCGTTCACAGTTATTACGACCCGGCCTTGAAATATCAGCGATTCGGCAGCACGGACGAGATGCGCGTGCAGCAGTTGCACGCCGCCGCGCGCAACCCGGAAGTGCAGGTTGTCATGGCCTTGCGCGGCGGTTATGGCATGTCGCGCCTGCTGCCCATGCTGGATTTTGATTTGCTGGCCCAAAGCGGCAAGCTGTTTGTCGGCCATAGCGATTTCACTGCCTTGCAGATGGCGTTGCTCGCAAAAACCGGTGCCATGAGTTTTGCCGGCCCGATGCTGTGTGACGATTACGCCCGCGAGCAGGCCAGCGAGGTCACGCGCCTGGATTTCTGGCGCTGCATTTCATCTTCGACGCATACGGTCAGCTGGCCGGGGCAGGGGAATCCGGCCATCAGCGTGTTTGGCCAGTTGTGGGGGGGCAACCTGTCGATGCTGGTGAGCCTGCTCGGTACGCCGTATTTTCCGCAGATTGAAGGTGGCATCCTGTTCGTTGAAGACATTCACGAGCATCCGTATCGGGTTGAGCGCATGTTGCTGCAACTGGCACACGCTGGCGTACTCATACGGCAAAAGGCACTGGTGCTGGGCGACTTTTCCGGCTACCGCCTGACCGATTACGACAACGGCTATGATTTCGAGGCGATGCGGGCTTATCTTCGCAGAACCCTGCCGATCCCGGTGCTGACCGGGCTGCCGTTTGGCCATATCCACGACAAGGCGACGCTGGCGGTGGGTTGCGACGCGCGACTGGACTCGCTGGGCGAGACGGTGTTGCTGGGCATGATGCGCTACCCGACGCTCGCGGGCTGATCAGGGCCTTGAAATGCATACTCTCCCGGAGCATTTTTTCTCCGGCGCTTCCATAATGACTTTTTTCTGTTTTCAGACATATACTCCCTGATTTTTGCATTTTAAACGCCAATATTTGCCTATTATTTGTGCAAAATTACCGTTTGAGTGTCAAAAATCATCTCTCAAGACCGCTCTGGTCCAAATAATAACGCGACGCGTTATTAGTCCTCCTGTCTGCCACCCAGTGCTAGAATGTCCGGTTTCGCCCCATCCGCAAAAGGTTTTATCTTGTTATCGACCGCCAATATCACCATGCAGTTCGGCGCCAAGCCGTTATTTGAAAATGTCTCCGTCAAGTTTGGCGATGGCAACCGTTACGGCCTGATCGGCGCCAACGGTTGCGGCAAATCGACCTTCATGAAGATTCTGGGCGACGATCTGGAGCCCAGTGGCGGCACCGTCATGCTGGACCAGAATGAACGCCTGGGAAAACTGCGGCAGGATCAGTTTGCGTTCGAAGACATGCGCGTGCTGGATGTCGTGATGATGGGACACACCGAAATGTGGGCGGCGATGTCCGAACGCGATGCGATTTATGCCAATCCTGATGCCAGCGACGACGATTACATGAAGGCCGCCGAACTGGAGGCGAAATTTGCCGAATACGGCGGCTACACGGCAGAAGCGCGAGCGGGTGAATTGCTGCTCGGTGCTGGTGTTGCGATCGAATTGCACGACGGGCCGATGAGCGCTGTTGCGCCCGGCTGGAAGTTGCGCGTGTTGCTGGCGCAGGCGCTGTTCTCCGATCCCCACATCCTGCTGCTGGATGAACCGACCAACAACCTTGACATTCACTCGATCCGCTGGCTGGAAAACCTGCTGAACGAGCGCGATTCGACCATGATCATCATTTCGCATGACCGCCATTTCCTGAATCAGGTCTGCACCCACATGGCCGATATCGATTACGGCACGCTCAAAGTCTACCCCGGCAATTACGACGATTACATGATGGCAGCGACACAGGCGCGCGAGCAGTTGCAGTCGGCCAATGCCCGGGCGAAGGAAAAAATTGCCGAATTGCAAGAGTTCGTGAGCCGCTTTTCGGCCAACAAATCCAAGGCGCGACAGGCGACATCGCGCGCCAGGCAAATCGAGAAGATCAAGGTTGAGGACATTGTTCCCTCAAGCCGTGCCAGCCCGTTCATTCGCTTTGATGCGGGCAAAAAGCTGCACCGCCTGGCGGTTGAGGTGCAGGGAATTTCGAAAGCCTACGACCATCCGATTTTCAAGAATTTCAGCATCACGATCGAAGCCGGGGAGAAGGTGGCGATCATCGGCGCCAATGGCGCGGGCAAGACAACGCTGCTGCGCTGTATTGGCGACGCCGCCTGCTGTTTTCCGGCGACGAAGTCAAAAAGCCGGTTCGGGTTTTATCCGGCGGTGAGAAGGGGCGCATGCTCTACGGCAAGCTGATGCTGGGGCGGCACAATGTCATGCTGCTGGATGAGCCGACCAATCATATGGACATGGAAACGATTGAGTCGCTCAACACTGCGCTGGAAAAATATGCCGGCACGCTGGTTTTCGTGTCGCACGACCGTGAATTTGTATCCTCGCTGGCGACGCGTATCCTTGAAGTGAAGTCGGACGGAATTGTCGATTTCCGTGGCGGATACGACGAGTACCTGACCAGTCAGGGCATCGACGCGTAAAAACTAGTCTGCCGGGTCGTTTTTGCTGCGAATGAAATCCTGCTCAAGCAATTCGCTCAGGCTTTGTTCTCCAAGACCCAGCGACGCGACGCGTTGCAGCAGCTTGTCTGCTGACTGCACCCCGTCGATCATTACCAGCAGGGATCGCAATTTGGGTGGCAACTGATATTTCCGTGTCGCAATTTCTTCGCGACCTTTGTCGGTTTTTTCGTAGATGGAATTGTTCATGTTGTCGTTGTGGAACCGATTCGCGGGGAATAACACGAGTTCGTGCTGCGACAAGGGCGCTCCAGTGAGGCCTCGAGAAGGTTGCCTTTATCAAATCGTCACGCTGGGAGTATACTCACAATACTTTGAAACTATCTGATTTTTCTCATATGCCCGCTTCAGCCATCACGACGGTCGAATACGAACTCCCGCAAATGGAGACCAATTCCAGTTGCACCGCCCAGGCATGGGCAAGGGTGCCGTCACCACCTTCTGCGGAAGAGAAGGTCGAACTCAAGGCGCGAATCAAGCGCCTGCTCAGGGAGCGAAACGCAGTCCTGGTGGCCCATTATTATGTCGACCCGGATGTGCAGGATCTGGCGGACGAGACCGGCGGATGCGTGTCCGATTCGCTCGAAATGGCGCGATTTGGTCGCGACCACCCCGCCAGGACGCTGGTTGTTGCCGGTGTGCGCTTCATGGGGGAGACCGCGAAAATCCTGAGCCCCGATAAAACCATTCTGATGCCGGATCTGGACGCGACCTGCTCGCTCGATCTCGGCTGTCCCGCTGAGGAGTTTGCCGCATACTGCGATGCACATCCCGATCGAGCGGTGGTGGTGTACGCCAACACCAGTGCAGCGGTGAAGGCGCGCGCCGACTGGATGGTGACCTCTTCCATCGGGCTGGACATCGTCAGGCATCTGCATGCGCAGGGGAAAAAAATCCTGTGGGCGCCGGATAAGCATCTCGGCGCTTATATTCAGAGCCAGACCGGTGCAGACATGCTGTTGTGGCATGGGTCGTGTCTGGTGCACGACGAATTCAAGGCGATCGAGCTGGAATTGCTGATGAAGGAGCACCCCAAGGCAAAGGTGCTGGTGCATCCGGAGTCGCCGGCCGCCGTGATTGCGCTGGCTGATGTGGTGGGTTCGACCTCGCAGATGGTGGCAGCGGCAAAGTCACTGGACGCCCCTGAATTTATCGTTGCGACCGAAAGCGGCCTGTTCCACAAGATGAGGCAGGCGGCTCCCGGCAAGCATTTCATCGAGGCGCCGACTGCCGGTACGGGGGCAACCTGCAAGAGTTGCACCCACTGCCCCTGGATGGCAATGAATTGTCTGGCGAATCTGGCTGCCGTACTGGAAAAAGGCAATAACGAGGTCTTTGTTGATCCGGCCGTTGGCAAAAAAGCGGTTACCTGCATCGATCGCATGCTGGCGTTTTCTGCTGAACAGAAGGCCAGGGAGAATCAGACTTTTTCAGGAATAGGCCCTGCATGAGTAACCTGATCAATCCATTCGCACCTTTCGACCCTGCGCTGCATGCCGCCATGGAAGAAAATGTACGCGCGGCTTTATCCGAAGATGTTGGCACTGGCGATCTGACCGGCAGACTGGTTCCGGGTGACAAGATGGTGAAAGCCATGGTCAGCGTGCGCGGAAATGCCGTGCTGTGCGGCGCGCCCTGGTTTGAAGGTGTTTTAAAGGGTGTTGATCCTGAAATCCGCATTAACTGGCTTCATGCGGAAGGTGACGAGATGAAGGCAAATAGTCAAGTGTGCTGGATCGATGCTCCGGCGCGATCGTTGCTGACGGGCGAACGCAGCGCACTGAACTTTCTGCAATTGCTCTCGGGGGTCGCTACCGCAACCAGCAAATTCGTGCATCTGATCCGGGGAACGCGTGCCGAGATCATGGACACCCGCAAGACCTTGCCTGGCTTGCGCCTTGCGCAAAAGTACGCGGTACGGGTAGGCGGTGGCGCTAACCAGCGTATGGCCCTGTATGACGGCATTCTGATCAAGGAAAACCATATTGCGGCGTCTGGCGGCATCACGGCTGCCTTGAATTCTGCTTACGCGCTCAATGCGGATGTTCCGGTGCAGGTCGAGGTTGAAACCCTGCTGGAACTCGAGGAGGCGCTGGTGGCCAATGCGCCATCCATTCTGCTCGACAACTTCCGCATGGAAGAGGTCCGGGAGGCAGTTCGCATCAACGCCGGAAGGGCCACACTCGAAGTGTCGGGCGGTATCAACATTTACAGCGTACGCTCAATTGCCGAAACCGGCGTGGATCGAATTTCCGTCGGCGCACTGACAAAGGATGTGCACGCAACCGACTACTCCTTGCGGATTTTTGGCTGACGACAGACCAAACGGAAGAAATCCGTAACGGAATGAAAACGGAAATTCTGTTGGCTCCTTGTTTCTTCTCGTTTCGTGGTCGAGAAGCGTGCGCGTCGTGCAGCAGGATCGGCTCATCTCGATCAATCTGGCGCAATCGACTGCGGTCTATGCCCTCCCCGACGGCACAGGATCTTCGTATCGGAAAGCATTCGATTAAACCGGTAAGCACGACGACTACACGCCCTGCGGCTACACGCACCACGACCGGCAGGACTGCTGCAAGTACCACCGGCAGCAGAACCAAGTCAACGGCGACTGGCACCTCCACCCGCAATGCTAGTACAGGTCGGGGCGTAACCGGCGTCAGGCCCAAAGCAAAACAGCAAGGCACGGCGCATGGTGTTCGCGGAACGAGCCATTTGCCGACACCAAGGTGCACAGTGACACGGTCAGATCCAGTGCGGGTGCAAGGGCAGTTCATCCTGCTCCCAAGGCGACACCTCATGCTTCGGTAAACAAAGCACAGGGATTGATGAAATAGGTAGTTCGGTCTTGCCGAACTGACTGACGAAGAAGGCTGACAATCCTTGTTATCCGTTCAGATCAAACCCTCCCCCGGGATATTGGAGTGGTTTTTTTGCATCGAAGAATCCGCATTACAATTTATTACCAAAATCACCATTTAGTTACCATGCAGCATTTGACTAAATTGAAATATATGCATTACCTTATGTCACATGAAGGCGCAATGTTTAGCAAAGCACCTTTTAGCTGGTCGTCACCTCTCGACAAAGGAAAACTTATGAAATCACGGATCAAAACCATGTGGCTGCATGTACTTGCGCTGCTGTTCGTGGCTTCGGTTGCGCATGCGCAACCGGCGCAACCGGCACAGGCTAATTTCTCGCAGCCCGAACTGGAGCAGATGCTGGCGCCCATTGCGCTCTATCCGGATGCTTTGCTGTCACAGGTTCTGATGGCATCGACCTACCCGACCGAAGTGGTTGAGGCATCTTACTGGCTCAAGGCCAATCCCGACCTTAAGGGTGAGGCTGCGGTCAAGGCGGCAGAGAATCAACAGTGGGATATCAGTGTGAAATCGCTGCTGCCGTTCCCGCAGGTGCTGGGAACGATGGAAAGCAAGCAAGACTGGACGACCAATCTCGGTAACGCCTTCCTGGGTCAGGAGCAGCAGGTGATGGACACCATCCAGTCACTTCGCCAAAAGGCGATGGCTGCGGGTTATCTGAAGTCGGATAACCGCGTTCGCGTCGTGCAGCAGGATCGGCTCATTTCGATCGATCTGGTGCAACCGACGGCGGTCTATGTTCCCTATTACAACCCGACAGTGGTTTATGGAACCTGGTGGGCTCCGCAATACGCGCCGGTCTACTGGGATCCATGGCCGGGTTATGCCGTCGCTCCCGGCCACTATGGCTGGGCATGGGCGCCGGTTGCCACAATCGTCACGGTTGGTGTGCTCTATGCCGCGTTCAATTGGCGCGGCCATCATGTTTACTATGGTCGCAATGTGAGCTACTGGAGCAGGCATCATCACTACGATAACTACCGCTATCGTGGAACCAATACTCGCTGGAGTCACGATCCCAGGCACCGTCGTGATGTCGTCTATCGGCATACAAATGTCAACCAGCGTTTCGGACACAGGGCTACCGAGTACAACAGGAGAGTTGGCCCGCGTCCGACAACGCAGGACATTCGTACCGGCAAGCATACATTCCAGGCGGTCAGCACAACTGGCAAGCCAGGACCCACCCCAGGGTACAGCAAGCAAGGAAAAGGTAACCAGACTACCAAATCCGTCACAACTGGCAGCAAGGTAAGGACGAGTACGACAACCAGAACTACCAAGTCAGGCACGACAGGCAGAAGCACCAAGACCGGAACAGGGCCCGGCGAAACGGGCGGCAAATCGCATGCCAAGCCCAAGGGCGCTGCGCACGGCGTACGCGGAACTCAACCTTCGGCAGGCAACAAGGTGAGCAGGAATACCGGTGTCAGGTCGAGCGATGCTGGCGCTAAGTCAGGACAGGCTGCACCAAAGGCTGTGCAAAAACCAGCACCGAAGGCATCCAAACATAATTAACGCTGTTTGTGCCTCGGTTTTGAGTCAAACCCTCTCCCGCTCAGGGAGGGGGTTTTTTGTGTCCACAATCAAATTCAAGCACTGAAATTTCATATGCGCCAAAATAATTTGCCTGATTGAAATTTGACTTTCCTCAATCAAGTCGAGTACCTTTGTCGCATACCATCAGGTATGCAACTTTTCGGCGGGACTTTTTCGGTTGGATGTAACTTTTCAACAAGGGATAACTCATGAAATCACGAATCAAGACTATGTGGCTGCATGTACTTGCGCTGCTGTTCGTGGCTTCGGTTGCGCATGCGCAACCGGCGCAACCGGCACAGGCTAATTTCTCGCAGCCCGAACTGGAGCAGATGCTGGCGCCCATTGCGCTCTATCCGGATGCTTTGCTGTCACAGGTTCTGATGGCATCGACCTACCCGACCGAAGTGGTTGAGGCATCTTACTGGCTCAAGGCCAATCCCGACCTTAAGGGTGAGGCTGCGGTCAAGGCGGCAGAGAATCAACAGTGGGATATCAGTGTGAAATCGCTGCTGCCGTTCCCGCAGGTGCTGGGAACGATGGAAAGCAAGCAAGACTGGACGACCAATCTCGGTAACGCCTTCCTGGGTCAGGAGCAGCAGGTGATGGACACCATCCAGTCACTTCGCCAAAAGGCGATGGCTGCGGGTTATCTGAAGTCGGATAACCGCGTTCGCGTCGTGCAGCAGGATCGGCTCATTTCGATCGATCTGGTGCAACCGACGGCGGTCTATGTTCCCTATTACAACCCGACAGTGGTTTATGGAACCTGGTGGGCTCCGCAATACGCGCCGGTCTACTGGGATCCATGGCCGGGTTATGCCGTCGCTCCCGGCCACTATGGCTGGGCATGGGCGCCGGTTGCCACAATCGTCACGGTTGGTGTGCTCTATGCCGCGTTCAATTGGCGCGGCCATCATGTTTACTATGGTCGCAATGTGAGCTACTGGAGCAGGCATCATCACTACGATAACTACCGCTATCGTGGAACCAATACTCGCTGGAGTCACGATCCCAGGCACCGTCGTGATGTCGTCTATCGGCATACAAATGTCAACCAGCGTTTCGGACACAGGGCTACCGAGTACAACAGGAGAGTTGGCCCGCGTCCGACAACGCAGGACATTCGTACCGGCAATTACAAGCCAACAAGAGTTTCCACAACAGGAACCAGGGGAACCACACGCACGGGAACTAACCCCTATTCAGGATTCAAGTCCGGCGGCACGGCAACACCAACTGGTGTTCGGACGGGCGGCAGGCCAGACGCGGGCGCAACGGGCGCCACCGGAAGAACAGGGGCCAGCGCCGCAGGCGGCAGAACCGGCGGCAGGACAGGCGCGGGCGCAACGGGCACCACCGGAAGAACAGGAGCCAGCGCCACGGATGGCAGAACCGGCGGCAGGACAGGCGCGGGCGCAACGGGCACCACCGGAAGAACAG
>CAZAWA010000002.1:0-25475 GCA_964488675.1 uncultured Oxalobacter sp. | reverse complement strand
GCAGAACCGGCGGCAGGACAGGCGCGGGCGCAACGGGCACCACCGGAAGAACAGGGGTCAGCGCCACGGGCACCACCGGAAGAACAGGGGTCAGCGCCACGGGTGGCAGAACCGGCGGCAGGACAGGTTCGGGTGCAACCGGCACAACTGGGAGAACAGGCGCTGGCGCTACCGGCGGCAGGACAGGATCGGGGGCGCATGGCATAAAATCGACCAGCAACCGCGGGTCGAATCCTCCTGGCGTGGCACACGGTGTTCGGGGCACTCAGCCATCTGCTGGCACCAAAACTAGAAGTACGGGTAACACCGGAAGGACGGGTGCAGGTGCCGCTGGCGGCAGGACGGGTTCGGGCGCGACTGGCAATACTGGAAGAACCGGCGCTGGCGCAGCGGGTGGCAGAGCCGGTGGTGGCGGCAAACCTGCAGGAGCCAGCCACAAGCCTGCAGCTGTAAAATCGCAACCCGTCAGAAAAAAGCCTAGCGAAAAATAATTTTCTCCGGGTGGGTAAAGCCAACCCTCTCCTTCATCAGGAGAGGGGTTTTTTATTGGGAGTGTAAGCCGGAGATTTGGTCAGTGAATGAAGCTGGTTCACATCACTTTGGCAATCGCATTTGCGACCCGGTCAATGTTGTTGGAATTCAGCGCCGCAACACAGATTCGTCCGGTGTCTATCGCGTAGATTGAGAATTCGTCACGCAGACGGGTAACCTGTTCTTTCGTTAGACCGGAATAAGAGAACATCCCGTTCTGGCGAACCACGAAGTCGAAATTGTTGCCGGGTGATTTTTCTTTGAGTTTTGCCATCATCTTCTGTCGCATGTCGCGGATGCGCACGCGCATACCAGCCAGTTCGTCTTCCCACAGCTTGCGCAATTCAGGTGTGGTCAGCACAGTCGCGACCGTCTGCCCACCCTGGGTCGGCGGATTCGAATAATTGGTGCGGATTACGCGCTTTAACTGCGACAAAGCGCGAGCAACTTCATCTGAGGAGGAGCCGACAATGCTCAGCGCGCCTACGCGTTCGCCGTAAAGCGAAAACGATTTGGAAAAAGAATTCGCTACAAACAAGGGACCACCCGCCTCTGCGAAACGGCGCACGGTGCGGCCATCCGCCTCGATGCTATTGGCAAAGCCCTGATAGGCCATATCCAGAAATGGGATCAGGCCGCGCTCAGTGATGACAGGAATGACTTCGCTCCACTGATCGTCGGTCAGGTCGGCGCCGGTTGGGTTGTGGCAGCATGCGTGCAGAAGGACGATGGAGCCTTTCTGCATCGTTTTTAGCGCATCCAGCATGCCGCCAAAGTTGACGCCCCGGGTAGCCTGATCGTAGTAGGGGTAGGCATTGACCTTGAATCCTGCCGCCTCGAACAGGGCGCGATGATTTTCCCAGCTCGGATCGCTGATCCAGACTTCGGATTGGGGCGAAAATCGCTTGAGAAAATCCGCCCCCAGTTTCAACGCTCCGGTACCACCTATGGCCTGTGCGGTGATGGCGCGTTTGTCCTTCACGATGGCGCTATCTGCGCCAAAAACCAGTTCCTGGACGGCGTTGTCATAGGCAGCAAGGCCGTCAATTGGCAAGTAGGTGCGGGGTGCGGCCTTTTGCGCAATCTCGATTTCGGCCCTTCGCACGCACTCAAGCAAAGGAACCTTGCCATTGTCGTCATAATAGACGCCGACGCCAAGGTTGATTTTGTTCGGGTTCTTGTCGGCATTGAAAGCTTCGGTAATGCCGAGAATCGGGTCGCGGGGTGCCATTTCAATGGCGTCAAACAGGGCGTCAGCTGGCGTTTTGTTCATCATGATAGGATTTGACATTGGCGTCGAAAATTATTCCGGCGCAAGCTTGAAATGTTAGCAAAGGTCTCAAAGAAATGGCAGATATTTCCGGGTTGTCGGGCAATGTTGATGAATCCAAATTTATAGATTTCCCTAATTCCCCTTTTAGATTGTACCAGCCGTTCCTCCCGGCAGGCGATCAACCTGAGGCTATCGAGAGGCTGACTGAAGGGGTAGAGGATGGGCTGGCGTATCAGACGCTGCTTGGCGTGACCGGATCCGGCAAAACTTACACGATGGCAAATGTCATCGCCCGTACCGGACGACCGGCTATAGTTTTTGCGCCAAACAAAACCTTGGCGGCGCAGCTATACAGTGAATTTCGCGAATTTTTCCCGCATAACGCGGTTGAGTATTTCGTCAGCTATTACGACTACTATCAACCGGAAGCGTATGTACCCCAGCGCGACCTGTTCGTCGAAAAGGACTCATCAATCAACGAGCATATCGAGCAGATGCGTCTTTCCTGCACAAAGTCTCTGATGGAGCGGCGCGATGTGGTGATCGTGGCGACCGTTTCTGCGATTTACGGCATAGGCAATCCGGATGAATACCACCGGATGATTTTGAACTTGCGCGAAAAGGACAGGGTCAGTCAACGCGATGTGATCGCACGCCTGATTCAGATGCAGTACACGCGCAATGATACGGATTTCAATCGTGGAACCTTCCGCGTGCGTGGTGACATGATTGATGTATTTCCGGCGGAGCATGCCGAACTTGCGGTGCGTATTGACCTGTTTGACGACGAGCTGAACAGTATCCAGCTGTTTGATCCGCTTACGGGCAGGGTTAAGCAGAAAATTTCGCGATTCACGCTTTATCCCGGCTCACACTTTGTGACGCCCAGAGAAACGGTGCTGCGTGCGATTGAGAGCATCAAGCAGGAATTGCGCGATCGCTTGCAATGGTTTCGCACTGAGAACAAACGCATCGAGCAACAGCGACTGGAGCAGCGCACGCGCTTCGATCGCGAAATGCTTGATCAGGTCGGCTTCACCAAGGGGATTGAAAATTACTCGCGGCACCTAAGCGGCGGCGAACCGGGGCAGCCGCCGCCAACGCTGGTTGATTACCTGCCCAAGGATGCGCTGATGTTCCTCGATGAATCGCATGTGATGATTGGACAGTTGACGGGTATGTATAACGGCGATCGTTCGCGCAAGGTCAATCTGGTCGATTACGGATTCCGTCTTCCCTCTGCGCTGGACAATCGGCCGCTGCGATTTGACGAGTTCGAGGGCAAGATGCGGCAGACTATTTTTGTCTCAGCTACGCCAGCGGACTATGAAGCAAAGCACTCTGGGCAGGTGGTTGAGCAGCTCGTACGCCCTACGGGATTGGTCGATCCCGCCATCATCGTTCGGCCGGCCAGTTCACAGGTTGACGACCTCATGTTGGAAATACGCAAACGAGTCAGTGTCAACGAACGCGTGCTGGTGACAACACTGACCAAGCGCATGTCAGAACAACTGACCGATTTTCTGAGTGACAATGCCATCAAGGTTCGTTATCTGCACAGCGACATTGACACGGTTGAACGAGTCGAGATTCTGCGCGATCTTCGCCTGGGAACTTTCGATGTTCTGGTTGGCATCAATTTGTTGCGCGAAGGTCTGGATATTCCTGAAGTGTCGCTGGTGGCGATTCTGGATGCGGATAAGGAAGGGTTTCTGCGCTCCGAACGCAGCCTGATACAGACTATAGGCCGGGCTGCACGCAACCTGCACGGCACGGCCATCTTGTATGCGGATCGGATCACCGATTCAATGAGACGCGCGATCGGCGAAACCGAACGCCGTCGCGCCAAACAGATCGCATTCAACAAACGGCACGACATCACTCCAACCGGGATCACCAAGGGGATCAGGGACATGATCGATGGTCTATACAGCGTGGATGACGCCCGCGATGTGCTTAATGTCGCACAGGAAAGTGCAAGATACGAGGCAATGACAGAAAAGCAGGTGAGCAAAGAAATCAAGCGCCTCGAAAAACAGATGCACGATCACGCCAAAAATCTGGAGTTCGAGCAGGCAGCGCAGGCTCGGGATGAACTCAGGAAGATGAAGGAGTTGCTTTTTGGCGCGGTGTTGCCTGACAGCGTCTCATCGCTTTGGAAAAAAGGATAGCTGTTTACGCTGCGCGCAGTGAATCGACAATCTTCATCCGCGCAGCACGAAGCGAGGGCAGGAAGCCGCCTAGCAGGCCCATCACCAGCGAAAAGATGATCGATTTGACGGCAATGCCAACAGTCAGATGGAAGCCGAATGCAAGTTCTGAAAATGACTGGAAGTTGGTCGTCGAAAAAGATACGGTCTGCATCAGAGAGGCGAGCAGCAGGCCGACTGCGCCACCTGTCAACGAAAGCAGCAACGACTCCGCCAGAAATGCAAACAGAATATTTTGTCGACGAAAGCCGATGGCGCGCAGAGTGCCGATTTCCGAGACGCGATTGGCGACCGAGGCATACATGGTAATCATGGCACCTATCATGGCGCCGATTGAAAAGATGGCTGAAAGTGTCATGCCAAGAATGCTGATAAAAGTTGACAGCGCTTTTGACTGGTCAGAGTAAAAAATCTGTTCGCGCTTGGCTTCCAGCGTCAGGCGAGGATCGCCTTCGATTTCCTGTTTGAATACGGCGAAGCGTTCGCTGTCGTTGAGTCGTGCAATCACGGATGAATACGATATTCTCCGAAATGCCTGCATCAACTGATCCGCATCTCCCCAGACCTCCGAATCGAAACCGCTCCTGCCGGCATCGAACAGGCCGACGACTGTCCACTCGCGCTGACCAAAATGAAGCGTTTCTCCTATGCCGGCGCCGACAAATCGTTTGGCTATGCTGGCGCCGGCAACAATTTCAGACGAGCCAGGACGGAACATTCGTCCCGCGGTCAGCTTCACCTGGGGGCGTAACTGCGTGCTCAGTGGTGAAATTCCTCGGATGATGACATTGGATGGTTTGTCGGTGCCGCGCTTGTTGAGCGAGATCAGAACCACGGTTTCCTTCGATACCATTGGCTGCCCATCGATTCCGATTGCGATCGCCGGGTGGGTAACGGCAATCGCGGCCTGCGTGCGTTCGACCCCGCTCTGCACTTCGGTTTCAGCAGAGCGGCGGATCAGTACGACATTGTCATACTCCCCGGTGGTGACCAGCGTGGTTTTCAATCCTTCATCAAGCATCAGCACTGTCGCAAACACAAAAACGACGAGCGCCAGACCGCCCGCAGTCAATATTGTTGTGAGTCGTCGAGTCCACAGGTTGCGTGCGATATAAGAGAGAGGGATTTTCATCAGCCGATGCTCCTCAGGCCGTCGATGATGTTGATTCTGGCGGTTCGCAAGCTGGGCGCGATCGCTGCCACGACGCCGACGATAAGCGCGGTTCCAACCTGCAGCAGCAGCGTAGCGCCCGATATTTCGAACACTGGAAAGAATGTTCCCATCTTGGCGCTGAAGGCTGCGGACACTGGGTAAAGCAAGCTTACACCCAGGCAAGCGCCAACGAGAGAGATCAGCAGCGATTCGCCGAAAATAAGCATCGCCAGAAATCCGGGAGAAAAACCAAGTGCGCGCATTGTCGCGAATTCGGACAGGCGCTCACGCGCATTCATGGCCATCGTATTGGCCATTACCGCCATGATGATGATGATCACGACGAAAGAAACGATACGGATGGCAACCACAATTGCTTCCGACATCGAGATAAAACCAAGCTGGAAAGCTTTTTCCGTTTCCGTCAGGGTTTCAGCCAGTGAGTTCCTGAATTGATCGTCCAGCGCACGCGAAATCGTCGCAGCGTTCTCTGCGTTACCGATTTGAACAATATATACGCCGACCTGATTGGCGCGACGGGGGGAGGCCTTTTTCACCGTTTCGTTCAGGTAATCCCAGTGAAAGAAGAACTGCGAAGTGTCGGTGGAGGCTTCCTTGCCATCGTAAATGCCGCGCACCACGAATTCCCACTGTCCCGGGAAAATCGTGCCTTTAAGCGGTATGGCATCACCTATCCGGAAACCGTATTGCTGGGCCAGCTTGCGTCCAATCACGCAGCCTTTCCGGTCATGGAGGAATGCAGAGCGTTGCTTTTCATCCAGCACGAATTCGGGGTACAGGTCGAGATAGGACGCGCCGGAAATTGCAAACTGGGGAAAAAAATTCTTGGGTTCCTGGTAGATGCCGCCAAACCAGTTGGCATGCGCAATGCCGCTGACGCCTTCGATGCCACGAATCTTGCTGGAGTAGGACAGGGGCAGTGGGAAGACAAGTGAAATCGAGTTTCGCGTAACCAGTCTTGTGCTGGATGCGGCCTCGGCGCCAGCATACCAGGCGCCGATTACCGTTTGCAAAAAACCGAAGGAAAGTGTTGCCACGACCAGGCCAACGATAGTCAGCGCGGTTCTCAGGCGCTGACGAAAGGCATTTTTCAAAATTATCTTGAGCGCAAACATTCTTATCTGCCGCTGCTCAATTCGCCCTTGTCGAGATGGACGATGTTTTTTGCCTGTTGCGCCGCATTCGCGTCATGAGTGACCATGATGATGGTCTTGCCCATTTGCCGGTTTAACTGGTTCAGCAGGCCGAGCACTTCTGCGGCGGATTGCCGGTCAAGGTCGCCTGTGGGTTCATCAGCAACGATTAGCAACGGATCCGTGACGATGGCGCGCGCAATCGCTACGCGCTGCTGCTGGCCACCGGATAATTCGGAAGGGATGTGATCCATGCGATCAGACAGGTTCACCATCGACAGCGTCAGTTCGGCGCGCTCCCGCCTTTCCTTGCGAGAGAGATTGGTCAGTAGCAAAGGAAGTTCGACATTCTCCAGTGCAGTCAGCACCGGCATCAGGTTGTAAAACTGAAAAATGAACCCGATGTTTGCGGCACGCCAACCGGCCAGCTCGCTTTCCGGAAGTGCCGCAATATCCTGTCCATTTACGCGCAGGATGCCGCTGTCCGGCTTGTCGATCCCCGCTATCAGATTGAGCAGTGTGCTTTTCCCGGAACCGGATGGCCCCATCAAAGCCGTGAAATCACCCGCCTGTATGTCCAGGCTAATGTCGGTCAGGACCGGAACGGATTGCGCGCCTCTCCGATAGGCCTTGGTCAGATGCTGAATCTCAACAAGTGCGCTCATCGCTTCATTTCTTTGCAAGCGTGACGGTGACGCCGTCCTTGAGCTTGCCAGGGTTCAGTGCAATCTTTTCTCCGGCATTGACGCCCTGAACGGCGACCATTTCACCAATCTTGTCGCCAACGGCGACTTCAACTTGCCGTGCCTTTCCGTCGCGGATGATGAAAACCACTTTTTTCCCGCCGCGTTCGGTAATCGCAGCCGGGAGAACCGCCGTGATCGGCTGCCTGTCTTCTGGTGGAGCGGTCTTGGACAGAAATGCCACCTTGGCGCTCATATCCGGCAGAACCCGCGGATCACTTTCGGTAAAACGCACCTTCACGAGCAGCGTTGCCTTGGAGCGGTCAACAGTCGGCACCATGCGCGAAACTACGCCGGCCAGCCGCAAGTCGGGCAATGCGTCAAGCTGGACTTCGCACGGCTGGTCAATCTTGATTTTGGCAAGATTTGATTCAGACACATCAGCTTCTACTTCAAGCGTGTCCATGTCTGCCATGGTAACGACAGCGCCCTTGCTGTCTGTCGCTGACGAATACGGGGTGATGTTATCGCCGACATTGGCGCTCTTGGTCAGCACCACGCCATCGAACGGCGCGCGAATCACAGTCTGGTCGAGGGTGACCTGCGCGGACTGCTGGTTTGCCTGCGCCGCAGCAATGCCGGCTTGATAGCCGCTGATGGCGGCCTTGGCCTTGTTGTAGCGCGCTACAGCTGAATCATGGCTGGCCGCGGAAATGAATTTTTTTGCCAATAATTCCTGCGACCGCCTGAGGGCATTCTGCGCGTCCTTGAATTCCGCCTCGCCCTGCTCCAGATTCGCTCTGGCGACCGTCACATTGGCGATCGCCTGGTTCAGGCTGGCGGTCACATCCTTGTTCTCGATGCGGGCGATGATTTCATCCTTTTTTACGCGACTGCCCTCCAGTACCCCGAGCCATTCCAGTCGACCTGTCGCCTTCGAGGATACTGATGCTTTGCGTTGTGCCACCGCGTAACCGGTTGCATTCAGCAGGGAATAATTCTGTGATGGGTAGGCAAGCGCAACCGTGGTGGTTTCCACGCTCTGACTGCTGCTAAGGTGACTGGCAGCGGCAAGCGCAAGCACGATGGCAACGACAGCTGCGATCGCAATTTTGAGCCATCGCCTGCGTTTTGGGTGCTGGGGGGGATTCGCAGGGCTGGCAGTTCGGTCTATTTTCAGCCTGGAAAGATCTGTGCCGGAGGTAGACAATTTGGATTCCTCTGCTGGATTGTGCTGCATTGCCTGGCGATTATAGCCCCAACTGAATCTCGCGCTACAATCACCCGTTTCCACGGACTTTATTGAATGCCAAACTCCATTCCCAAGCCGATACTTGAAGGGATTGCGCTGGCGAATCCCACATGGCACAACTGTTTGCATGCAGGGTTGCGGGCGATGATTTCGACATCGCCAAACTATCTGCCATCCCTGAGTCAGGATACTTATTTGCCGACAGAGGCTCGCCTGTTCGCCGCATTTTCACAGCCCCTGGACGCAGTGCGTTTTGTGCTGGTGGGGGAGGGGCCTTATCCCAGGCCGAAAAGTGCGACAGGATTTTGCTTTATGGATGGGGCTGTTGGTGACTTATGGTCGGATTCCGGACTGTCAAAACAGGTGAATCGTGCCACTTCCTTGCGTAATTTCATGAAGATGCTGCTGGTGGCCGATGGACAGCTATCACCTTCGGAAACGACGGGGGAGTCCATCAGGCGCGTTAGTCAGCAGGTCACCGCCACCGAATCTTCCATGATCAGAAAACTGAGCGAGTTGCAGGACAACCTGCATCACAACGGCTTTTTGCTGCTGAATGCAACCCCGGTATTTCGTCCTGATGTCACGCCGGTCAAGGAGTCGCAGGCGTGGCAACCGTTTCTCCAGACAGTGCTGGACACGCTAGCCTCCCATGCCGAACAATTTCATAAGCCCTTGCCAAAATTGGTGCTTTGGGGAAAGATTGCGGAAAGACTGCTCACCATGCCTGGTTCGGATCGGTTTCCGCAGGTCGTTTCGGAGCACCCGTATAACCTTTCGTTCATTTCCCATCCCGCCATGCTTGGCTTCTTTGGTCCGATGCGCCTGCTCCGGAAACACACAGTCTGAGGCGCGCAGCGCACGGCAAGATTGCATTATCAGGTCGCGCTGTGTAGTATCGGATCAATCTCTGAGCAAGATTTCCCATCTTCACCGGCCCATCATTCTATTTCATGCAATTTTCGGTCTATCAAGAAAGTCGTATTGGCGCCCGCAAGATCAATCAGGATCGCATGGGGTACATCTTTACCCGGGATGCCTTGCTGCTGTTGCTGGCAGATGGCATGGGCGGGCATGTTCGCGGAGAAATGGCAGCCACTATCGCGATGCAAACGATAGGAACCATGTTCCAGCAATATGCCACGCCCACGATCAAAAGGCCTGAGCGATTCATGGAGGACTGTTTCTTTTCGGCGCATCGCGAAATTCATCGATATGCCGAAATGCACAATCTGCCGGAGACGCCGCGCACAACTATTGTGGCGTGTCTGATACAGCATAACGAAGCGATCTGGGCCCACTGCGGTGATTCTCGCCTGTACTGGATGAGAAACGGACAGATACTGGCGCGTACCCAGGATCATTCGCGCATCTCAACCCTTATTTCGCAAGGCAAAATCGATCCGGCGCAACGAGACAATCATCCGGAGCGACACAAACTCTTCAACTGTCTGGGCGCGACCAACGCGCCGATCGTGGAAACCTCGCGCCTGGCTGCGCTAATGCCCGGCGATGTCATCCTGTTGTGCTCTGACGGCCTGTGGTCTGTTCTGCCAGAAAACATCCTTGCACGGAAGTTTCTGGACAACACCATAGTGCGTGCCATTCCAGAATTGCTCAACAAGGCAATTTCGGTGGCTGGCATCAACAGTGACAATGCCACTGCACTGGCATTGATGTGGTCGGGAACCAACAGTCTGAAGGATGCATCCACCATTTCGACCAACACTCTGCAGGTTGGTGAGGTGACCTCAATGATCCAGACGGAGCCGCCGGATGGCCCGATATCTGGCGGCGAGGTCGGCGACGAGGAAATCGAAAAGGCGATCGAGGAAATCCGCAGGGCCATTTATCAATCGAACCGCATCACTTTCCCAAAGGAATGAATATGGCCAATGGCATTCGCCCCGGCGGGCGTGCCGCTGACGCACTGCGTCAGGTTACGCTGACTCGAAACTTCACCAAACACGCCGAAGGATCGGTTCTGGTGGAATTTGGCGATACGCGCGTGATTTGCACTGCAAGCATCGCTGAAACCGTTCCGGGTTTCCTGAGGGGGAAGGGGCAGGGCTGGATGACGGCGGAATACGGGATGCTGCCACGGTCGACGCATACACGCATGGATCGTGAAGCGGCGAGGGGGCGGCAGTCGGGACGGACGCAGGAAATCCAGCGATTGATAGGCCGTTCACTGCGCGCAGCGTTTGATTTGAACGCAATCGGCGAGCGCACGCTCCATCTTGACTGCGATGTCATTCAAGCCGATGGCGGTACGCGCACAGCGGCGATCACTGGCTCGATGGTTGCGGCTTACGACGCATTTTCCCAACTGGTACGGCACAAACATCTTCCTGCCATTCCGATCAAGCATTTTGTCGCGGCTATTTCGGTAGGCGTTTATCAGGGGACACCGGTGCTCGATTTGGACTATCAGGAAGATTCTGGCTGCGACACTGACATGAATGTTGTGATGACTGACGCAGGCAACTTCATTGAAGTGCAGGGAACGGCTGAAGGGGAAGCGTTCGACCGTGCCACGATGAACCATTTGTTCGATCTTGCGCAGCAGGGAATCATCGAGTTGATCCTGATACAAAAATCCGCCCTGGGTCTGACCGGCGCCTAGTTTTCATCATGTCACGCAAAATTGTCGTTGCTTCAAACAATGCCGGCAAACTGAGAGAGTTCGGCGAGATGTTTGCCCGGCTCGGCATCGAACTTCACGCGCAATCCGAATATGGCGTGCCTGAAGCGGAAGAGCCGCATCTTACTTTTGTCGAAAATGCGCTGGCGAAGGCAAGGCATGCCTCGCGTATTACCGGGCTGCCAGCCATGGCGGATGACTCCGGGATATGCGTTGATGCGCTCGGCGGCGCACCCGGTGTGCGTTCAGCGTACTATGCGGGAGAGCCCAAATCGGATATGCGCAACAATCACAAGCTGTTGGCCGATCTTGCGCCCCATGCCGACAAGTCAGCCTGCTACTACTGTGCGCTGGTTTTCGTGCGCCATGCCGACGATCCCCAGCCGCTGATTGCCGAGGGGCGCTGGCAGGGAAAGATTATTGAATCGCCGCGCGGTCAGAATGGTTTCGGTTATGACCCGTATTTTCTGTTGCCGGAACTGAACAAAACCGCTGCCGAATTGCCGCCGGAGCAAAAAAATCAGCTTTCACACCGCGGGCAAGCCTTGCGCGCGCTGGTCGAAAAAATGCGATGATCGCGCCCCGCCTTTCCGTCCTGCCGCCGCTCTCGCTCTACATCCATTTCCCGTGGTGCGCGCGCAAGTGCCCTTACTGCGACTTCAACTCCCATGAAGCAAAGGGCGCCATCCCGGAAAGCAACTATCTAGCGGCGTTGCGTGCCGATCTTGAGACGGCGTTGCCGCTGATATGGGGGCGCAGGGTGCAGACGGTTTTCATTGGCGGAGGCACCCCCAGCCTGCTGTCACCAGCGGGGCTGGAGCGCTTGCTGTCTGACCTGCGCGCTTTGTTGCCGCTCGAAGCCGACGCTGAAATTACGATGGAGGCGAACCCCGGCACGGTGGAGACCAGTCAATTTCAGTCATTTCGTGCAAGCGGGGTCAACCGCCTATCCATCGGCATCCAGAGTTTTGATTCGCAGCACCTTAAGTTGCTTGGCCGCATCCATGACGGCGATGAAGCCCGCAGGGCAGTTGAAGTGGCGCAGGCGCACTTTGAAAATTTCAACCTTGACCTGATGTATGCCTTGCCAACGCAAACCGTAGATCAGGCTCGAGACGACATAGAAGCAGCCATCGCTTATGCGCCGCCGCATCTCTCTTTGTACCACCTGACGATGGAGCCAAATACCTATTTCGCCAAATATCCGCCCTCCTTGCCGGATGACGAAGCCAGTGCCGACATGCAGGACATGATCGAGGACATGACCAGCAAGGCGGGCTACCAGCATTACGAAGTCTCCGCCTATGCGCAACCAGGACGGCGATCCCGTCACAACCTGAACTACTGGCAGTTCGGCGACTATCTTGGCATCGGCGCTGGCGCACATTCGAAGATTTCATTCCCGCAGCGTATCTTGCGCCAGATGCGCTATCGCCAGCCACAGGCGTACATGGAGCATGCGCTGCAACGCAAGCCCGTGCAGGAGGAGCACGAAGTCGCACAAAAGGAACTCGCCTTCGAATTCATGCTCAATGCGCTAAGGTTGGCCGACGGTTTCCCACCCTATCTTTTTACCGAACGCACCGGCTTGACGATCACGGCAATCGACAAGGTGCTGAAACAGGCGGAAGACAGGGGTTTGCTATACCGCGACCACATGGTTATCAAGCCAACCGAGATGGGGCGGCGCTTCCTGACGGATCTGCAGGGGATGTTTCTGGCGGGCTAGTCGCCTGTTCTCATGTCTTGCAGCAGGCGTTTCATTTCAGGTGATTCGCGCAATGTGCGTCTTGCAGTCTTGCGCAACAGATCGACCTCTGCCTGGGGAGGCGACAGGGTCGTTGGGATTTTCATGAGCGGCTCCCGCTCATTCGATTTGAGCGCATAATGCGCGGCGACGATGCTCCTGCCGGATACTGAACTGATGACATCGATCTCGTCCAGCAAAGAGCGCTTTTTTCCGTCCCAGCACACCTTGGGAAGCACTGATTAATCCATGCCGCCCGCGTTCGAGTCCAAAATGCCGATGATTGCAAGGCGCTGCGCCGAAAAGGTCAACATGACGCCCAGAGAGTCGCTAGTCTCATCATGACCATGATTGCGAAAACGATATTCCTTGGACGGGTCGCGCCCGTCGATCGGCGGATTCACCGGATAAGGCGCGGTTGTGGAGCAGCCAATCACACCAAAAGCAAGGGCCAGAGCGAGCAGAAGGCTGCTGGAATAGTGGCGCGTTGCTGAGGAATGAGGCAGTTTGTTCATCAGTTATAAGTTTGGACTGGTGCCTATTGAAACAGTGCCGCATCTGCACGCATTCTGTATAATGGCGCACTTCCGGAAGGTTGGCAGAGCGGTTGAATGCACCGGTCTTGAAAACCGGCGAGGGTGAAAGCCCTCCGTGAGTTCGAATCTCACACCTTCCGCCAGAAATGCGACCTGTTGATTCAAATGGATTTCCTGGCGCGAAAATCCAAGTGTCGTTTTCGAACCTACCACACATTCATTGCTTCACTCTAGAAGCGCTCATGGTAGAGCTTTTTGTTTGTCATTTAGACATGAATGCTGGTTTGCATCAGGCTACCAGAACCCTTACACTTCAAGCGTAAGGGGTATGAAACAGCGGGTGGGTTACGGTCACCCTCTGTCCTACGGAGAACGAGATGTCTAACGAATTGACAACATCAAAAGATTTGCTCATCAGAAATCTGGTGGCTTATGATGTTCAGTATTTTGTAGAGTTCATCCGAACTTCCGATGCTGCAAAAATCGCCTTGGCCACCATGATGATGGAGGGGTTCATCGGTTACAACAACTGGTCGCAGGAAGACCTGCATAGCGAGTGCGTTCGCCGGGAGTTGCTGTAGAGGTTTCAAGCCTTACCGAAATCATCCGGATAGTTTCAATCAACCCGTTAATGCAATCGCGATTGGTGTCGTGACAGCCGCGATGATGGTGGAGAGCACTATGCTTGACGCGACCGCGCCCTTCATGGTCTTGAACTGATCCGCCATCAGATAGACATTCACGGCGACCGAGATCGACGCCAGCATCACAATCGCCTGTGTCTCCATTTTTGGCAGTCCGATTGCCCGTGCCAGCGCGAACACGACCAGCGGTTGCACCGCCAGTTTCAGCGTGGTGATAGCCACGCTTTCGCGCCATCCTTCATGAATTCCATATTCCGCCAACCCCATTCCAAGCACGATCAGCGCCATCGGCGCAGCCGCTTGCGAGGTCATCTGCAGCGGCATTTTTAGCAGATCTGGCAAAGCAATGCCCGTGAGATCCCAGAGCAGACCGAGCAGAATCGAGGTGACAATTGGATTGGTCAGTACGCTTTTCGTAGTTTTTGAAAAACCTTTCATCGAGAGGCTGCCATGCTGTGCCCATTCGGTTGAAATCGTCACCAGCGTCCATAGCAGAAGCGCATTGAATGCGATAATCAGTGCGACCGGGGGCAAGGCTTCCTCACCCAATGTCATCTTGGCCAAAGGAATGCCAAGAAACACATTGTTCGAATAAATTCCGCCGAGCGCGAACACCGATTGTGCAACGCCATCAAGCTTGAACAGTTTCCATGCCACCAGGCGACCGGCGATGAAAACAATAATGCAACTGCCAAAAAAGGCGATTAGCAGTCTGGCATCGACGGGTGGCAAGCTGGAAAAACGGCTCATGGTGTTGAACAGCAGAGCAGGCACCGCAATGTTGAACACGAATTTCGACAATGAATTGGCCACCTCCTTCGACCACTTGCCGACGCGCATCATCAGATAGCCGAGGAGCACCAGCAGAAATAGCGCGGAAGAAAGCGTGATGTGGTGGAGGATGGCAGAAAGCACGGTGACACAATTCGTTTGATATCAGTGGACATTGTAATGCGAAGCGCATCTTGCTGACCGGAAAGCATGCCTGCATCGTTTGCTCTGGTGAGACTTTGCATGCCATTCAATGTTATGACGGGATCGGGCACATAAAATCCAAGGGCACCAAATAATATACTGGATAGGGGTATTTTTTCTCCGGCAATTGTATGCTGGCGATTTGGCATTTTTGGGCATATACTCCAGGAAAAACACCGTTTCCAGAGGCTGATTTTGCCTAATTATTGTGCAAGTTGGGTGATTTTGGCATGCAGATCCGCCCAAAATGCCGCTGAGGAACCCGCTATTAACGCGACGCGTTATTAGTGTGTGAAGGCAATGTTAAGCGAAGCCGGGTAGGTTGGGCTGACGCAGGAAGCCCAACGCCACGGTATAAATCGATGCCGTTGTTGGTCTTCGCTTCGCTCCGCTCGGCACCAACCTACATTGCCGAACAGTTAGTAGCCGACTCTATAAGGCGATGCGTTATTGGTATTCAGGTTTGTGATTGAGTCACCGAGCGCCGGAAGCGCGCCTGCGCGGCGACAAAGAACACCACGCCAATAACTGCCATCGCGACAAAATTCGGCCAGACGGTATCGAAACCGGCACCGCGATACAGGATGCCCTGCGCCAGTTTCACAAAATAGGTGGTCGGCGCGCCAGACATGATCCATTGCACCAGTTCCGGCATGCTTTCGCGCGGCGTGACGCCGCCGGACAGAAGTTTCAGCGGGATGACCGTGAGGATGGCCAGCAGGCCGAGTTGCGGCATCGATCGGGCGAGGGTGCCAAGGAAAATGCCTATGGAGGCGGCAGAAAACATGTAGAGCGCTGCGCCGCACAGAAACAGAGGTATCGAACCGGCAATAGGCACCTTCAGGATTTGCTGAATGACGACAGTCAGTGCCACGGTTGCGCCGATCAGCACCACCAGCCCGTTGGCCCAGATTTTCGCCATCATGATTTCGAATGGCGTCACCGGCATGACCAGCAGGTGCTCGATGGTGCCGTGTTCGCGCTCCCGAATGAAGGCCGCGCCCACCAGAATGATGGTCAGTATCGTGATGCTGCTGATGACTTCCATCACGCCGCCAAACCAGAAGCCGATCAGGTTAGGGTTGAATCGTGCGCGGGTCGCGAGCCGGATCGGTGGGTCGGCTGTGCTGCGTTTGCCGGTCTGGTATTCATTCAGTTCGCCAACAAAAATGCTCTGGATGTAGCCAGCGCCGATGAAGGACTGACTCATCTGGGTGGCGTCGATATTCACCTGAATGGCCGGACGGCGGCCAGCCTGGAAATCGCGCTGAAAGTTGGCGGGAATGACGATGCCGAAGGAGTAACGGCCATGATCCATTTCGGCATCCATCTGCTTCATCGACACCAGCTCCGGCGGTTTGAAGTAGGGTGGGGTCAGTGCGCCGATCAGTCGTTGCGACAGCGGCGAACGATCCTCGTCGACGACCGCGACGGGTGCATTGCGCAATTCCTGCGACACACCGATGGACGCGGCGTAAATCGCGCCGGTGAAAACCCAGCAAATCAGCACCAGCAACACCTTGTCGGCCCACAGGCTGCGCAACTCCTTGATGCCGAGGCGGAAAATATTGGAGAGAGTGGTCTTCATCGCGGCCTCACTTTTCCTGTTTAGACAGCAAAAGTAGCGAGATGCCCGTCAGAATCGGGATGAATAATGCAAGTTTGGCAAAGGTGACGAACAAATCGGTAAAACCCAGTGCTTTCGTGAAAATGCCCCGACTGATTGCCAGAAAATAGGTTGCCGGAAATCCTTGTCCGATCCAGTACGCCATGCCGGTCAAAGATGTCACAGGGGTAGAGAGGCCGGAAAACTGCACGGCCGGCAGCATGGTCAGTACCGCCGCGCCGAACAGGGCGGCGATTTGCGTCCTGGTGAAGGTCGAAATCAGCAAGCCAAGGCCAGTGGTTGTGGTGACATACAGCAAGGCGCCGAATGTCAGCGCGACAAAGCTGCCCTTGATCGGCACGCCGAACAGCCACACCGCCATGGCCACCAGACAGAAGTAGCTGAACATGGCTATCGCAATGTACGGCAACTGCTTGCCGAGCAGGAATTCAAGACGGGTTACAGGCGTTACATACAGGTTGGTAATCGAGCCGAGTTCCTTTTCACGCACCACGCCCAGCGCCATCAGGATGGCTGGGATGAACACCAGGAGCAGCGATATGACCGCCGGCACCATGGCGTAAATGCTGCTGAAATCCTGATTGTAGCGATAGCGCAGCGCCATCTCGGTTGGCAGCAGGTTGGGGCGGGTGCCGGTCGCCTCGGTAATCAGGTCAGACAAATATTGTGCATGCAAGCCTTGCACATAGCCCATCGTGGTTTCGCCCCGGAAGGGCATGGCGCCATCGACCCAGGCGGCGATTTCGGGATGTCGGTTCTGTCGCAGGTCGCGCCCGAAGTTCGGCGGAATTTCCAGTGCAACGGTCAGTTCACCGGAGTGCATGCGCTGCTCAAGTTCGGCATTGTCGCGGATTGGTTTTTGCTGCAGAAAATAACGCGAACCGGCAATGTTCTGGATGTAGGCGCGCGATTCTGGCGATTGGTCCATGTCTAGCACGGCAAAACGCAAGTCCTGCACATCCATCGAGATGCCCTTGCCGAGCACAAACATGAGCAGTACCGAACCGAGCAACGCGAAGGTCAGCCTGATGGCATCTCGCCGCAACTCCAGCGTTTCGCGGTAGGAATACGCGAGCAGGCGTCCCAGACTGAACCACTTGTAGGGTTGCTCGCTGACCGTTTGCTCCGAGCTTTCAAGTCTGGGCGGCTCGCTCTTGCCGGTGCTGTCTTCGAGATAGGCAATAAAGGCGTCTTCCAGCGTTTCGGTGTTCTTTACCGCTTTCAGGGCGCTTGGCGTGTCGCTGGCGAGCACCAGTCCCGCGTGCATCAGTGAAATACGGTCGCAGCGTTCGGCTTCGTTCATGAAGTGGGTTGAAATGAAAATGGTCACGCCCTGTTCGCGCGACAGCTCTACCAGCAATTCCCAGAACTGGTCGCGCGCGATCGGATCGACGCCTGAAGTCGGCTCGTCCAGAATGAGGAGTTGCGGTTCATGCACCACCGCAACGGCCAGTGACAGGCGCTGCCTTATGCCGAGCGGCAGTTGCGCCGCAGACATATCGAGGTAGGGGCCAAGACCAAAGCGATCGACAAGTGCGGCAATGCGCTCCCGCATCCTGTCAGGCGCCAGATGGAACAGTCTTGCGTGTAGGTCGAGGTTGTGCGCCGTTGTCAGTTCGCCGTAAAGCGAAAACGATTGCGACATGTAGACGACCTTCTTTCGCATTTCGAAGTTGTTCGCCTCAAGCGGCACGCCAAAAAGGCGGGAGTTGCCATCGGTCGGCGGCAACAGACCTGTCAGCATTTTCATGGTCGTGGTCTTGCCGCAACCGTTGGAGCCGAGAAAGCCAAAAATCTCGCCTTTGGCAATCTTGAAACTGACATTGTCAACTGCAGTGAAGTCGCCGAATCGTTGCGTCAGGCCCTCTGCTTCGATGGCCCAGTCCTGCTCACCGTTAACGCGAGGAGGGATGAGCAGTTCACGATGCTCCTTGCGTTGCGCTTCCGGCAACAGGCGGATAAACGCCTCCTCGAGGGTCGATGCGCCAGCGACTACCTTGATGTCTGCCGCTGTTCCACTGCCGATAATTTTTCCGGCGTTCATCGCAACCAGCCAGTCGAAGCGTTCCGCCTCCTCCATGTAGGCAGTCGAAACCAGCACGCTCATGTCTGCGCGGTGCGCGCGGATAGCATCGATCAATTCCCAGAACTGCCTCCGCGACAAAGGATCAACGCCGGTGGTCGGCTCATCAAGGATCAGCAGATCCGGGTCGTGGATCAGCGCACAGCACAAACCAAGTTTCTGTTTCATGCCCCCCGACAGTTTTGCGGCCGGCCTGTCGCGAAATGATTCGAGTCCGGTCGCAGTCAGCAATTGCGATATGCGTGACTCGCGCTCGGCACGATTCTGACTGAACAGGCGCCCGAAAAAATCGAGGTTTTCGAACACGGAGAGGGTGGGGTAGAGATTCTTGCCCAAGCCTTGCGGCATGTAGGCGATGCGCGGTTGCAGGCGGGCGCGGGTACGCCGGTTGCCGATATCGGCACCGAGTACCTCTATCCGTCCATTCTGGATCTTTCTTGCGCCAGAAACGAGCGCCAGCAGGGATGATTTGCCGACCCCGTCCGGCCCGATGAGTGCCACCATGCGGCCGGCGGGCAAGTCAAGCGTGACTTCATCAAGTGCTGCAACCGCGCCGTAATACAGGCTGACATCCTGCAGGCGGGCAACAGGGGTCTTGTCCATCGTCATTACCTGGACGGCAATTTGTCAGGCCATGCGGCATCCGGCGAGGTTTGCACAAACGCAATTCCGGGCATACCGGGTTTTGCAATGTCGGCATTTTGCTTCAGCCATTCCAGATCAACCTTGACCTTGACGCGGAACATCAGTTTTTCCCGCTCGTTACGGGTCTCTACTTCCTTGGGAGTGAATTGCGATCGGGGTGCGACGAAAACGACGCTGGCGGGGATTGGCTTATCGGGCAGTGCATCAAGCACGATTTTCGCCGGGCTGTTGATCGCCACCTTGCCAGCCTCTTCCGTGGGGAGGTAAATCGACATATATACATCGGTCAAATCCAGCAGGGTGAAAGCTTTGCCGCCAGCGCCGAGTACCACGCCCGGCTCCGCCAGCCGGTACAGAACACGGCCGGCAACCGGTGCACGCAGGCTGGTGTCATTGACATTGACTCGCAAGGAATCGGCACGCGCCTGAGCTTCGTCTACCTTGCTGCGAGCTGCGGCCAGCGCGGCGTCGGCGGTTTGCAGACTACTGGCATCGCGGTCTAGCCGGTCCCCGCTGATAAACCCTTTTTTGATTAGCTCGCGGGTGCGATCCAGCGTCACGCGTGCCAGTTTCTGTTGGCTCGCGGCGCTGGCGACGCCATCGCGTGCCTGCAGGACGGCCGCCTCGGCGGCTCGCAGTTGGGCCGCCAGATCTTCCACATCCAGTTTGGCGGCCACTTGTCCGAGACTCAGGTTATCACCCTCTCGCACCAGGACTTCAGCTACACGCCCTGCGAACTTGGTTGCGACATCGACTTCAATCGCCTCCAGTCGGCCGTTACCATGGGAAATGCCAGAAAGTTGGCCGGGTGAGCGAAGAAAATGCCATGCAACGAAACCGGCAACCACCAGCACGATAAGAGTTATGGTCAGGCTACGCCTGTATCTCGGGTGGGGCATGGAAAACTCCTTGCGTCACGCTATGCCAAATTATAGCCAGTAGCGCATGGCAATAGATGATTTGTAACGATGACAGAGCAGTTTGATGCCACAAAAAAATCAGGGCCCCGCCGGGGCCCTCTACTTCAACCAACCGTAACAGGTTTATCGGGAATCGGTGGTGTTCCTTTGGTAATCTGCCTCAACAGCGACTCAATTGCAATTTGCTTGCCGCTGAACGACGGAGTAGACAGGAACGAGTCAAGTGCGTCATGCACCTTGCCGGGAGCGGCTGGTGCCGGGTCTTCGGTGCTGACGGCGCCAATAGACGCGGCCCGCAGCGCGTTGAAGTGGGATTCCGCAATTTTGCTAATCATTTCTGCTCCATTTAATGTATGTTTCTATGGGTTTCTGTCCAGCGTTTGACTGCTGGAATGCCCTTTTGCCTTAAGCGATACACCTTTTCTTGGAGAGTTGTTTGTTTCCCTGCGACTTCCAATGATCATTTTTCCATTTCATAATTTGCTGAATTACATAGTTCAACTTCCCGCAAACTAATGGTATGTTCTCTCATGGAGATTTCAAGGTGTTGATAATGCTCAATGGCGGGTAAATTTTGGGGCGTCAGATTAAACATTTTTCAGGGAAGGCATGATCTTGGCTCTCGCTTACCCATCAGCAATGAATGTGCCATGTCGAATAGTTAATCTGAGGATTTTTCAAAAGTGCGGGCGGGTTGTGTGATCAAATTGTCAATGGATCAAAAGCTTTCTACCAATGTCAGAGTTAACCCTGCCCAGAATAATGCTCGCATACATCCGCACGAAATGAAAACCCCTCCACAGCTTGTTTATCTCTTGGAGCAGCATCTGGGTCTTTGCCCGCAGCTTTCTGGATGCAGTAGCTGCAGCCATGTCGAATACATTTATTTCACTGGTGTTGTTTGCCATGCCATAGAGCACAGAATGGATGACAGTGGCAAATGCCTAATGCATGCAAACGAAGATCACAATTTGGGATGCCAGGTAGATGTTTAGCCAACATGTTGCGCGTGATAGGGCGGCAGATTCTCTGCCTTGCCAGGCCATTTAGCTAGTCTTAGGCAGTCAACAAGAGGCGCTTAACAGGAAGTTGGTATCGGTCGAGGTTTTGCATTCCTTCTTCTTTGGTAAGGATGGGCACTCCCAGTTCGCGCAGGGCGTTAATGCGCTCATCAATGTTGATTCCCGCATCTTCGAAAAGATGACGGGCTTTGCTGGCATCTCCAACACCTGTTACGAGCCGCCAGAAATTCCCGCCGATGTTGACAAGGAATGAGCCTGGCAGATGAAATCTGTGGATATGGCCAACGCCATGGATATCGCGTGAATGCAAAAGCAGGCTTGCATCGTCGGCCGAATATTTGAAATGGCATCCGCCGAAATCAATGTCCTTCAACTTTATTAACTCCAACATATCTAGACTGCGGAATTCTTTGTTCAGTGCAGTATTTGACATAATATAAATTATGCGAATTTAAGGCCATTCAATCCGGCGCGTCCGATCGATAATCGCAAGCCACGGAAGACTGCAGGAAAGTATGAATTTTGAACAAATATGTTTATATAACAATGTATTGCGACGCATGCTTAATAAAAAACATGATTTCTGTGATTAGCGCAAGACGGGTACCAGCAACCTGGTTGCTGATGTGGTTGCCCCATCACCTACAGCCGCGCCAAATTTTTTGAGCACACGGTCTCGCAGGTTATCTCGCTCGGTGTAGTCCACCAGTTCTTCGGCTTTGATGACTTCGCGCGCGATGGAATTAACCGTACCAAAACCATCGGCCAGACCCATTTCCACCGCCTTGGTGCCGCTCCAGAACAAGCCGGAGAAGGTTTCCGGTGTTTCCTTGAGGCGATCGCCGCGCCCTTTTCGCACGGCCTCAATGAACTGATTGTGCACTTCATTCAACATTTGCTGCGCATAGGATTTGTGTTTATCGGATTGCGGGCTGAAGGGATCCATGAAGCCCTTGTTGTCTCCAGCAATCATCAGTCTTCGTTCGACCCCTAATTTTTCCATGGCGCCAGTGAATCCGAAACCGTTGATCAGAACACCAATGGAACCGACGATGCTGGCCTTGTTCACATAAATTTTGTCGGCTGCGACCGCAACATAGTAGGCGCCGGATGCGCAGATATCATGCACAACGACATGCAGTGGCTTATTGGGATATTTCTCGCGCAGACGCGCAATTTCGTCGTTGATTATTCCAGCCTGAACCGGGCTTCCGCCTGGACTGTTGATGCGGAGAATGACCCCCACCGATGCCTTGTCAGAAAAAGCCTTGTTAAGTGCCGGTATGATGGACTTGCCAGCGCTGTTTTTGCCGGAGTCGATCGCGCCGTCAATTTCAATTACTGCCGTATGTTTTCCTTTGGTTTCCTTGTCCCCTTCCTTGTCGCCCAGATCAAAGACATGCCACATGCCAAATAAAATGATGGCCAGTGTGAGCAACTTCGTGAAAATCCCCCATCGACGACGCGCGCGTTGCTCATTCAAGGTTGAAAGAACCAGTTTTTCCAAGGTGTCGCGTTCCCAGTTTTCCTTGCCGTCAGGAGTTATGCCTGATTCTGCTTGCTTGTCGTTGGTCTGCTCGTTCATTGTGGAGGCGCCAGGTTAGGGGTAAATCAAGCGTTTTCGATAAGCCACGCATGCAACTGGGCGACCGAATCCGCAGCGTACAACGGTTTCAGCGCCCGGAGAAAATCTTCAGGATGGGCACCATATTGCACCGCAATCCCTGCTGCACCGGCATTCAGTGCCATCTGCAGGTCATGCGTGGTGTCCCCGATCATAACTGTGCGGCTCATGTCGTGACCAAGTTCGGTGGTTAGTTCCTGCAACATCGCCGGGTGAGGTTTTGAATGCGTTTCGTCGGCGCAACGGGTCGCCTGAAACATATGATTGAGCCCTGATTCTTCCAGAACCCGGTCAAGCCCCATGCGGCTTTTTCCCGTTGCGACTGCCAGCGCGTAACCTCGCTGTGATAGGTCATCCAACATTTCTCGCACACCTTCGAACAAGGACAAATGCTTATCCTTACTCAGGTAGTGGTGGCGATAGCGATCAACGATGCGCGGATAATAGGCCGGATCGAGTTCGGGCATTACCGTTTCCATTGCTTCCCGCAAACCCAGCCCAATCACGAAAGACGCCGTTTTGCGGTCAGGAATTGGCAATCTCAGGTCAGCGGCCGCTGCCTGAATGGCATTCACGATGGCTGCCGTGCTGTCCATCAGCGTGCCGTCCCAATCAAACACGATCAAATCAAATTGTTTCTTCGCCATGATTTCTGGCAGTGACTACTGCCCTGCTCCATAAATATTGGTTATTTTGAGTGTTGCTGCGAGCTTTCTTCAAGGCTGCGCAAAAAACGGTCGCATTCATCGGCGAGCGGGGCGCGGATAGTCACAGGCCTCCCCGTTTCAGGATGGATGAAAGTGATTTGATGTGCATGCAGGAACATCCGCTTCAGGGCGCTCTGCCTGCCACCTGCTTTTTGCAAAACGCGGTTCAAGGCGAAATCACCATACTTGTCGTCACCGGCGATGGCAAAGCCACTGGATGCCAGATGTACCCTGATTTGGTGGGTGCGGCCCGTTTTCAACTCAGCTTCCAGCAGGGCAAATTCATCATATTTACGAAGAAGATTGAAAACTGTGTGGGACGCCATCCCGCCGGATTGCACCCGCACGCGCCGCTCCCCCTCCGCCGTTGAATACTTGTGGAGAGGCAATTTCACATGCTGACGGGCGTTCTTCCAGTCGCCATGCACCAGGGTCAGGTAGCGTTTATCGACAGTACCTGAGCGGATTTGTTCATGCAGATTGGTCAGCGCCGAGCGCTTTTTTGCCAGCACGAGAACGCCCGATGTTTCGCGGTCAAGCCGATGAACCAGTTCGAGGAATTTGGCATCGGGCCGCTTGGCGCGCAATTGCTCGATGATACCGAAGCTGATACCCGACCCGCCGTGCACGGCGCTGCCCGCCGGTTTATCGATGATGAGCAGGTGAGCGTCTTCATGCAGGATGGTGAAATCCGCGCCTGGTGCGGCCGGAGCAGACTTTTCCGCTACCCTAACTGGCGGTAGACGAACCACATCGCCAATTTCCAGTCGATAGGTCTGGTCAATGCGCCCCTTGTTGACCCGCACCTCTCCCGACCGCAGGATGCGGTAAATGTGGCTTTTAGGAACGCCCTTGCAGATACGCAAAAGGAAATTGTCGATGCGCTGCCCGGCCTCATCATCGGAAATTGTGACAAATCGAACCTCCGGCTGCCCTAGTGGCTTCGCTCGTGACGGTTGTTTTTCAGCACTTTTCCGAGCTTGTCTCTCTAAGTCCTTCATTTTGAATATATAATTGTGAGGCCGCAAGTATAAATCAACTGCGGGCTTGTGGGTTATAATACCAGCGGCATATTGAGGCTTCCCACTGGCCTCTGCTTCGCGCAAACTCAGTGGGAGATTGTGTACGCACCATCCTCGCCTGATCAGGGTTGCTCCTTAGATGCAATCGGATAGTGTGAAGGATGCGGGACAAGATTGTTTGGATTATAAGGATAATAGTCTGGCAAGCGCCCTCCGAAGGCGCGCTTGCCGGTTGATGTGTTTGATGTTTGGTTGCTGCTTTTTCAAACGCCGTTTCGTTTGACACGATATACAGGCTTACTACTCGCAAAAATGTTTTCAATTTTCGAACCATTTGAATTGCATAGTGCATACGCTCGTGTATTCGGTAGCCACACCCTTTCCATCCGCGCCACGATGCGGCAGTTTTTTGCGCCGCACATTTCGGCAATTCCCCCCCTCCCTGACACTTCGTCCCCGCGTACTTTTATGTATCTTTGCGGCAATGGCAAAACGCTGAGCGCTGCATGAAATTGGGCCTTCTGGCCTCGGAGTGTGAAAAATGAAACGAATGTTGTTCAATGCGACGCAACAGGAAGAGTTGCGCGTTGCAATTGTCGATGGGCAAAAACTAATCGACATCGATATTGAAGCTGCCGGACGCGAGCAGCACAAATCCAATATTTACAAGGCAGTCATCACGAGAATCGAACCGTCGCTCGAGGCCTGTTTTGTCAATTATGGTGAAGATCGCCATGGCTTTTTGCCATTCAAGGAGGTTGCTCGCTCCTTTTTCAAGGACGGGGTAGATGTCCGCAGCGCGTCCATCAAGAACGCCTTGCGCGAGGGGCAGGAAATCACGGTTCAGATTGAAAAGGAGGAGCGCGGCAATAAGGGCGCGGCACTGACGACATTCATTTCACTGGCTGGCCGTTACCTGGTTCTCATGCCAAACAACCCGCGCGGTGGTGGCGTATCCCGTCGTGTCGAGGGAGAGGAGCGACAAGAACTGCGAGAAGCGCTGGATCAACTCGATTTGCCCCA
>CAZAWA010000001.1:7505-90536 GCA_964488675.1 uncultured Oxalobacter sp. | reverse complement strand
AATGCCACTTGGGGCAAAATAATAACGCGTCGCGTTATTAGTGTGAACACGCCCTGGGGAGGCACTGTTTTAATCGCAAACGCGGGCAGCATGGATTAATCAGCGCTTCCCGAGTGGTTTGGCCGTCCTGCGTGGCACGCTCTGCCTTCTTGCTGGCTCCCTGCCGATAAGCGGCAGCTTTCCCCGCCTGTTCCTTCGATTCCCCGGTGCCGTTGTGGCCAATAATCTTCCCTACGCGATATTGAAATGCCGCATTGCGCCTGCGGCATGCCTCACAGGAGCCGGCCATGGCCGAACAAAGCGATCTTGAAAAAACCGAATCCGCCTCGCCCAGACGCCTCGAGCGCGCGCGCGAGGAGGGTGATGTTCCTCGCTCCCGTGAGTTGGCAACCTGTACGATCCTGCTGGCAGCCGGCGCCGGAATGTGGGCGATGGGCGACAGTGTCATCCGTCAGATGACGCGCATGCTGTCTGCGACCATGTCATTTGACCGCGCACACGCCTTTGACATGGAGTTGCTGCTGTCGCGATTGGTGTCTCACATCGGCGACATAGTGTTCGCCTTTTCGCCGGCAGTGCTGCTGCTGCTGATCGTGGCGCTAGGCTCTCCTTTGCTGATCGGCGGCTGGCTGTTCAGCGCAAAGGCGCTTGAACCCAATTTCGGCAAGATGAATCCGATAAATGGATTGTCAAACCTGATTTCTGTTCGCGCCGGGATGGAGTTGCTAAAGGCAATGGGAAAGACCTTGCTGATTGGCGTCGTTGCCTGGATGGTGGTTTCAAAGCAGCTGGATGCGATGCTGGGTCTGGGGGTTGAACCAGTAAAAACGGGCGCGGCGCATCTTGGTCATTTGCTTCTGGTCAGCTTCATATCAATAGTCAGCGTGCTGGTGTTAATTGCTGGCATTGATGCGCCTTATCAGATGTGGCACTACGCGAACAAGCTCAAGATGACGCGCGAGGAAGTCCGTCAGGAATCGAAGGAATCCGATGGCAATCCGGAAATCAAAGCCAAGATTCGCGCTCAGCAAAGGGAAATGGCGCGCCGCCGCATGATGGCGCAGGTGCCAACGGCCGATGTGGTGGTCACCAACCCGACCCGTTTTGCGGTGGCAATCAAGTATGACGATGGCCGGATGAGCGCGCCGAGGGTGGTGGCAAAAGGGGCGGGAGAGGTGGCCGCGAGAATCCGCGAAATCGCCAATGAAAATCTCGTGCCAATGCTGGAAGCGCCGGCTTTGGCGCGCGCGTTGTACCGGCACGCCGAACTGGAAGAAGAGATTCCCGAGGCACTGTACATCGCTGTGGCCGAAGTGCTGGCTTATGTCTTTCAGTTGCGCAGCTTCAAGGCCTATGGCGGATATCGCCCGGAGGTGCCATCCCATATTGAAGTGCCGCCACACCTTGATCCAAATAATGCGGCGGTTCCATCTGCTGCCGCGCAGGGAGTGCTTCAATGAACATGCGTGCGCCAATATGGCTGACTGGCGAGAACATGCGGGCATTTGCGGCGCCGCTGATCATCGTCATGATGCTGGCAATGATGGTGCTGCCGCTGCCGGCATTTGCGCTCGACATATTCTTCAGTTTCAACATTGCGCTGGCTATCATCGTGCTGCTGACCAGTCTTTATACGGTCAAGCTGCTCGATTTCATGGCATTCCCAACGGTTCTGCTGGTCAGCACCATGCTGCGCCTGTCGCTCAATGTCGCGTCGACCCGCGTGGTGCTGACCGAAGGCCATACCGGCCCGGACGCGGCAGGCAAGGTGATCGAAGCGTTCGGACACTTCCTGATCGGTGGCAATTACGCGGTCGGACTCGTGGTGTTCGTGATCCTGACGATCATCAACTTTGTTGTGGTCACCAAGGGCGCCGGCAGGATCGCCGAAGTCGGCGCGCGCTTCGCGCTGGACGCGATGCCCGGCAAGCAGATGGCCATCGATGCGGACTTGAACGCGGGTTTGATCGGCGAGCAGGAAGCGCGGGCGCGTCGCCAGAATGTTGCGCAAGAGGCGGAGTTTTACGGTGCGATGGATGGCGCCAGCAAGTATGTTCGCGGTGACGCCATTGCCGGGATTATCATTATCGTCGTCAACATTGTCGGTGGCCTGATCGTGGGCATGGTGCAGCACAATCTGGATTTCACGGTCGCCATGAAAAATTACACGCTGCTGGCGATCGGTGACGGCCTGGTGGCGCAGATTCCGTCGCTGATTATCTCGACTGCCGCCGGCGTGGTGGTGTCGCGCGTGGCCAGTGATCAGGACATCGGCGGGCAGTTGATCGGCCAGTTGTTCGCCAAGCCGCAGGTCATGTACATCACGGCCGGCATCATCGGTGGCATGGGACTGATTCCCGGCATGCCACATGTTGCATTCCTGCTGCTGGCCGCAGTGCTGGCCGGCGCAGCCTATCTGATTTCAAGCAAAGCCAAGCAGCCGCTGGAGACATCTGAGCCAGCCGCAGCGACTGTCGCGCCGGAAATGGAGGAGGCGAGCTGGCAGGACATTGTGCCGGTTGACACGCTCGGCCTGGAAGTCGGCTACCGGCTGATCCCATTGGTCGATCAAACGCAGGGCGGGGAACTGCTCAAGCGGATCAAGGGCATCCGCAAGAAGTTTGCGCAGGAAGTCGGCTTCCTTGCGCCCCCTGTTCATATCCGCGACAACCTCGAACTGCGCCCGTCAGCGTACCGGATCATGCTCAAGGGCGTCGAAATCGGCAAGGGCGATGCTTATACCGGCCAGTATCTGGCGATCAACCCAGGCATGGTGACAGGCACATTGCCCGGGACGCAGACGACCGACCCGGCGTTCGACTTGCCCGCTATCTGGATTGATGCCACCCTGCGCGATCAGGCGCAATCGATGGGCTATACGGTGGTTGATGCTGGCACGGTAGTCGCGACGCATATGAATCATCTGATCACGACGCACGCAGCGGAATTGCTGGGGCGGCAGGACCTGCAGAAACTGCTCGATCACCTGAGCAAGGACTCGCCCAAGCTGGTTGAGGATCTGGTGCCGAAGCTGATACCGCTTTCAACCCTGCAAAAGGTGTTGCAGAATTTGCTGATCGAGGGCGTTCATATCCGCGACATGCGCACCATCATTGAAACCATCGCAGAGCACGCCACACACACGACCGATGCCAACGAGTTGACGGCGGTGGTGCGGGTCGCGCTTGGCCGTGCCATCGTGCAGCAGATTTATCCCGCATCGAATGAATTGCAGGTGATGACGCTCGACGCAAGGCTGGAGCGATTGCTGATGCAGGCATTGCAGACCACAGGCGGCGATGGTGTCGGCATCGAGCCCGGACTGGCCGATACGCTGGCCGCGCAAACTGCTCAGGCCGCCCGCTATCAGGAGCAAATGGGTTTTGCGCCGGTGCTGCTGGTGCCGGGACCGCTGCGCGCGCTGCTCGCACGATTTTTACGACGCGCCTTGCCGCACCTTAAGGTTTTGTCGCACGCTGAATTACCTGATTCAAAAACAATTAAAGTCACCCGTCTGGTTGGAGGTCAAGCATGAATGTAAGAAAATTCTCTGCAAGCACATCGCGCGAAGCGTTACGAAAATTACGAGATGCGCTCGGGCCAGATGCCGTGATCCTTTCAAACCGTTCGGTCAACGGCGGCGTCGAGATTCTGGCACTGGCGGCGGACGACATGTCGTCGCTGGCAGAACCCGTTGTCGAACGGGAGGCTTTGTCCGCGCATACGATCGCAGCCATTTCGTCCGGACGCAAGATCAAGCAGGAGCCCGTGCGCGAGCCTCAGTCGCGCTCCCGCAATGAACAAGGCATCTCGATGGCGAAGGAAGCTGCAGACAGGGAGATGCAGCAGGTCATGTCGGAAATCCGTTCGATGCGCGGCATGCTGGAGGCGCAACTGACGGAGCTTTCCTGGAGCAGCCAGCATCAGCGCGAGCCGATGAAAGCGGAGGTGATGCGCGAAATGCTGGCCGCCGGGTTCAGCGCCACGCTGGCGCGCTATCTGACCGAGAAATTGCCGGATAGCGAAAAGCCGCGCGGCGGCATGAACTGGATCAAGTCGATTCTGGCGCGCAACCTGAATACGATGAAGGATGAAAACGAACTGCTGGACAAAGGCGGCGTGTTCGCGCTTGTCGGGCCAACCGGAGTTGGCAAGACCACGACCACGGCCAAACTGGCCGCGCGCTGCGTGATGCGGCACGGCGCGAGCAGGCTGGCGCTGATCACGACAGACGGCTATCGCATTGGCGGCTTCGAGCAGCTTCGCATATACGGCAAGATCCTTGGCGTGATGGTGCATTCGGTCAAGGACGAAACCGACCTGCGCCATGCACTTGAGGAACTTAAAAACAAGCATACGGTGCTGATCGATACCGTTGGCGTCAGCCAGCGCGACAAGATGGTAGCCGAGCAGGTTGCCATGCTGTCCGGTGCCGGCGTTCCGGTGAAGCGCCTGTTGTGCCTGTCGGCGACTTCGACTGGCGAAACGCTAAACGAAGTGGTGCGTGCGTACAAGGGCAATGGGTTGGCCGGATGCGTGATGACCAAGCTCGACGAGGCGGCAACCGTAGGCAGCGTGCTGGATGTCGTCATACGGCAAAAGCTCAAGCTGTTCTATGTCGCCAACGGCCAGCGCGTGCCGGAAGACCTCCATCTCGCCAACAAGCAGTATCTGGTTGACCGCGCATTCCGGATGAAGCGCGAGACCGCGCCTTTCCGTTATCAGGATGACGAGTTGCCGCTGGTGGTGGCCAATACGGCGCGCGCGATGAATGACAAAAGCCTGCGTGAGGTGATCCTTGGATAAGGCTGCATTCGATCAGGCCGAGGGTTTGCGGCGAATGCTGGCCGGTTCGCGGCCGCGCGTGTTTACTTTTCTGTCGAGTGTGCCGGGAGATGAAAAGAGCGCCATGCTGGTGAGTCTTGGCGAATCTCTGGCGAGCGCCGGCAATTCGGTTTTGCTGCTGGACGCCTGCGTCGGATCGCGCGGCGTTGCGTCCTGTCTTGACATCAGTCAGGGCGTCACCTTGCTGCATGTCGCGCGTCGCGAGTACGAACTTGACGATGCCGTGCAACATACGCCGCAAGGGTTCGCTCTGGCAACCCTGGCGCGCAGTTCGGTGCAGGCGGTTTTGCGCAACCGGCATCAGGCATCCCGTCTTGTGTCCTCATTTGATGCGCTGGCCGGGCAATTTGACGTGATGATGATTGATGCAGAACTGGATGCCGAAGGCAATTTGCCTCTCGCAGCCGTGGCGGACGGTGAAATTGTCGTTCAGGTTTCGGATAGCGCGGCATCGATCAAGTCGGCGTATTCGATCATCAAGCGCATCGATTCGCAGTACGGTCGACGACCATTCAGCGTGCTGGTAACCGGAACGAGCGAACAGCGGGCGCAGGTGGTATACGCCAACATGGCAAAGGCGGCCAGCCGTTATCTTGCCGTATCGCTTCACTCCATTGGATTCCTCCCTGCGGACGAGCATCACAACCGGCCTGCCCGTTTTGGGCGTCATGTGGCTGATGTGCACCAGACGGCACGCCCATCAGTTGCATTTCGCCGTCTGGCGGGTTATTTTTCATCTTCTGGAGTGCCGTCGGCTGGTTATGGCATGATGTCCTAGGGAACATACTTCTTGGCATGATGAATGTATAACGTTCATGGAAAAGCGAACAGAAATCACCTGATAACCGCGCATGCGCCGCTGGTAAAGAAAATCGCACACCTGATGAAAGCCAGGTTGCCGCCCAGCGTCGAGGTGGACGATCTGATCCAGGCTGGCATGATCGGTCTGCTGGATGCCATTAGCCGCTATGAAGAAGTGCATGGTGCGCAGTTCGAGACTTACGCCATGCAGCGGATTCGCGGCTCCATGCTGGATGAGTTGCGCAGCACCGACTGGATGCCGCGCGGCATGCGCCAGAACATGCGCAAGATTGAGGGCGCGATGAATCTGCTGGAGCAGAGGCTGGGACGCGCACCGAGCGAAAGCGAAGTTGCCGCGCAACTCAAGCTGTCACTAACGGCCTATCAGGAAATGCTGGGAGAAGGCAGCGGCCATCAACTTATTTACTACGAGGATTTTCACGAAAGCGAGGAGGGGGAGCATTTTCTCGACCGCTATGCGGCGGATCTGGCCGACGATCCGTTGCAGTTGCTGATGAATGCCGGGTTCCGCGCGGCAGTGGTGCAGGCGATCCATGATTTGCCGGATCGGGAAAAGATATTGATGGGCTTGTACTACGAGCAGGAAATGAATCTTAAGGAGATTGGCGCAATCATGGGTGTGTCCGAATCGCGGGTGAGTCAGTTGCATAGTCAGGCCATCGCGCGGATGCGCGCCAAATTGAGGGAGCAGGCATGGACTGGGGTAGCTTAGCAGGGCTGATACTCGGCATCGGCGGCATCCTGGTCGGTCAGGTGCTGGAGGGCGGTCACATCCGATCGCTGGTGCAGCCGGCCGCTTTTATCATCGTGGTGGTCGGGACGCTCGGCGCCGTGCTGCTGCAAAGCGGAATGGGGAATTTCCTGCGCGGGATCAAGTTGGCGACGGCTGCCTTCGCGCCCGCCTCGGATGATGGGGCGCTGGCGCGCAACATGGCCTTGTGGAGCACAACGGCCAGACGCGAGGGTTTTCTCAGCCTGGAGCGCTACATGACGGTCGAGAGCGATCCGTTCGTCCAGCAGGGGCTTCGCCTGATTATCGACGGTGTTGATCCGGCTGTCATGCGCGAACTGCTCAACCAGGAGATTGCGGTTTATGAGGCGCGCGAGAGGCTGGCAGTCAGGGTCTGGGAGTCGGCTGGCGGTTATGCGCCAACCATCGGGATTCTGGGCGCGGTGCTGGGCCTGATTCATGTGATGGAAAACCTCACCGATCCGGGCAAGCTCGGCAGCGGGATTGCGGTTGCTTTTGTTGCGACCATTTATGGCGTCGGGCTGGCCAACCTCTTGTTCCTGCCGATAGGCGCCCGTCTCAGATCCCTGCTTAATAAGGAAGTGCAAAAGCGCGAAATGCTGGCGGACGCCTTCATTGGCATGGCCAACAGCGAAAATTCCCGCGTGATTGAAGAGCGCATGCTGGTTTACCGGAAAAATTGATGGCGCGCAAACGGCAAGAGGAGGAACACGACAACCATGAGCGTTGGTTGGTGTCCTATGCTGATTTCATCACGCTGCTGTTTGCTTTTTTTGTCGTGATGTACGCGATTTCCAATCTCAACGAGGGCAAGTATCGTGTGCTGTCGAACTCCATCGTGATGGCTTTCGGCAAGGGGCCTTCGCTTAAACCAGTGGTAATGGATCAGGAAACCAGCACGGTGCAGACTCTGCCGCCCAGACCTTTCGCGCAGCAGAAACAGCGCGCGACGGAAGCGGCCATCAAGCGCGAAAAAGAGCAGATGACGAACATGGCGCAAAGCCTGCTTGCGTCGCTCGCGCCGCTGATTAAGGAGGGCAAGGTTCGTGTGATGCAGACCGGTCGCGGGATCAATGTCGAAATCAACGCCAGCGTGCTGTTCGCGCCGGCCGAAGCCAAGCTCAATGAACAGTCAAAGCAGACGCTGCAGGCGGTCGCGCGCGTCCTCAAGGATGATACCCACATGGTTCAGGTCGAAGGCCACACCGACAGCATCCCGATCGGTACCGAGATGTTTCCCTCTAACTGGGAACTGTCGGCGGTGCGGGCCAGCAGCGTAATACGGCTGTTTGTCGAGAATGGCGTCAGTGAAACGCGCCTGCAGGCGATAGGCCATGCCGCGACACTGCCGGTTGACACGAATGATACCGAGGAGGGGCGGCAGCGCAACCGTCGGGTGCAACTGATGATCCTGTCGGCCATGCCGGAAACCATTACCGAATTGCCGTTGCAGTCAAAGCCAGTCACGCGTCCCTAAGGCTTTTCGCTCGCTGCCCATAATTATTGGGTCAGCCAGACAACAACTGAATCAACTGGCATGGCAGGGTGTTTTGGAAACCCCCGAATTTTCTTGGCGAACATTTAAGAACCGAATTAGGGTATGCAGCCTTCTTGATAAATATCAATAAATCTTCACGCCATGACGCATTTGGCAAGATAATCGATTCTGCTCGAATCAATCGCTTTATTTACCCCCCCTTCGCTAAAATTGCCGCACGGCAACAATCAAGTATAATCCCGCATAATGAGTTGCCTTGCGGCAACCCGCCCGTTCTTTGGCGCGCCCCGTGGGCCGCAGCGTAAAAGTCATCGCCCAAAATCAACAGTTTTTAATGAGCGGTTTCAATTTGGGCGCATGACAGCCTCGCCATAAGTTGCGCATAAGCCATTGGTTTACACAAAGAATGCACCCATGAAATGCAATTGACGGCTGGTTGTTGATGTCGTCGTGATGGCAGGCTGGGCTTCTTCAAGTTTTCCTGAGAGTTGCCGATAAACAAGACATACCCACTTATGCCTGCTGTTTTGTGGCCGAATAATGTTTGGCATTAATTAAAAAGCAATGACCAAAGTTAAAGATCAATCTATCCCAAAGCAAATTTGCTGCGGCCTGATCGGGCGCAGTGGCTTGACGCAGTTCGGTTCAGGAATTTCCCTGAGCAACTCCCCAGTTCCACGCGTCATGCGGCATCTCATCCTGAACTAAATTTTGGAGGTCACAATATGAACACGCGCAACGCAACCCCCCCTCAAGAAGTGCGCCAAATCGTCTTTATCGATGCGCAAGTTCCTGATGTCGCCTATCTGCTGGCGCAACTTGAGGACGGCGTCCAGGCGCACCTCCTGCAGGCAGGCGGCGACGGATTGCTCCAGATTGCTCGCGTTCTGCGTGAGATGCAGCAACTGAAAGCGATTCACATCGTTGCGCACGGACAGCCCGGTGCGCTGATGCTCGGATCGTCCCGCATTGACGCAGAAGCGGTTGAGGCTTATCGCGCCGAACTGCGCACACTGGGCATTGCGCTTGCCGATGACGGCATGCTGCAGCTTTATGCCTGTGATGTCGCGCAAGGTACAACCGGCGCAGCGTTCATCAAACAGCTTTCCCGTGCCATTGGCGCGGATGTGGCGGCAAGCGATGGCAAGATCGGTGCAGCAGAGCTCGGTGGCAGCTGGGCCATTGGCGGCATGATGCCGTTCAAGGCAGATGTCGCGCAGTGGCGCCATGTGCTGGCGGGTGATCCGCTCCCGATGGCATACATTGCTATTTCCGACACCACGCTCGGAGTGGGTGAGACGGCGACGGTCACTATTGTTTTTAGTGAAGAGGTGTCCAATTTTTCGAATGCCGATCTGACAGTAACAAACGGAGCGCTGTCGAATGTGGCGACCACAGATAACATCACCTGGACTGCGACTTTTACGCCGGCCCCCGGCATCACTGACGCGACGAATGTCATTATCCTCAACATGACCACCGTTGAGGACGGTGCCGCACAGGCGGGTAAAGGGTCCGTCTATTCGGACAACTTTGCGATCGACACCCGGCAGAAGCCCACAATCGATTCAGTCGTGGAAATGGATGGCGGCTTGATCAATGCCGACGAAGCGGCATCGAGTGAAGGTGGCGGCGCTGGTTCTGTGGTGGTGGTCGGTATCGATGATTCAGGGGCCGTGGCGGGCGATACGCTGACCGTTCACTGGGGTAGCGGCGTAAATGCCGTGGATATCGCATACACGCTTCTCCAGGCCGACATTACTGCTGGAACGGTGTCAGTATTGATTCCCGAGGCGGACATTACTTCTCAGGGTAATAGCACATTCAGCATCACGGCAGAGATCGATGAAGTTGGTGTTCCGTCAGATCCTGTAAGCGTCACCACGACTACGGCAACAGGAGTTGATGTGCTTCCGACGGGAACGGTGACCTTGAGCGATTATGTGTTGGCCGCAGGCCAGACTGCCACGGTGACTTTTGCTTTCACCGAAGTGATGAGCGATTTCACATTGGCAGATGTGACCGTACAGAACGGCACATTCGGCGCTCTCTCGGCAGCAACCCCGGATGGTGATGGTGGGGAAACCTACACCGTCACTTTCACGCCGACGACGAATCTGGTAGATCTGAGCAATCTCATCACGGTTGACATGACCGCAGTGGGAACAGGCGGTACGACAGGTGCGAACGCAGTCGGAACGATCTCCTCGCCCAGCTATGTCGTTGACACGCTGTTGCCGACGCTGGTGATTACGATGGACAAAGCCGAGTTGGCGGCTGATGAGACGGCGACGGTGACCTTTACCTTCAATCAAGAAGTGAGTGGCTTCGTTCTTGCGGATGATGCGACGGCCGATAACGGTGTGCTTTCCAATCTGGTCAATGTTGATAACGAAGGGATCGTCTACACCGCCACCTTCACGCCAGCTCCCGGCACGGCACGCGACATAACCAACACGATATCGGTAGACATGACAGGTGTTTCGGCAGTGTCATCCGGCGCAGCAGGCGTGGGATCGGTGTCGCTTGCAGATGACTATATTGTCGACACGATGACGCCGGGCGATCTGACGCTTGAAGTGACTGCAGACGGCGTGACCGTTGATGGCCTTGAAGTTGGCGCTACCTGGCAATACAGCACCGATGGCGGGGATAGCTGGGAGGTTGGCACTGGCGAAAGCTTTGTTTTGGCTTCTGGCAGCTATGCCTCCGGCGATATCAAAGTCAAGCAATTCGACGAAGTGGGCAATGTCAGCGCGATAGCTTCCATAGACGATACATTCGGCTACTTTGTGGGCACTGACAACGGCGAAGTGTTGAATGGCCTCGCCACGGCCGACATACTCTATGGCAAAGGCGGGGATGATACGCTCGATGGCAAGGCGGGTGCTGACGAGATGTTTGGCGGTCTGGGCAGCGACATCTATGTGGTCGACAGTGTCGGCGATGTGGTGACAGAGGCGGCGGGTGAAGGCACCGCCGATCTGGTGAAAGTAGCGATAACGGCGGCTGCAACTTACACCCTGACAGCAAATGTCGAGAATGCGACGGTCACATCCGTCGCGGCGATCAACCTGACGGGTAATGCACTGGCCAACATTCTGACGGGCAATTCTGCGGCAAACATTCTGGATGGCGGCGCAGAGGCGGATACGATGAATGGCGGCGCGGGCAATGATACCTATGTCGTGGACAACCTCCTGGATCGGGTATTCGAAAACGCCAGCGCCGGCACGGATCTGGTGAAGTCCTCCGTCGATTTCACGCTGGGCGACAATGTTGAGAACCTGACCTTGACCGGCGCGGATGCTATCGAGGGCATCGGCAATCTCCTTGCCAATACGATCGACGGCAGCCAGAATGCGGCGGCCAACGAACTGACTGGCGGCGCTGGCAATGATATTTACATAGTCGGCGCTCTGGACACGGTAGTGGAGGGTGTAAACGCGGGCACGGATACGGTCCAGTCCGCCATCACTTACACATTGGCAGCCAATCTTGAGAACCTGACCTTGACCGGTACCGATCATGTTAATGGTACGGGCAACACGGCTAACAATACGCTTGTCGGCAACGATGGCAACAATACTCTTGCCGGTGGCGCTGGCAACGACACCATGAATGGCGGGCTGGGCAACGATCGGCTCGATGGTGGTGACGGTACGGATTTGATGGCAGGCGGTCAGGGTGACGATACCTATGTGGTTGGCATACTGGGCGACAGCGTCACCGAATATTTCGGTGAAGGCGATGCCGACACAGTTGAGTCGAGTATCACCTATACCCTTGGGTCCTATCTTGAAAACCTCACTCTTGTCGGTGTGGCAGCAATCAACGGCACGGGCAACACGCTGGCCAATACGCTGACAGGCAATGCCGCGGCCAACACCCTGAGCGGTGGTGCTGGTGCGGACACCATGGTGGGTGAAGATGGCGATGATATCTATGTCGTGGACAACATCAACGATGTCGTGACGGAGGTGGCGGACGAAGGCAATGACACCGTCAACAGTAGCGTGACCTACACCTTGGCGGCAAATGTTGATAATCTGACGCTTACGGGTTCAGCGGTGATAAACGGCACCGGCAATGCTGACGATAATATCCTGACGGGCAATGCAGCAGCCAATATCCTCACCGGCGGTGACGGCGACGATACTTACTATGTCGCCAGCGGGGATACCGTGGTTGAGGCCGCAGATGAAGGTGATGATCTGGTCATCAGCACGGTCACGCACACGCTGGCGGTCAATGTCGATGACCTGGAACTGACCGGCACGGCCACCATCAATGGCACGGGCAACGCGTTGGCCAATACGCTGACCGGCAATGGTGCAGCGAACATCCTGGATGGTGGCGCGGGCGCAGATTCGATGGCTGGCGGGCTCGGCAATGATGTGTATAAAGTCGATAACGCTGGCGACACGGTGACGGAAAATGCAAACGCAGGCACGGATCGGGTTGAATCGTCTGTCACTTTCGACATGGGTGCGAATGGTGCGAATGTCGAGAACCTGACTTTAACCGGCAGCGCCGCCATCGACGGCACGGGCAATGGATTAGCCAATGTCATCATCGGCAATGACAACGCCAATGACTTGCTCGGCGGCGCGGGGAACGATACGCTCAAGGGTGGTGGTGGCGCCGATACGCTTGATGGCCAGACCGGCACGGACAAACTCGAGGGCGGCAGCGGTAGCGACACCTACACGGTTGATATCAAGAAGCTGGGCACGACCACCACGACCGTGGCACTGGAAGATGCCGTGACCGAGGTGGCGGATTCCTTGAAGGTCGATACCGACGAGATTGTGCTGAGGGGGAGTTGGGCCACGACGAATGACTCCACCTTGACCGTAGCCAACTACATCGAGGATTTTGATGCATCGGCTACGGGTACAACCAAAATCAATGTCACTGGCAATACGCTCGACAATGTGATTACCGGCAATGATGCGGCCAATACCCTGAGCGGTGGTGCCGGCGTCGATACGCTGAATGGCGGACTCGGCAATGACACGCTCAACGGTGGTACGGGCGCCGACACGATGGTTGGCGGTGAAGGTGATGACATCTATGTACGGGATAATGCGGGCGATGTGATTACCGAAGCGTCGGGCGAGGGTGACGATACCGTTCAGTCGAGTCTTGCCTATACCCTGCTGGATGATCTGGAGAACCTGACGCTGACGGGGTCGCTGGCGATCAATGGCACCGGCAATGCGGGGGTCAACATCTTGATTGGCAACACGGCAGCCAACACGCTTGACGGCGGTGCCGGTGCAGACACGATGCGAGGCGGAGCCGGCAATGACAAGTATATTGTGGACGACACTAATGACATAGTGACCGAAAACGCGAGTGCCGGCACCGATCTGGTCGAGGCATCCGCCACCTTCACGCTGGGGGCGAATGTCGAAAACCTGACGCTGACGGGAATCGGCGACATCAATGGAACGGGCAATGCACTGGTCAACACCCTCACCGGCAATGATGGTGACAACACGCTGGATGGCGCTGCTGGCAACGACATCCTGGTGGGTGGTCTGGGGGATGACACGCTGATCGGCGGCCTGGGTTCCGACAAGCTGACTGGCGGGGGCGGGGCGGATTACTTTGTCTTTGATGCTGCGACTGGTTCAACCAATGTTGACACCATCGCAGATTTTGTTTCAGCCACGGATGTCATTAATCTGGATAGCGCCATCTTCACAGCGCTGTCATCGGGAGCACTGGGAGGCACATCATTCGTGAGCGCGGCAGGAGCAGCTGCTGTTGCCGGCGATGAAAATGATTATGTCATCTACGACACGGCCAGCGGCAAGCTTTACTACGATGCCGATGGCAGCGGCGCCGGCGCCAAAGTGCAGATTGCCACGCTGACCGGAAATCCGACTTTGCTTGCGACAGATATTGTCGTGCTCTGAGCGAGAGTGACAGCAAGAACGCAAGCTTAACCAACAACCTTGCGGCCTCACCTTTACGGGTGAGGCCGTTTTCGTTTCAGTGTGGTTTGCAAGGTGGCGTTGAGCCAGCAGAAGTTTTCATCTGCTTTGTGATTTTCCAGCCAGGGCAAAATTTATTCGCGTTCTATGTACGCATACAAGCCTCTCTCAATCAAGAGAACTCGTATTTGAAACTAAAGGAGAAAGGCTTGGAGGGAACCGGTAAAGTTGAGTTGCCGGTTCAGGGCACGATCAGGAAAGGGCGGGCTTTGCTTCGTATCAGCCAACCACGAGGCTGCGACGCGAGGTCTGGACGCCGGTTTGCCCGTCAGGACCGTAGACCTGGCTGCCCTGATTCCCCTGGAGTACCTGCAGGGTGGCCTGATTGCGCGACATATGGGTGCCGATCAACAAGCCATTGGTACGGTTGAGTTCCTTGGCGTTGCGAATGATCGTCAGCAGTTCGTCCCAGGACTTCTTGAGCGCGGTTCGATTGAGGGATGCGGCCTGTTGGCCATCCATCCATTTTTGCATGCTGGATTCTTCGGCTTCGTAGCCAGCCTTGGCCAGCGCATCCAGACGCGCTGCCGCCAGTTCAGACATGCTGGCGATCAGGCGGGCTTTTTGCTGGATCAACGAGCTCAGATCTTCGATATGGGCGCCCACCAGCAAGTCCTGCTCCTGTTTGAGCAGTTGCATCAACTCTTGAGCCGTTTCAAGCTCTTGAGCGAGGCTGCTTGCCGGATTCGCGCCTGGGGACATCGTATTCAGGCCTTGCGACTTTGTATCAAATCACGCACGGTATCCATCAAGCCATCGGCCACTTTCTCGGCATCAACCTTGAAAGTCCCGCTGGAAATGGCAGCCTTGATTTCTTCTACCTTGCCGCTATCGAACACGCTCGCGCTTGCGACTTGCGATGCCAGCGCCTGCGCTTTCGAAGACAGTTGCACATTTACAGCAGAGGCATTGTCGGCGCCGACAGCCTCAGCCTTCGCAGCACCCTTGCCGACCTTCGACTGCTTGGTGTCAACATTCAGTCCTGCGGTTTTCTTGAGTGAGTCATCAATTTTCACGACATCATCCTTTGCAATTGGTCAAAACACATTAACCCTGATTACTTATCGGTAAGTTTTTCAATAACTTTAGTGTTTTGTCAATCATGTATCGTATTCAGAATGTGACATCCACAATGCCGCCCATTCTTGCAATGCCGCTCACTGTTTGGCCGGAAGCGGTTCGAATCTGGACGATCTGGCCCTCGTTGGCGGTGCCCATCGCCCGACCTTCGGTCGACACCTTGAACCCTGCCCCTGTCGAGACCAAACGAACGGCTTGACCAGATTGTATCGCCTGTTGGCTGCGCAGCAAATCTTTTCTGACGGGCGCGCCGATAGGCACGGCCAGGCTGACCCTTTGCCCAACCACCTGTGACATTTCTGTCATCACCCCTGGTGGCAGCGAAGCGAGATCACCGCGAGTCATGACGAGGTCGTTACGCGCTATGACCTGCCCCTGCGTTAACGGCACGGCAGCAGCAACATAATCGGTCTGTACCTTGACAATTGCTTTCACATATATGGTCCACGGAGTGGGGGCGGCACAGCGCACACCCACCGAAGTTTTGCCCCATGCGCGGCTGCCTTTAGGTAAAAACGCTTCGGGAGTCGTGCATTGAGCAAGACTCAGGCGGGGATCAATATTGCCAATTTCAACGCTGACCTGCCCGGGCAGACCGGTGGACTGGGTTTTGAGAAATTGCTCAATTGTGCTGTGCAATTCACCGAGATCCTGGCGTGCGCCAGCAGTTGACACGCAGGTAGTAATCAGGGCAAGAACGGCAAATAAGATGTTGGCGATCCGTTTCATATTGACTGCTCTTAGTTTGTCTCAGGGTCAATATTACGGGTTTCCTGTCAAGCCAAAGCGCTGAACAGCAGCTTGTTTTGGAGTCTTCTCCGGCTATGGGAACCCTCTTTAGCTTTATAAGATCAAGGCCATGGAAATCCGTTCAAGGCAGCATTGGACGAAGCGTGATGGGGGATCGGATGGTCGGGAAAACAAATGATGTGCTGGGCTTTCATCAGGCGGCATTGGCCTTGCGGGCGCAGCGCCAGCAGGTATTGGCGTCGAACATCGCAAACGCGGACACACCCAACTACAAGGCGCGCGATGTCGACTTCGCCAAGGCGCTTCAGGCTGCGCTTGCCAACCCAAATGGTGAGGGGGGTGCGGGACTTTCCAGAACTGCGCCAGCTCACTTTGAAGCCAGCAAGCCAAGTTCCCTTATCGGTGGCGCGCCGCTGTTGTACCGTACCGGGTCGCAAGGCAGCGTGGATGGCAACACCGTTGATATGGATGTGGAACGAAATCAGTTCATTGACAATGCCTTGCGTTACGAAGCTGGCGTCACGCTAATAAACGCGCAGCTCAAAAACCTGATGGCTGCAGTTCAAGGATAAAAATTATGTCACTCTTTAATATTTTCAATATTTCCGGTTCTGGCATGAGTGCGCAGAGTCAGCGTCTGAATGTGGTTGCCAGCAACATTGCGAATGTGGACAGCACCACCAGCGCAAATGGCCAGCCCTATCGCGCAAAGCAGGTGGTGTTCAGGGAAACGCCAATTGCCGGATCGGTTTCGAGCGGCGTGAAAGTGACGCAGGTCGTTGAAGACGCATCGCCCATGAGGAAAATTTACGACCCGAAACACCCTCAGGCAGACGAAGCCGGTTATGTCACGATGCCCAATGTGAATGTCGCGGAGGAAATGGTCAACATGATTTCCGCGACCCGTTCCTACCAGACTAATGTCGAGACGATGAACGCGGCAAAAACCATGCTTCTCAAAACCCTGACTATCGGGCAATAGATTATTTTGAAATCGCCATTAAGAAAGGCCTTCACATGACTACCATCTCCAGTTTGCAGTCGGTAATGAATGGCGTGACCTCAAGTTCGACTTCTACGGCTACTGACACCGTGGTTGAGGCGGAGGAGCGTTTCATGAAGTTGCTGGTGGCGCAGATGAAAAATCAGGACCCGCTAAACCCTCTGGACAACGCAGAGATCACCAGCCAGCTTGCGCAGCTGTCTACGGTTACCGGTGTCAACAAACTCAATACGACACTGGAATCCCTGCAGGCGAGTATCTTGGCCAGTCAAGCCTATCAGGCTGCGGACATGATCGGTCATGGTGTTTTTGTGCCGGGTTCGAATGTGGCGCTTTCAGGCAGCAAGGGCATCCTGGGCGCCAATCTTGCCGGGTCAGCCGATGCCGTTGTGCTGACGATTCGTGATGCTGCAGGCAACGCGGTTTATACAGATAATTTGGGCGCTAAAGCGGCTGGCATGCTGACTTACGCGTGGGACGGCAAGACAACGAGTGGCGCGACAGCCGCTGACGGCAAGTACAAATTCGAGCTGGCTGCGACAAGCGGCGGCAAGGCCGTAAGTGCGACCCCATTGTCTTTCGGCGAGGTGGCGAGTGTAACGAACAACACATCAGGCGTGAAGCTGAATGTGCAGAACATCGGTGCTGTCAGCATGTCTGATGTGGTTCAGATTTATTAAGCAATTTAGAATTTCCGGAATAGGAGAATGCCATGAGCTTCCAACAAGGTTTGAGCGGTTTGAATGCAGCGTCGAAAAGTCTTGACACAATTGGCAACAATATTGCCAACGCCAATACGGTTGGCTTCAAGTCTGCGCAAACATTATTTGCGGATGTCTACGCTAATTCGCTGAGTGGTGCTGGCGCATCCCAGATCGGTATCGGCGTCAAGGTGGCGCAGATAGCACAGCAATTTACCCAGGGAAATATCACCTCATCCAGCAACCCACTGGACATTGCCATTAATGGCGGCGGCTTTTTCCGCCTGAGCGATAACGGGACGATTAACTATTCGCGGAACGGTCAGTTCCAGCTGGATAAAGACGGCTATATCGTAAATTCAAATGGAAGCCGCCTCACAGGTTATATGGCAAACGCCGCAGGGGTTTTGTCAACGGGCGGGCCAACAGAGATAAGCATTAATACCTCCGACCTGCCGCCTATTCAGACAACTAACATTAATGCGGTCTTAAATCTGGATTCTACAAAAAGCATCCCGCTGACCACCCCGTTTGATATGAACGATCCTACCAGTTACAACAACGCAACTTCGATCACGATCTATGACAGCTTGGGCAACTCACATGTATTGCAGACCTATTATGTGAAGATTGCCGAGAACTCCTGGGAAGTATATGCGGCTTCAGACGGGAACATTCTGAATGGAGGTGCAACGCTTGGTACGCTCGATTTCGATTCATCTGGCACATTGACAACGGCAGCGCCTTTGGATGCGTCGGTTGATGTAACAACAGGCGCAGCCACGCCATTCACCGTTCCGATCGATTATTTGGGAACGACGCAATACGGCGCCAATTTTAGCGTCACGACGCTGAGTCAGGATGGATATACATCAGGAAGGCTGTCGGCTTTTAGTGCCGGTGCTGATGGCGTCGTCACTGGCAGCTATACCAATGGCCAGTCAAGGACGCTCGCCCAAATTGTGCTTGCCAATTTTTCTAACCCTAACGGGTTGCAGCCGCTAGGAAACAATGTGTGGGCAGAGACATCTACATCGGGAGCAGCATTGGTGTCTACGCCGGATTCGGGTAATTTGGGTGTTCTTCAGTCAAACGCGGTTGAAGATTCCAATGTTGACCTGACCGCTGATTTGGTCAACATGATTACAGCTCAGCGTTACTATCAGGCGAATGCCAAGACTATTTCAACTCAGGACGAGATCATGCAAACCTTGGTGAATCTCTGATCTGCTGGGACGAATAATGGCATACGGGCTTGGGTTGAAGGGTTTGATACCGGGGGCATGACATGGATAGGTTGATTTACACCGCAATGACCGGAGCAAAGCACATCCTGAACCAGCAGGCGACGGTGTCGAACAATCTGGCAAATGCAACCACGAACGGTTTTCGGGCGCAGATGGACTCTTTCCGTGCGGTGCCGGTGATCAGCGAAGGACTGCCGACACGCACATTTGTCGTTGATTCGACAGTGGGGACAAATTTTGCCCCCGGCACGATTCACCACACTGGCAATGGACTGGATGTCGCAGTGCACGGCAAGGGATGGCTCACGGTTCAACTGGAGGACGGTAGTGAAGCCTACACGCGTAGCGGTAATCTGAAGCTGACGGAAAACGGCGTGCTGCAAACACAGAGCGGCATCACAGTGATGGGCGATGGTGGTCCAATCAGTGTTCCGCCCGATGTGGAGGTGTCATTTGCCAAGGATGGAACGGTGTCCGGTGTTTCGACTAATACTACGCCCAACATTGTGACGGCACTGGGTCGGCTGAAGCTGGTCAACCCACCGGCTGAAACATTGGTGCGCGGCGATGACGGCTTGTTCCGGACCAAAGATGGGAATCCGGTCGAGGTTGACGAAAATGTCACGGTAGTAGGCGGTGCGGTAGAGGGAAGCAATGTCAATGTAGCCGAGGCGATGGTGAGCATGATCAATTTGGCGCGCCAATTCGAAATGCACATGAATCTGCTGAAAAACGCTGATAGCAACGCAGCCAAAGCATCGCAATTACTTTCGCTGAGTTCCTAGTGACTGGCTCAATTAACTGGAGATACACATGATTCGTTCACTTTGGATCGCTAAGACCGGTCTGGATGCCCAGCAAACTCAAATGGACATCATTGCCAACAACCTCGCCAATGTCAGCACGACAGGCTTCAAGCGGGCGCGACCGGTGTTCGAGGATTTGCTGTATCAGACCTTGAGACAGCCTGGAGCGCAGACATCGCAGCAGACGCAGTTGCCGTCCGGTCTGCAAATCGGCACAGGCGTACGCCCGGTTGCAACGGAGCGTATCCATACGCAAGGCAACCTGAGTCAGACAGGTAACAGCAAGGATGTAGCCATTCAGGGCGCTGGTTTTTTCCAGGTACTACTCCCTGATGGAACGACAGCCTATACGCGCGATGGATCGTTCCAGATGGACAGTCAGGGCCAGCTTGTGACGGCTAGCGGATTTTCGGTTCAGCCTGCTATCACGATCCCGGCCAATACTACGAGCATCACGATCGGGAGAGACGGCACGGTCAGTGTTCTGCAGGCCGCTTCGACCACCCCGACGCAGGTCGGTACACTTCAGATCGCCACATTCGTCAACCCTGTCGGACTTGAGAGCAGGGGAGAAAATCTGTATGTCGAAACCGCAGCGTCAGGTACACCCAACACCAATACACCTGGCACCAATGGTGCTGGCTTGTTGGTTCAGGGTTATGTTGAAACCTCGAATGTGAATGTGGCAGAAGAACTGGTTAACATGATCCAGACGCAGCGCGCTTATGAAATCAACAGCAAAGCCATTTCTGCGTCCGACGCGATGTTGCAGAAGCTTACGCAGATATAAATCATGTTGGGTTAATGATTTGAGTATACCGAGAAAGCCAGTCGCCTTATGAAAAGCATGAACAACGCATTTGCTTGCCCGTTGTGGAAATCTGGTATGGCCACTTTCGTTGTTGTCGTGGCGTCAGGGTGTGCGACGGTGCCCGACACGATTACGCACAATAGGCCAGAAAAATCGCATCAACCGCCGGTTGTCGCGCCGTCTAGCGGCGCCATATTTCAGAGCGCGTCTTTCCGTCCGATGTTCGAGGATCGGCGCGCGCGCCTTGTTGGAGATACTCTGACCATTGTTATTAATGAAAAGACGACCGCAGCCAAACAGGGTGCCGGTTCAGCAAGCAAAACAGCCAGCGCATCATATACGGCGCCGACGATACCGTTTTTATCAGCAACAACAGCCGACAAACTTGGTGTATCCACCTCTACGGCAAACAAGTTTGAGGACAAGGGTGCTGCCGCTTCCAGCAACAATTTCACTGGCACGATCGGGGTAACGGTGACCGATGTCCTTCCCAACGGCAATTTGCTGGTCAAAGGGGAGAAGCAGGTTGCAATGGATCTTGGGGCTGAATTCATTCGCATATCTGGCATCGTCGACCCGCGCAATATTTCGGCAGGTAACATCATCTCGTCGTCACTGGTGGCAGAAGCTCGTGTTGAGTACCGTACCAACACCCGAGTCGACAAGGCAGATGTCATGTCCATGTTTACCCGATTTTTCCTGAGTATGGCGCCTATCTGATCCTTCTCATCTGAAAACCTGTATATGAAAAGACCAATGGCAAATCTTTCGGCGTACCGGAAAATGGCACAAATTTGCATCTGTTTGATGTTCATGATGGTGGCGAGTGTTTGTCATGCGGAACGCCTCAAGGATGTGGCCAGTATTCAAGGCGTGCGGCATAACCAGTTGGTCGGGTATGGCCTTGTTGTTGGTCTGGATGGCAGCGGCGATCAGACTACGCAAACACCATTTACGGTGCAGAGCATACTTAGCATGCTGCAGCAACTCGGCATCAGCCTGCCATCGGGCAGCAGCTTGCAATTGAAGAATGTCGCAGCCGTCATGGTTACGACATCTCTTCCGCCTTTTTCACAGCCGGGTCAAACGCTGGATGTCACTGTATCTTCCATCGGTAACGCAAAGAGCCTGCGTGGCGGCACTTTGGTGATGACTCCGTTAAAAGGTGCTGATGGCCATATTTATGCCATGGCTCAAGGAAGTGTTGCCGTCAATATTGCAAGCGCACCAGCCAGTGGCGCCAAGGGACAGCCCAACCATTTAAGCGTTGGCCGGATTTCTGCGGGTGCTACCGTGGAGCGTGCAGTACCCACGGTGTTGGGACAGGGAAACCTGGTTCATCTGGAACTTAACGAAAATAACTTTTCCAATGCGAGCCTGGTGGTCAGCGCAATCAATAAAAAATTCGGCGCTGATACTGCTGCTGCTCGTAACGGTAGAGTAATTCAGGTTCGCGTTCCTGCGGGCTTGGATGAAAAGGTAAGTTTTCTGGCTGCGCTGGAAAATATTGATGTCACCCTGGCTGAAGCACATGCCAAGGTGATCCTGAATTCCCGCACTGGTTCGGTGGTCCTTAATCGCAGTGTGACCCTTGAGCCTTGCGCTATCTCGCATGGCAATTTGTCAGTGGTTGTAAGTGGTGATGCTGCAGCACAGACGACTGATCCGCAAACGGGTCAAGCAGAGGTCAGGAAAGGACCATCGGTGTTCCTTGTCGCGAAGTCGGTTTCCTTGGCTGATGTTGTCAAGGCACTGAATGCCCTCGGTGCGACGCCGCATGACCTGGTTGCAATATTGCAGGCGATGAAAGTGGCTGGTTCGTTGCGTGCAGAGCTTGAAATCATCTGATTGCGATGCGGTTTTGAGCGAAAAAGGGTGTAGTTAAATCATGGGGTGGCTTTTAGATGGTGAATCAGACAAATTTTCCGACGCAGATGCCTATAGGCGGCGGCGACATGAGTGCTCTTCGCCGGGCGGCCAGGGAAAACTCGCCTGAGGCACTCAAAGCCGTTGCTCAGCAGTTCGAGGCACTGCTGATGAACATGGTACTGAAAAGCATGCGTGATGCCACGCCAAAAAGCGGTCTGTTCGAGAACGATCAGACCAAGCTATATACATCTCTGTACGATCAGCAAATCAGTCAGAATTTTTCCAAGCGTGGCATAGGCTTGGCAGACGCGCTGTTGCGGCAATTTACGGTTGGCCAGGGGCAACCTGTGCCGACTGATAAGTCTTCAGGTGCAAAACCGGCTTCAGGTTTTTCGCCGCTTAAATTGAACGAAAAGCCGCTTTCTGCCATTTCTTCCGGTTTTTATGGTAACAGCGGCGTTAATCCTAAGCACTTGCCATCAGATGAGTTGAGCTCTCTGATCTCTGCCGCTCTCGTGAGCAGGCAGAACTTGTTGCCAGGAAATCCGGGAGCTGAAGCCCATCCGCAAGCTTCGGCGCCCGGCAGTTCGAAGCCAGCGCATGTCAGGGCATTTCAGCAGAAATTCACGCGTGAAGCAGAAGAAGCTAGTCGGACGACCGGAATCCCTGCAAAGTTCATGCTCGGGCAGGCGGCTTTGGAAACCGGATGGGGCAAGAAAGTCATTGTCGCTGCAGATGGAACATCAAGTCATAATCTTTTTGGCATCAAGGCGACCAAGGGATGGGCTGGAAAAACAGTAGAAACGACAACTACCGAGTATGTCAATGGGGTTGCATACAGGAAGAAGGAGAAATTCCGCGCCTATGATTCGTATGCGGATTCGTTTAAAGATTATGCGCGTCTGCTCAAGTCCAGCGCGCGATATCAGAATGTATTGGCCAACTCTCGCGATGCAACGAGTTTTGCTCAGGGTCTGCAGCGAGCGGGCTACGCTACCGACCCTCAGTACGCTGCAAAATTGACGCGCATTATCCAGAAGTCGCTGTCTGCATGATAAATCATGAGCTTTTGTCAATACGATCAGCATGTCTTTCAAGTTTTCCGGCAATCTGCCGATGATCCAGACATGGCGACATTTGAGGAAATAGTATGGCCAACATCCTAAGCATTGGTAAAAGCGCCCTTATGGCGGCGCAGGTTGGCATTGACACTACTGGCCACAACATAGCCAATGTGTCAACTGTTGGGTATAGCCGTGAAATTGTTTTGCAAGCGGCCTCTGCTGGTCAAAACATGGGTTTTGGCTTCGTCGGCAAGGGAACGCAGGTCGTGGCGATTGAGCGTGTCTATAACGAATATTTGGGTAGCCGGGTGCGATCGACTCAAACTTCATTCAGCCAACTCGATACTTACCATGCTCAGATTCGCCAAATCGACAATATTCTGGCGGATCCCAGTATCGGTTTGTCACCTGCATTGCAAAGTTTTTTTAGCAGCGTTCAAGATGTCAGCACCTCTCCGAGTTCTGCAGTGGCGCGTCAGTCATTATTTTCTTCGGCACAGGCCATGGTTTCGCAATTCAACAGTTTGAGTCAGCAGTTGACAGAAATCAGTCAGGGAGTCAGTACACAGATCAGGGCTAGCACAACCACAATAAACACATACGCAGCAGAAATCGCGAAATTAAATGACCAGATCGAAAGTGCCAAAGCTACATCGGATCGCGCAGCACCGAACGATTTGCTGGATCAGCGAGATCAGCTTCTGGCTCAGTTGAGCAAAGAAATCAGGGTAACGATTGTCAAGCAAGGCAGTAGTTATGATGTGTACATTGGGAATGGCCAGTCATTGGTGGTCGGCGCGAAATCCTATAGCCTGGTGAACAAGGCGTCGCCTACCGATCCGAGTCGCCTTGAGGTTGCGTATGAGAACAATGGCGTAACAACGATTCTTTCGGAAGAGGTATTAAGTGGCGGCACACTTTCTGGATTGCTTGGATTCCGCTCGGAAACACTGGATTCTGCTCAAAATTCTCTCGGTCGAATTGCAACCGTTCTCGCTTCTACTTTCAATGAGCAGCACCGTCTGGGACAGGATCAAAACGGAGATTTAGGCGCTGATTTTTTCGATGTTGCCAAGCCGATCGTGACTTCAAGCTACAGAAATACTTCATTCTCGGAGGTGACGGCAACCCTTGGGGACACAAAATTACTGACGACGAGCGATTACCGGATATCGTTCAATGGCGCGGATTACATCTTAACCCGAATTTCTGATGGCAATACATGGTCCAGTGCGACGCTGAGCGATGTGCAAGACGCCGCTGCAACGCAGGGGTTTAACTTTGACCTTGTCGGCACGCCGGATGCCGGCGACAGTTTTCTTATCAGGCCCACTGCGAGTGGCGCATCCGGAATCAGTCTGGCTATAACCGATACGAGGAAAATTGCGGCTGCAGCGCCGATTCTCGCTTCAGCCACTGTTACAAATACAGGGACAGGAAAAATTACATCGGGTGTTGCCGAAAGTTTGGACAGCAATCTGCTGGAGAGCGTCAGTATCATGTTTACATCAGCTACAACTTTTGATGTAACGGGAACTGGAGCGGGGCTGCCTGCTACGAACCTGTCCTACACGGCAGGAGAAAATATAAGCTACAACGGATGGACGGTGCAAATTTCGGGAAGTCCGGTGGATGGTGACATATTCACAGTCAGCCCAAATATCTCAGGCGTAGGTGACAATCGCAACATGCTGTTACTCGGTGAGTTGCAAACGTCGAACCTGGTCGCTGGCAATTCTGCGACCTATCAGGGCGCTTACTCGCAATTGGTCAATATGATCGGCAACAAGACCAATGAGATGAAAGTAACCAGTGCTGCTGCAAACACACTGTATACACAAGCCCACAATGCGCAGCAGGCCGAATCAGGCGTCAATCTTGATGAAGAGGCTGCCAATCTTTTGCGTTATCAGCAGGCTTATCAGGCAGCAGCCAAGGTCATGAAGGTAGCGGGCGATCTGTTTGACACTTTGCTCGCAGTTTGAGCATAAGGAGTTTTATTATGCGCGTAAGCACGAATACGATGTATGAATCGGGAGCATCACGAATTTCCGAATTGCAAACTGCTCTTTTGAAGACGCAGCAGCAAATTTCGGCAAAGCGGCGCCTGCTGACACCGTCAGATGATCCGATTGCGGCAGCGCGCGCGCTGGAGGTGACGCAGAGCCTGACACTCAATGCTCAATATGCTAAAAATCGCGATTATGCGACCGGCGCTTTGAACCTCGAGGAAAGTGCACTGCAAAATATCACGGGGCTGATTCAGGATGTGCAAACGAAAATTATTGAGGCAGGAAACTTGTCTTATAACGATTCGGAGCGCAAGGATATTGCGGCTGATCTACGCGGACGCCTGACCGAGCTAATCGGATATGCCAATTCTCGCGATAGTGAGGGTAATTATGTGTTTTCCGGTTTTCAAACAGCAACGCAACCGTTTAAAGCATCAGCCTCGGGTGTTCAGTATATGGGTGATCAGGGGCAGAGGAATTTGCAAGTTGCCGCCGTTAGGAAAATGTCGATCAGTGATTCGGGTGATGCCGTATTTCAGAACATTCAAGGCAGTGGCACATTCAGTATCGCAGTTGGCGCAGGTACTTTTGGCGGCAGCGCGATAACATCACCCTCGGTGACGGATCAGTCACTGCTCACCGCTCAAATGTATACTCTTTCCTTTAGTGACGGGGGAGCCACATATACGGTAACCGATTCCAGCAGCAATGTGATTGTCTCAGGAAGCTATGTGAGCGGGGAGGCAATCGAGTTTGACGGGGTAAAGTTAAACATCAGCGGGACGCGTGCAGATGGAGATATGCTGACCATTAGCACAACCCCACCCAGCGGCAAAAGCATATTTTCCTCTCTGAGTGACCTTGTCGCTTTATTGGAAACGCCTGCTTCAGGCGCAGCAGGCAGACCAAATCTGACGCAGGGACTTGCAACTGCGAACACCAATTTCAGCAGCGCGCTGGACAATATTCTGATGGTTCGCGCTTCGGTGGGCGCGCGCATGAAAGAGCTTGAGGTATTGGATAGTGCGGGCGACGAGCGCGATGTGCAGTATGCGGCAACGCTTTCCGAACTTCAGGATCTCGATTATGTGAAGGCAATATCTGAGCTTTCGCTCCAGAAGACAACACTTGAGGCGGCACAACAGTCATTCCTGAAAATAATCAATCTTTCTCTCTTTAACTATCTGTAGATGCCCCCCAATCATTGGTGATGTAGTGTGGGCGATTCGGTGGAAAACTTGTAATGAGTCACTGAATCGGGGGTAGTATGGCAGCGGTCATTTGACGCATTACTTCGAAACCTTCCTGGAACAGCCTGTCAAGAGGTGTGGTCATGTATGGCAGTGCCAGCCCTATCATGACAAATCCAACACAAATGGTTACCGGGAATCCAATGCCGAACAAGTTGAGCTGTGGCGCCGCGCGCGTCAAGATGCCGAGAGCGACATTGGTGATTAGAAGTGCCGCAACAATTGGCAGGGAGAGTTGAACACCTGCGCTAAAGATGCGCCCTCCCCATGCGATAAATAACTGGAACGGTTGATTGGTTATCGGTAGCGCGGATATCGGCATGGAACTGAAACTGTCTGCCAGCACTGACAGAACTGCAAGATGCAGGTTCGCGGCGAGGTATATCATCAGCGCCAAGAGAGCCAGAAACTGACTGATGGCGGGGGATCGTCCTTTTGATTGTGGGTCAAAAAATGTTGCAAACCCCAGACCCATCGTCATTCCAATGATCTCGCCCGCCATTTCCATGGCTGCCATTACTATGCGTATCGTTAACCCCATTGCTGCGCCGATAACGAATTGCTGAATCAGAATCAGCAAACCTTTCCATGACATAGGATCGATTGCGGGCAGGGCATTCAAACCGGGGGCAATGATCAATGCCAGCATGATGCCCAAACCCACCTTGACGCGTGCCGGTATGCTGACATTTCCAAAAAGTGGGGCTGTGGCAATAAGCCCGAGAATGCGTGTCAGCGGCCAGAGGAATGACGCGATCCAGGTATGAAGTTCGGCGCTGGTGATCGTGATCATGTTTGGTCTGCGCGTATGAGCGGCACTATCCAATCATATTTGGTATGTTGGAAAAAAGTTGTCGCATGTAATCCATCATGACAGCCAGCATCCATGGACCCGCCACCATCAACGCAAAAAACACACCAATCAACTTGGGAATGAAAGAAAGCGTCATTTCGTTGATTTGTGTCGCAGCCTGAAAAATGCTGACAACAAGCCCGATAAGCAGTGCAATCAACAGCATTGGGGCAGCAATCATCAGGGTTATTTCCATGGCGTGGCGGCCAATTGACATAACTGCTTCTGGCGTCATAAGGCATTACCTCAGAAAAAGCTTTGTGCAAGAGATCCGATTAGCAGTTGCCATCCATCGACTAGAACAAAAAGCATTAGCTTGAATGGTAGTGAAACGATGGCGGGCGACACCATCATCATCCCCATCGACATGAGGACGCTGGCGACCACCATGTCGATAATCAAGAATGGGATAAAGATTGCAAAGCCAATTTGAAAGGCTGTTTTCAATTCACTTGTGACAAACGCCGGGATCAGCACACGAAGGGGAACATCTTCCGGTCCTTGCAGTTCAGGAGTGTTGGACAATTTCACATAAAGCGCAAGATCGGATTGGCGTGTTTGCTTGAGCATGAATGCTTTCAATGGCACCGTGCCCTTGTCGATGGCTTGAGCCATCGTGATCTTGTTTTCGGAGAGGGGCTGGTAGGCATCGGAGTATATTTTGTCAAAGACAGGACTCATGACAAATAGCGTCAGGAACAGCGCAAGACCAATCAGGACCTGATTCGGCGGGGCACTCTGGGTTCCAAGAGCTTGTCGCAACATGGAAAGCACAATGATGATGCGCGTAAAGCTGGTCATCATCATCAGGATTGCGGGGAGGAAAGAGAGGCTGGTTATTAGCAACAGCATTTGCAGGCTTAGGGAATAACTTTGCCCGCCACCAGAGGCCGGAGTGCTGGTGACAACAGGTAATCCTTGCGCGACAGCCAGTATGGGCAGTCCCATGAAGAATAGCGGAATAAGCCATCTTTTAGCCATCGCCTTTACTGTCGCAGTTGACGGGATTTCACTTGTCATTGCGACGCTCCATGAACTGCTTGAGTCGGCCAGAAAAATTGCTCTGCAAACTTGTCACGGACTTTTGTGTGACGATTTCCTGTTTTGGCATAGTCGAGAGAGCATTGATGCTTCCGGAGCATACGCCCACCACGATCCATTGATCCGCCACTTCCACAACAACTATTCGCTCACGACTGCCTACTGCAATGCCACCAACAATCTTGATTGCTTCGCCAGAATTTGCGCCCGCTACATTGAATCTTTTCAGTAGCCATGCTGCGCCCACCATTAGCGCAAGGACAAGTATCAGTATCATCAGCACCTGGAACATGCCACCGGTTGAAGCATTGCCAGGCGCATCGCTTGCGATGGCTGGCGCACAGGTTGCAATCAGCAGCGGAATGAGGAATTTGATGAGCATTATCTATTCAGTTTTCGTATGCGCTCGGCTGGTGAAATGACATCGGTCAGGCGAATGCCGAACTTGTCGTTTACAACCACGACCTCACCTTGCGCGATCAGGCAGCCGTTGACCAGTACATCCATCGGTTCGCCAGCCAGGCCATCTAGTTCAACAACCGAGCCCTGAGCAAGTTGCAGCAGGTTTTTAATAGCAATTTTTGCGCGGCCCAGTTCTACCGTAAGCTGAACCGGAATGTCGAGTATGAATTCGATATCGTTGTGTGTCGTACCTGAAGTGCTGCCGGCGAAATCCTTAAATACGGTTGCAGCGGCCGGTTGTGGGGCAATAACCGGAGGCTCAGCCTGGGCTTGCTCGGCCATAGCCGCGCCCCAGTCATCTTCAACGGTTGTTTGGGTGGGGGTGTCATCAGCCACGGTCATCTCCTTGCGATGTGTCAGATAAACTGCGGATCAGTTTTTCGACCCGCAATGCGTATTGGCCGTTGAATTTGCCGTAGCTACATTCCATGATAGGCACGCCATCAACCTTGGCTTCAACGGTGCCGGGAACACTTATGGGGATGATGTCACCCACCTTCATGTTGAGCATGTCGCCAATAGTTGATGAAGCAATGCCAAGGTCTGCAATGATTTCAACCTGCGCAGTTTGAAGCTGCTGTGTCATAAGGCGAATCCATCGTTTGTCGACTTCGAGCGTTTCGCCTTGCAGGCTACTGGTCAAAACATCTCGCACGGGTTCGATTGTCGAATAGGGTGTGCAAAAATGCATTTCACCGCTCACCTGGCCCAATTCGATTGTGAAGGAGGTTGTGACCACTACTTCGTTCGGTGTGGCAATATTGGCAAACTGAGTGTTCATTTCTGATCGCACATACTCGAATTCCACCGGATAAACCGGTTCCCATGATTTAGCGTAAGTTTCGAAGATGATTTCAAGAATGCGCTGGATGATGCGTTGTTCAGTTTGTGTGAAATCCCGCCCTTCCACGCGAGTGTGGAATCGTCCGTCTCCGCCGAATAAATTATCGACCAGCAAAAACACCAGAGTAGGCTCCAGAACCATCAAGGCGGTTCCTCGCAATGGTTTCATGTGAACCAGATTCAGGTTAGTCGGCACTACCAGATTGCGGATGAATTCACTGTATTTCGAGACGCGCACCGGCCCCACTGACACTTCCGCTGTTCTGCGCAGGAAATTGAATAGTCCGATTCTCAGAAGGCGTGCAAATCGTTCGTTGATTATTTCCAGCGTCGGCATCCTGCCGCGGACAATGCGTTCCTGCGTTGCCAGGTTGTAGGGGCGAATACCAGAATTGTCCAGAGGTGTCCGCTCATCGTCCTGCTCGCCGGTGACCCCCCTTAGTAGGGCATCGACTTCTTCCTGCGAAAGAAATGATTCGGCCATGGCGCTATTGAATCACGAAAGAGGTAAAGAAAACATTGGATACCGACTGAGCTTTTGCCTGCGGCGTAAGCGGTTGATTTACTTGCGTCATAATTTCTGCGGACAACTTTTTTTTGCCTTCCACCGTAGAAATTTCTGAGGCTTTTTTGCTGGATAACAAAAGCAGAATCCGGCTTCGAATTTGCGGCATGTACAGTTTGATTTGATCGACATCTTCCTTTGATACCACCTGCAAGGTCATTCCGACTTGCAGATAATGCTCGCCACCCTCAGGTTGCAAATTGACGGTGAATGGCTCAAGGGACACAAATACAGGAGGAGTCGGCTTATCATTTTTTACTTTCTTTTCCACACCTTCGGCATCGTCATCATCTCCCATGAAATACCACCATGCTCCGCCGCCGCCACCAAGGAGCAACAGTGTAATGAGGAGAATCAACCCCAATTTTTTTCTGGATTTCTTGGGCTTGGGCGCGTCATCGGGCGGAATGTCATGAGCCGCGTTCCTCGATGGTGGTCTAGGGGCTGATTTGGGGGCGGAGGTCGCCATTTCTTTTCCTCAGTCAGTACAGTCGGTTATTGACATTATTCACAAGAACAAGTGTCCGGAATGCCGTGAAAAGAGGGGAGAAGACCATGCATATAATGTGTTTAGTCTTTGCTCCCGCGCGTCTAATCTCAGCACGGGAGTAATCTTAACTGATCATTCTGTAAAATAAGGCGTTTGCGCGGTTAATAGCCCAGTTAACAAAAGGCCATTCGCTGTTGTGTCGCCGCTAAAGTGGCCAAATCGTTGGAGTGGTTTATGCAAAGGTATCAATCAAACCTTCCCTTACGATGCGGGTGGTGCGTTCGACAGCAGGAGTGGTGCCATGAGCTACATCGTCCAGAGTATTTGTGCCTAAAATGGCCGATGGGTGTGTTGCATAAGAATCTTGCCGCTGCGGTGTGCCAGCGCTGACATTTGCCTGGCCAAGTTGAATGCCTGCATCTGCCAGCATTTCCCGCAGCTTCGGCAAGGCCGCTTCCAGTGCGTGACGAACTTCTGGTTGTGCAGCATAGAAACTGGCATTGGCCTGAGTACTTGAGACACTCAAAACCACTTGCAAAGGCCCCAGATCTGGCGGGTTAAGCGTCAGCGACGCGCTTTGCTGCTCACGGCCAATCATCCAGACAATTTTTTGTCCGACGGCCTGATTCCATGCAGTAGTGCCTACATGAGGAGTAAGTTTGTCTGCGGAACTTCCAGGTTTTAGTTGCGCTTGGTTCACCATGGCTTGTTGTAGCGGCGAGGTCGTTGCAGTTAATTCGTCACCGGCATCCTGCTGGGGCTGTGCGTGTAATTCTGTCGTTGACAGCCCTGCTAACGAGAGAGCCATGGGCTCATTCGTCTTGCTGGCCGGGGTGACATGTTCCGAAATTGTTTCGGGGGCGAAAGTATTTCCGCTATTAGCGATAGGGACGGAGACCCGATTTCGTTCGGCAGTTTTGGCCATCGTCAAATCAAAGGCCGCTGTATTTTGCTCCACCTTCCCAGCGGTTGGTGGTGAAACAAATTCTGCAGAATTTGAAATGGAAGTCTCAATTTGCAATGCGGCAGAATCTGCGGACACATCGGTGGACTGGGTCGATTCGACAGAAAGGGGAGCAGGAACAGCGAGAGGCTGTTGAATAGCGGCAGGCAGGTTTTGTGCAATCGATGCCAGTTGCGTTGCCTGAATTGTCGGAGAAAACTGTCCAGCCATAACCAGCATTTGCTCTGTCACCGAACTTGCTTCTGCTTGTACGGATTCAGCGGAGTCTTTTGATTTGCTTTCATCGACGGTGCTCGTTGAGCCATTGTCAGCCTGATTGGCTGATTTGCCGGGTGCGCTACTTTCTTTGGCGGGAGTCGCATGCACGCTTTCCGTTGTATGCCGTTCGGAAATTTCACGATTGAGAAGCTGGCTGAATGAGCTATCGGAATTGGCGGTATTCGAGGTTTGATGTCTGGATGCCGTCGCGCCAGATGACGGAATCGAGGTTGCGATGGCCTGAGTGTTCATGGGTAGCTTGCCTGTTCAATGGTTTTATCGCTTGTCGTGCGATTGTCTTGTGACATATTCATCTGTTTGTTTTTGATCTCGTCGCGTCTCCTTGCGCTGCGCTTCCTTGCGTTTCCTTTCTGCCAGGGTGTCATATGACGCTTTTTTGTGCTCGGCTGCTTGCCATGCGCGCTGGTTTTCCTCTATGCGCTTCTTGGATTCGCGCACGATTTGCTGCTGGCCTGCAATGGCTTGTTCCAGTTTGTCTAGGAAAAGTTGAAAATTTCGGTAACCCGCTATGCTTAAGCCTTCTGCCTGTTCGGCCTGGAAGCGAGCAGTGTAATCTTCACGATATTGCAGCAGAAGAGACAATTTTTTGTCGGTTTCCTCTGCACTTCGAATCGATTTACCCAACTCCTGAGCCGCCATTTCGCAATTTTTTGTTGCCAGTTCTATCAGCATTTCGATTGCAGATGAAGTAGCCATATTTGATTATAAAGTTGCGGTTCAAAGTTCAATCAGTCGAATAGCGAGGCAAGTTGCCTCAAGCTTTCGTCAACGCTAGCACACTCGTGAATATCTTGCTGAAGAAAAGATTCAATTCTTGCATGAAGTGCAATGGCCTCGTCGAGTACAGGATCGCTCCCATGGCTGTAGGCGCCGACACTGATGAGGTCCCGACTCCGTTGATAGCGTGAATTTAGTTGTTTCAGCCGCCGCATTACTTTCTGGTGTTCGGGCGTAGTGATGTTTTGCATCACACGGCTGATGGATTGCTCAATGTCGATGGCGGGGTAATGTCCACTATCTGCCAACTGGCGATCCAGAACGATATGGCCATCGAGAATGGCACGGGCGGCATCCGCGATCGGATCTTGCGGGTCGTCGCCTTCGGTCAGAACGGTATAGAAAGCTGTGATTGATCCACCCCCAAGCTTGCCATTTCCGGCGCGCTCGACCAAGGCTGGCAGCTTGGCAAAGACCGAGGGGGGATAACCTTTGGTTGCAGGCGGTTCTCCGATGGCAAGCGCAATTTCGCGTTGCGCCATGGCAAAGCGCGTCAAAGAATCCATAATCAGCAGGACATTCTTTCCTTGGTTGCGAAAATATTCGGCTATTGTGGTTGCATAGGCTGCCCCTTGCAGACGCATCAAGGGTGGGGAATCAGCAGGGGCAGCCACCACGACTGACCGCGCCATTCCCTCTGCTCCCAGGTTATCTTCGATGAATTCTTTTACTTCCCTGCCGCGTTCGCCAATCAACCCGACGACAATGACATCGGCGCTTGTGTATCGCGCCATCATGCCAAGCAGCACACTTTTGCCAACGCCGGAACCAGCAAAGAGTCCCATGCGCTGTCCGCGACCGACGGTTAGCATGCTGTTAATTGTGCGCACACCGACATCGAGAACCTCGGAGATAGGAGCGCGAGAAAGAGGGTTGATGGTGCGCACATTTAGTGGAGCGGCATGACTCGTATGCAGCGGACCGAGATTGTCGAGAGGGCGGCCGGCGCCGTCGAGTACGCGACCAAGCAACTCGTCACCGACTGGCATGTGCTTGCTGCGGTCGTCTGGTCGTCGACGAGGATGGGTGACAGAGCCAGGTTTGGGAAGGCTTTGAACGACTTCAACCGGGAACACGCGCGTACCCGGGACGATGCCTTCGACATCGCTTTGCGGCATCAGGTACAGCTTATCGTTGGCAAAACCGACGACTTCGGCTTCAATGCGTGATCCGTTCGGAAGAGGGATGGTGCAAGCACTGCCCACAGCCAGTCTGAGGCCGATCGCTTCCATTACCAGGCCGGTTACACGCGTCACGCGTCCGGATACCAGCATCGGTTCGGCGATTTCCAGCACTGCCCGGCAATCGCGCAGATAGGCGCGCCATCGTGCGCCGTTGGCAGCCATGGCTTTCATGTTTCCAGCCAGTCGTTGTTTTTGCCCAGAGCAGAAGTGAGACGATGCCATCTCGTTGGCGCACTTGCATCGATCTGGTTGCTGGCGGTTTCGACTCGGCAACCTCCTCGCTCGACTTGCAAATCTTCTGTTATGCGCCATCCAGCCTTGGAAAGCTCATCCCCCATGAATTGCTTGACGATTTTGGCATCCTCCGGATGGAGGGATAGCAGGGCTGGCTGTTGAACGGCAGGTAGATACCGGACGGCGTCGGTGACGATGGGCAGTATAAGTTCAGGATGCACGGGAAGAGAAGATTTCAGCATTGCCTTTGCTAAATCGAGCGCCATGTCTAGCATGTCTTGGGCGATAAGCTCGTTTGCGTTGGCCAAGTCTTCCTGGAAATTTTTCGCGAGACTCAGAAATTGCCGAACTTCTTCGGCTGCTTGTGCCCGCCCTTCCTTCAAGCCGACACGGCGTCCTTCCTCGAGACCCGAGGCGTAACCTTCCTGCCTGGCCTGTTCGCGCGCGGAGGTGAGTTGTTCTGACAACTTGGCGATCGATGCGGTGGGCTGAGTACTCATTTTTGGCCGATCGTCGCCAAAGGATGCCATTTCCCATCGTTGGTAGGCGGATTGCTTTTCCTTGGGCAGGGAATTAGACATAGGTGTCATCGCCCTTTCCGCCCAGCATTATCTGGCCTTCGTCTGCAAGGCGACGGACAATCTGGAGGATTTCTTTTTGTTGCGCTTCGACCTCGGACAGGCGAACAGGACCTTTTGATTCCAGATCCTCCCGCATCATTTCGGCTGCGCGCTGAGACATGTTCTTGAAAATCTTGTCGCGCAGATCCTGACCCGCGCCCTTGAGCGCGACGATAAGGGATTCCGACTGCACCTCGCGAAGCATCGTCTGTATCCCTCTGTCATCGATGTCGATGATATTTTCAAACACGAACATTTCATCCATGATCCTCTGTGCCATATCCGGGTCATGATTTTTCAGGTTGCTCATGACGGACTGCTCATTTTCGCCGCCAAGGAAGTTGAGAATTTCTGCCGCAGTACGAACCCCACCCATTGGTTTTTTCTTCAAATTTTCGTTGCCTGTCAGCAGTTTGGTCAGTACATCGTTCAGTTCGCGCAGGGCACCAGGCTGCACTCCATCAAGCGTAGCTATTCTTAGCACAATGTCGTTGCGCAAGCGGTCAGTAAAATGGTTCAGTACTTCGCTAGCCTGATAGCGCTCAAGATGCACCAGAATGGTGGCGATGATTTGAGGGTGTTCGTTGCGAATCAGTTCTGCAACGGACTGCGAGTCCATCCACTTCAGGCTTTCGATGCCGCTGGCATCGCGTGCGCCGAGGATTCGGTTGAGCAGCGAAGAAGCCTTGTCATCGCCAAGTGCCTTGGTGAGAACATCCCGAATGTACTCGTCGGAATCCAGGCCAATGGAGGTGTTTTGTTCTGTTTCGATGCGAAATCTTTCAAGCACATCTTCGAGCTCTTCGGCCTGCACGGCCCGCATCGAAGACATAGCGGCTCCCAGCCGCTGAACCTCTCTTGGACCAAGATATCGCATTACCTCAGCGGCTTCATCAGCGCCGAGAGCAAGCATCAGAATTGCGCCTCTTTGTACACCGAGATCACTCATTTGTCCCCACCCACCCCTTCACTACATTGGCCACTATTTTCGGGTCTTGTCTAGCCAGTTGCTTTGCCGTGTCGAGATTTTGCTGGTATCCGCGAGGGCCGCTTGAAAACTCACCAGAGATTGGCATTTCAACCTCGCGTCTGAAGGGAGCAGATTGTGCTTGCAGGCTGCTGGCAATCTTCCTCATCATGGGCCTGAGGACGGCAAAGAACAGATACAGTATAACCGCGCCGCCCAGCAGGTACTTGCCGGCTGTTATTGCCATGGAATGCACTTCAGGCCGCTTCCACATCGGAGGTTCGACTATGGTTTCCTTCTCTGCTACAGCGAAAGGCGTGTTCACGACATTGAGGGTGTCACCCCTGTCCTTGTTGAATCCCATCGCCTCCTTGACGAGATCGGATATTTGCGCCTTCTCTGCATCGCTTAGCGGCGCGAGGCTTGTCTTACCATCTTTGATTTCCTTTTTGTAGTTGACCACTACGGCTACAGAAAGACGCTTCAGGCCACCCATTGGTTGCTGGGTATAGCGGATGGTTTTGTCGACTTCGAAATTGGTAGTCGTATCCTTCTGGGCGTTGAGAGGTTGCGTCGGCTTTGCAGCACCCGGCCTTGTGGCTGCGGCAGTTGCAGGCGTGACGGGTGGTGTGGTGAGGGGCGCAGTGGCTGGCACGGGTGGCTGGTTGGAAAGCGCACCAGGAACACCAGCTGATTCGCCGCTAGCGCTCAGGGTTTGTCTTTCAGAACTTTGCTGGCTGCGAACCGAGGGTTGATTGGGCGGTTGATTGGGTTTGAAAGTTTCAGCGGCCTGCTCGCTGTGAGAGAAGTCAATCTCTGCCGTGGCTTCAGCGCGTACATTACTGATGCCGACTATTGGCGTGATGATGGATTCGACGCGCTTGACGATGTTTCGCTGGTATTCCTGGATGTACTTGATCTGGGCCGGATCTAAGCCTTTGGCATCAAGAGGTTTGTCAGAGCCTGAAAGTAAATGGCCGTGTTGGTCAACGACGGTCACATTTGATGCCAGCAATCCTGGCACACTGCTGGCTACCATGTGGACGACGGCGTTGACCTGATGCTGATCAAGTGAGCGTCCTGGATGCAAATTGAGCAGTACAGACGCTGTTGGCTTTTGCTGATCACGCACGAAAACGGATGCTTTGTGCATGGCGAGATGCACGCGTGCCGTCTGCACGGCGGCGATGGACTGGATCGAGCGCGCCATTTCGCCCTCAAGCGCGCGCTGAAAATTTACCTGCTCCAGAAACTGAGACACACCAAGCTTTTGTGATTCCATCAACTCAAAGCCGACACCGCTGCCTTTAGGAAGGCCTTGCGAGGCGAGTCTCAAGCGAACATCGTGCACCTGGCCTGATGGCACCAAGATAGCCGTACCGCCCTCGGAAATTTTATATGGAACATTCATTTGCTGCAGCGCGGCAACAATTGCGCCACCGTCCTTGTCTGAGTAATTGGAAAGGACCACGCGGTAATCTGGTTTCTGGGCCCACATCCAGACGCCTGCCATGATGGCAATAATGACCGCTGCGCCTAGCAATAGAAATAGGTTGCGCACCATCGGGGTTTGCGCAAGATCGGCAATGCTCGGAGTCGCTGACCGTTCGCTTGCTGTTGCCATGTGATATTTCTCCGGTTCTTTACGGGTAACTGGATTGTTGACCGAAATGGGGAATTGCCCTGTTAACTATTGTCAACGCACATGTCAATTTCAATCGCTTGAATAGAGATATTTTTCGGCCGCTGATCTATGAGTTGTCATTGGGGCGGCATGATAACTTGAAACCGTGGCTGGGACGATAAAGCAGATCGCCCCAAAAGTGACAAACCGGTCGGGAGGAAGCATGTCAGTGATTGATACAAGCAGAATTGATGCGATGGTGGCGCAACTTAAGGCAGCAGAAGCCAGGCTTCAGGGAGGTGTCAGTCCATTCAGGGCAGGACAGACGGCAGAGAAATCCGACTTTGCAAATGCTCTGAAGACATCGCTCGATAAAGTTAACAATATGCAAACAAAAGCGGATCAGCTGGGTCAAAGGTTTGTCGAGGGTGATGACAGTGTCAATCTTTCAGATGTGATGATATCAATGCAGAAGGCAAACATATCGTTTCAGGCAACCGTGCAGGTCCGCAACAAGTTGGTCAGCGCCTATCAAGACATCATGAATATGTCTGTTTGAGGATTAAAAGGGTCAGGTAATCGCCTTGGCGTTCTGTTCGCGCTCGATCCTCGTAATGAAGCGTTGCAGTGACATCAGCGTTTTGTTTGGTAGCCCGATGAATTGACAACCCAGGCGACGGACGATTTTGCCTCCGGCATTGGTGTTGTCCATCGAATTTCTGATTTGTAGTGATGCAATAATGACCGTTTTGTCGGCGAGGGTGATACGGCAATTATCGTAAATGCGCCCGATAGTATTGTCCACTCTCAATTTTTCATCCAGCAATCCGATGCCGCCTGCACTAAGATCATGCAGGTAGGTCTTGACTTCGACCACGCCTTCATCCGTCTCAACCGGGATGTGAACCGGCGTGCGCGGTGTGCGAATACGGTAAAACTCACGGCGCTGCAAACGGATCAGGCTTGCAGGCAAAGCGAAGCGAAACGCTGGCTTGCCTTCGTGCAGGCAGTGATCGATTCGTGTCGTGAAAAAGATGATGCGAATCCGATCCAGCGTGGTTTCAAAGGAGATGTTGTTGCAGTTGACGATCTGCTGGTTCTGCTTTTCGCTTTGGGCGCAATCTACGATGACCCAACTCCTGTCATCCTCCACATCCAGCAAGGAGGTTACGATCGCCTCCGACCCATCGTTGTAGGTCATGCGAAGCAGTTGGTTTGTCTCCATGATACCTCGCAGAAGCATGATAATTTCGCGGCGCGAGTATACCTGATAGGGGCCGAGATCCTCGATGCCGATTTGACGAATAAAGCTCATGGGCGTTTAGTGTTAGAGTTTGCTCTTGGCTAGGTTCTGCCAACCAGCGATTTAGCATTTTCAATATGATATATCCAAGCCAGTAATTCTGCTACTGCGCGATACAAGGCGGGTGGAATATTTCCATCCAGCTCTACTTGCATCAATAGTGCAACCAACTCTTTTGACTCATGGACGAACACGCCATGCTCCTTGGCGCGGGCGATGATTTCTTCTGCAATAAGACCTCGCCCCTTTGCCACAACCTTTGGTGCGGCGTCGCCGCTGCGGTATGCAAGCGCTACTGCGTTAATCGGTGTATTAGGCGGATTCATGTCGTTTTACCGTCAGCAAATCAAGCGGTGAGCCAGCAGCTTCAAGAGCCGAGGCCAATTTATTGCCATGCGCACGCAAGATTGACGCTGCGTCCTCGCGAGATGTACCGATATGCATCTGGAGATGGCCGTTGGTCAGGTGTATGGATGCGGAGATAGCGCCAAGCGTTGGCATTTCAAAACGAACGGTGCTGCGCCACGACTGTACCTGCTCAGACGATTCATGACGGGGGGTTTCTTCGGACACTTCCCATTCGAACTTTTGTCCTGGCCAGAGCTCTCCCTGCCATGTGATGCGTCGCTGTTCAAGTACACCCAGTTGCAGTCCGATTAGGCGGGCGGTCTCGTTGTTTAACGCGGCCGTTTGCAGTTGGTTCTCGGCAGCACCCATCTGTGTTTGTTGTGCGGTTTCAAGTGCACGCATCATGTCTATGAGGGAGGTCTCGCCTCTTGAACCGATCGTGGCAGCGGAGGAGTTGGCGGTGCCGCCTGCATGCGCTTGTGGTTCTCGCATCAGATTCTCGATTTTCCGGTTGCCGTTTGCCCACTGCGCGAGATGCGATTCATAAAACACGCCGCTGAATTCGAGAGCGTTGTGCAGTGATTTTGCCAGAGTGGCCGTCTCTACATTGGGTGAAGCGACGACAGGTGTCTGGCCGAGAATTTTCGTTGGAGCACCATTGAGCTGAACCGCGTGCAACAGGTTGTCTACCAAGCGGCCAGCAGGACTGAATGATGCGGTTGTGCTACTTGGAATCAGCTCTGGAGGAACGGATAGCTGAGGTCTATCTGTGACCACTACAGTTTTTCCGACCTGTGAGGTTGATGTTGTATCTTGAAGGAGGTTGGCGACAGGTTGCTCCGATGCGCCTGCCCGTTCTCCCAGAATGAAAGTTGGGCGTGGGCTTGGTGATAGCAAAGTGAGCATGATGGTGTCACCCGCTTTGGCCGTGTCAGGTAATGCCATGCGAGCGGTCGTGTCGGCGATACGAACCAGAAATGTGCCGTCGTTGAGGCGCGACATGATTTGCGCCTGAAACTGCTTGCCGACTGAAATCAGTGTCAGTCGGTTAAGCGCTTCCTGACTGGCACTTGTGACTGATGTAATTGTAGTGGTAGCGTCAGTCTGGACGACGGGCCGGGTGCCGGTAACATCGGTCCTTAACATGACGATTAGCTGGTGCTATTTGGGCGGTATGTATCTTGTAAAGTGCGTGCCGTATGTGCGTTTGAAATCAACGCAGAAAGCTGCGCCAGTCTCGGCTCTGTGAGGGCGCGAATTTCATGATCATCCGCCAGGATTTTTTTGATGAGACTGATTTTTTTCTCGCGGATTGCATCAGAGGGTGGAATGCGCTGATCATCTCTTTCGAGAACATTGATATGGCTTGCGCAACGCATTTCTAGCGCTATTAACGAATCCCAGTCATTGTTTTGTGCAGCCAGCAACATCTGCTCCGTGATGACAGATACTTCTTCATAAATTGAGAGGATTGTCTGATTATCCATGAACGATTAAGCCTTTACCAAACTGGACATGCGCGGCGCCAAGGGATCAATGACAAGCGCTGACTGCGGGAACGAAGAGGTTTTTGGTGAAGAATTGGATTTATCGGCAATGGCCTCCCATGCGCCTTTTAACTCAAGCAGCAGACTTTGAACTTCCTCAAGTAATTCTGGTTGGTTGTTCAGGTTGGCTTGGAGTAGTCGTTTGCTCATGTAGTCATAAAGCGAGTCAAGATTGCTGGCAATTTCACCACCGGCCTCTTTGTCCAGACTGCTACGAAGTCCGCTCTCAATGATGAGGATGGATTTCGAAATGAACTTGCCTTTTTCCGCGACATTTCCTGATTTCATGTTTTGCAGTGCGTTGGACACAGCGACTGTCGCGCCCTCAAACAGCAAAATGATGAGCTTGTGGGGGCTGGCAGACGCAATGTCAGTCTCGAGCCCGACTTTGCTATAGGCGCTCGCGCCGTATGGAGCTGATCCGAACATGGGTTTTTACCTCTTTTGGTTAGCTTTTGGTCGAATTAGAGAGCGCCTCGAGTTGCTGCGTCAAAAATGTACTGGTGGTGTTAAGGTTGCTTATAAGGACATCCAGCGCCGTGAATTGGGTGCGATATTGTTTTTCAATAGCCGTCATCCGGGTGCCCATTCGCGTTTGCTCATTCTCCAGCCTCTTGATGATGGCCGTGAGACCTTCGGTGCGTGAACTGATGGGGCCGTCTTCGCCGAGCAGGATCCCCGTTAACTCGTTTAAACGATAGGCAAATCCTTGGGAATAACTGACAGATCCTCGTGAACCAAGACCGCCCCCGGTGATTGTCAGCCTGAGGCCTTCCGAGTCGTCTCCGTTGGCGCCAGAAAGCGTTTGTCCGGAGCCGGTTGCCGCGACGCCGTTAATGGTGCCAGCCACATTCAGCCCCGAAATGCCAAGCCCCAATTGCAAATAGACTTTGGCATTACCGCCAGTGATGCTGACTTTTGATGAGGAGCCGTAGAGATTTGAGGTGATCGTCAGGATGCCGGAGGATTCAGTAACCCTGACGGCTGATCCCAGATTTGAAAAAACAGAGGCGCTGTTAACCTTAGATTGTATTTCAGCCGCCAGAGAAGTCGCAGTGTAGTTGCCTTGCGCCAAAGTAACCGTTGCCGTTGTGCCGTCAAGCTGCACATTGATCGTATCGTTGAGACCTGTCGTTATGTTCAATCCTGCGGCGCCCGATCCGGTAACAGCCCCTTGGGTAGCCATTTGCGAGATGGTCACTGCATATGTTCCAGCCTGTGTTTTGCTGGAGGCGCCGGTGTAGGTAACTAGGCTGTCGCTTGTTTTGCCAGCGGTTGCGAAAAGCGCTGCAAAATCACCAAAATGGGTACTCAGTGCAGTTGCCAGTTTGGCGCTGTTGACGGACAGTGTTCCGTCCTTCTGCATGGTCAGGCCAACATCCGACAGCATTGAATAACCGCCTGCGTCACCGGACACAGGCGTTCTGAGCACGCTCCTGATTTGCGACTGGATAGAGCGCACGCTGGCTTCGCCATTCAGTTCCGCAGCAGTTTTTGTGGAGGCATCATAAGCCATCGCATTTTTCAAAGTCTTGCTGATGGTGTTGTAAGCTGAAACAAAATTGTTAACGGCGGTGGTTACTGAAGATGTGTCGCGGGCGATGGCGATGCTGGTGGCGCTGGCGGTGGTCTTTAACAGATTCAGCGTGACGCCGGAAATGACATCGCTGACGCTGTTGCTGCTTTTGCTAATGGAAATCCCATTAACTTTGAGAGCTGCATTTTGAGCGGCCGTTGTTTCCGCCAGATTCTGGACGCCTGCGGGGTCGTTACCCAATAGGGACGACAGGGCTGCGTCGCCAGAAACAGAAATTTTCATGCTATTTGCGCTGCCGGAATTATTGACGGAAAGCGCCAGGCGGTAGGGCGTGCCGCTACCGTCGTTGATGATGGACGCGGCAATGCCAATGTTGGCATTGTTGATTGCATCGCGAATCCCGGACAGGGAATTGTTCGAGCTGTCAATCGTGACAGTTTTTACGGACGAACCGGCTGAAGTAAAGCTCGCTCCGGTGTATTGACCAGTCGTGCTATTGAAGGATCCGCCGGAAATTGTACCGAAGTCAATGCTTATGACGCCATTGCCGACACTGGTGTTGTCACTAACCAGCCCATTGGCGACCAATTTTTGCGCCTGCGCCAATTTACTGACTTCAAGAGAATAGGCGCCTGGCGCGGCAGAAGTGTTGGCAGTTGCCGACGCAATTGTCGTATCGGCGATGGTTGCACTCGCAGCCTGGAATACGCTGGCGCTGGACAATCCGCTTATCGCAGTCTGAAATTGCGACATCGCACTTTTCAAACTGCCGTAAGCGGTTAATTTTGATTGATAGCTCGCTTCTTTCGTTTGTAGCGCCGTCAGCGGCCTTTGCTCAACGGCCATTAACTTGGTAATGATCGCTTCAACATCCAGACCGGAACCGATGCCCGTTGATGTAATCGTTGCCACTAAAGCCTCCTGCACTCAACAACCAGTTCAATATATCTGCCTAACAGCTTGAGCAAACTGTTCTTTAGAAGGGGTTTTACCGTTCAGTTTTCGATGTATCCAGATGCAAATGGCAATGTTGGCGATGAGTCAGGCTTTTTGCTGAATCAACTTGCCGACGACCTGATCAAGCGATTTCGCGATTGCCAAGGCTTCTTCAGATGGAATCTGGCGGACAATTTCATCGGTTTGCTGATCGACGATCTTCACTATAGTTCTGTGGCTCTCCTCATCAACAGAAAACACCAGGCCACGAGATAGCGCCTGCATGGATTTGTTGATTTCGTCAACCGCCTGCTTTACCTGTTCCATCGAAGGGGCCGCAGCCGTCTGCTGGACAGCATTCACTGTTTGCACCATTGTCTGCTTGGGAGGCGCGCTGACAGGAGCGGCATTATTCTGCACGCTGTCAACATTTCGTTGCACTTTTGTGGCAGCAACATTGCCGATAGGGCCGAGTTCCATGATGTTTTCTCCATTGTCGATTCCCCACCCGAACGAATCCGGGAGGGGAGTCTTTTTTACATCACACCTTCTGTGTTACTTACTTCAGCAGGGTCAAAACGGTATTGGGCAGAGTGTTCGCCTGCGCCAACATCGCCGTGCCAGCTTGCTGCAGAATCTGTCCGCGGGTAAGTGCGGCTGTTTCCGCTGCAAAGTCGGTATCCAGGATTCGGCTTCTTGCCGCCGACTGGTTGGTTGCTCCAGTTTGCAGGTTGTCGATGGCATAACCAAGACGGTTCTGCACGGCGCCCAACTGCGCGCGCTGTCCGTTGATGGTATCAAGCGCGGTATCAATGGCACCGATTGCTGTTTCGGAATTGGTTACCGAAGTTATATCACCAGCAACTGTCACCAGAGCGGCGGTCGTTACATCCAGCGTGTCACCGACATTGGCCCCAACCTGGAAGGCGATGGTGCCAGCATCTGCATCGAGAATCGCAAGGCCGTTGAATTTGGTTGCAGAGGCGATGCGGGTAATTTCAGCAGACAGGGCCTGATACTCCGTATCAAGATTTGTGCGGTCGTTAGTGCTATTTGAGCCGTTGATAGACTGGACGGCCAAATCGCGCATGCGGAGCAAAGCATCCACAGCCGTCGCCAGGGCGCTGTCTGCGGTTTGTGCCAGCGAAACACCATCGTTGGAATTGCGGGTGGCAACATTCATGCCGCGGATCTGGGTACTCATCTTGGTCGCAATCGACAAGCCAGCGGCATCGTCTTTGGAACTGTTGATGCGCAAACCTGAAGACAGGCGCTCCATCGCTGTTTGTAAATAGTTTTGCGATTTGGTCAGAGCGGTCTGCGAGTTGAGGGACGCGATGTTGGTATTGATTACTGAAGGCATAATGATTCTCCTTGATTTCTTTGTTCGATTATTTCAGGCTGGCGCCCTAAACATTGGTTTGCTTTTCACGCAAGCTGACCGCTGTTGATTGCTTTATCGGACAAGCTGAAGGAAAGTTTAATCGGGGCAATATTTTGCTGTCTCATGGACCTTGTTTCCTCATTCGCTGCATGCTTATCTATTCGGCAGTAATCGGGAAAACTTTAGGCATAACGAGAAAACAATTTTGCGACTGACGGCCTCATAAAAAGTCATTTAAAATCAAATAGTTAGAGCATTTCTGGCGGCGCATGGAAAATAATTCTCAGGTTTTGGACATTTTGGGGTGCATGGCCAGATTGCCTTTCCGTCATGGTTGCTTGCGCAGGGTGCCCAATCGGTTTGAACTCGATTGAGTTAAATCAGTGCTTCCTTAAGGCAGGCGGGGAATACGGTCGCGTGCATGAAAAGCAACTTTTTGATAAGGTGCAAATCGGTTCGGTTGCGTGGTTGACGCCCACCAAAATGCACCGGTTCCGGTGATTATTCTGCTGCGAACACCCGGTTCTTCCCGGCTTTCTTGGCGCGGTACATGGCGGCATCGGCGCGGTTGGTGACGGCGTCCTGTTCCTCATTCGGGTGCCGCTGCGCCACGCCGGCACTGAAGGTAATCAGAATTTGCTCGTTCCTGTACAGGAAAAAGTGCCTGGTCAGCGCGCGTTGTACCCGCATCAGGGTTTGCGTGCCATCCTCGATGCGTGTGTCAGGCAGCAGAATCAAAAACTCTTCGCCGCCGAAACGGGCGATGACATCAGTCGGGCGCAGCGTGTCTTTCACCACGCGCACGAGGTGAATGAGTGCTTCGTCACCTGCAAAATGGCCGTAGGTGTCGTTTAATGACTTGAAATCGTCGAGGTCAAGCAAGGCAAGGCACAGGGGGGTGCCACGGCGATCTGAACGGGCTGCCTCGCGCTCATAAACATCGTCCAGGCCGCGCCGGTTAAGGCTTCCGGTGAGTTCGTCCTCGCGCACCAGTTCACTCATGTGCTCCAGTTTTTGCTCCAGTTCGTGGACGCGCTCCTCGGCTTCTTCGGCTTCCTTGCGCGCAGCCAGCATCTGGTCGCGCGAACTGCGCGCCTCCTCCTGGATTTGTCTGGTGTCGCGCAGGACTTCGCTCATGACGCTGTTGAGTTCGCCGATGTGCTGCGCCTTGCTGATTTTTTGCGAATACACTTCCATTTTCTGGTGATACTGCCCGGTGCTGGCGGCCAGATCAGTCATGCGATCAATGAAGGTGATCATCATGTTTTTCAGCGTATCCTTCGCTTCCGTCAGGCTGTGTTTGAGCATGCCCTGCTTGTAAATCACTTCCTTGAGGCTGGACTCGGCGTCTTCCAGCATGCGGTGGTTCAGCGGCCCGGACACGAGGTTCTGGATGATGGTGATTTGCCCGCGCAGCCAGCTGTCGTCTTCCAGCAGTTCGCCGACATTGTCGAGCAGCAGGTTGAACAGGCGCAGCAGAAGTTCCTGCTGCTCGGCGGTATTGCCGGTTTTCATTTCGATTTTGTAGGACAGGCGCTTGAGCCGCGAACCGGCCTTCTCGAAATCCTCGCCTGTCTGGGCAGTCTTGAGCAGCGTGCCAAGTTCCTCCGTTTCGGATACCAGATCTGGCACATCCTGCAACAGCGCGGCGACAGTAAATGTCAGGGTTCGCACCAGCAAGTCGCGAAGATAGTGCAGCTGTTCGCTTTCGGTTGGCATGTCAACCAGCGAGACGGACTTTTTCGGGGCGCTCGCCGCCGGGCGGACGAACTTGTCAAACAACTGGCTCAAGCCCTTGGCATATTCGTCCCAGTCTTGCAATTTGACCGCGCGCTGGAAGCGATAGCCGATGTCAGCAGCATCGCCAGGCGCGCCGGACATCTTGCGTGCAAAGCCGGAAAGCAGCATCAGTGTGCCGGGGTCGATATCTGGCGCGGAGGATGCCTTGATGTCCTTGCCCTCACTTTTTTCCGGATCGGTGATGCCGGCAACTTCAAAAAAAAGAGTTCGGTAAGCCTCGGGCGTGGGAGAGATGCGCCGTTGCCCCAACAGGCGAAATACTTCCCTGGCGATCAGAGCCGGATTTTGCGTTTGTTGGGATTCAGACTTTTTCATTGTTTTGCGAGTTTGTCAGACGGGAACAAGGATATATCAGCTATTGTGTGGAGGGCGGGTTGAAAAGCGATGGTAACGCATTGTATTTTTGCGACAAGTCAGACGGCACCACCTAAAAAAAGCGGAACCTATTCCACCAAGCGGTGCTTGATTGCGTAGTGAGTCAGTTCAGCACTGTTTCTCAGCTTCATTTTTGCCAGCAGTCGCGACCGGTATTCGCTGACAGTTTTGACCGAAAGCGACAATTCGGCGGCAATATCGCTCACCGATTTGCCGGAGGCGATCATCGTCAGTGTCTGGTATTCGCGGTCCGATAAAGTTTCGTGCAGCGGTGCATCCAGGTCTTCGCCAATCTGCCTTGCCAGCACTTGCGCCATCTCCGAACTGATGTACTTCATGCCAGCCGCGACCATGCGAATGGCGTTGACCAGTTCGTTGGGCGCACTTTGCTTGTTCAGGTAACCGGATGCGCCCGCCTTGAGAGAGCGAATCGCATACAGATCCTCGCGGTGCATCGAGAGCATCAACACAGACAGTTGAGGGACTTCCTTGCGGATTTGCTTCAGCACCTCAATGCCGCTGCGATCTGGCATGGAAATATCCAGCAACATTACCTGGCAATCTCCGTTGCGGGCGAGTTTGATGGCTTCGTTCCCGTTCTTCGCCTCCGCCGCAACAACGATATCCTTCGTATCGGCGAGAATTTGTTTCAGGCCCTCACGCACAATGGCATGATCGTCTGCAATCAGAACCCGGATGGTGGATGTAGCCTTGCTGTTCATCGTGTCATTGTAAAGCGTTTGGCTGGCGAGTACCGGTTTTGCGGGATCTTGATCGAAACGGTGCTGCCCCCCCCCTTGGTCGGAGTAATGGTCAATTTGCCGCCGAGCGAACTGGCGCGCTCGATCATGCCCCGGATGCCGAAAGACTGGGGTTTCAGGCGTTCTGACGGCGAGGTACCCTTGCCGTTGTCGATTATTTTCAGGGTAACGCTCCCTCTGGCGTGATACAGTTTTACGGCAACCTGCGTGGCGTGGGCATGCTTGGCGATGTTGGTCAGTGCCTCCTGAAAAATGCGGAACACGGCAGTGGCCTGATCGGGGTGCAATTCAATTTCCCCGGCGCTGCTGGTAAATTTGCACGGGATTCCGACCTGTTTTTCGAATTCGCCGGTTTGCCATTCCAGCGCGGCGACGATGCCGAAATCAAGAATTCCTGGGCGCAGGTCGCTGGCAATCCGGTGAGCCGACTCAATGGTTCGGTCGACCAGCGAATCGAGGTAGGCGGTTTTTTCAGCCAGCTCGCTGTTGCCTGGCGGAAGGCGGCTGGACAGCAGCGCCAGCGACATTTTTATTGCCGTCAGATTGCCGCCCAGATCATCATGCACTTCTCTGGCAATGCGTGTGCGTTCCAGTTCCTTCACATGTTCGATGTGGGCGGACAGCTCGGCCAGACGGGCGCGGGAATGCTTGATCTCGAACTGTTCGAGCTTGCTCTGCGTGATGTTGGTCATGATGCCATTCCACTGCACGCTTTTGTCTGCGAGTTGATAAGGAGATGCGCGCAGATTGATCCACTTGATGTCTTTCCAGGCATCGATCCAGATGCGACCTTCCCAGTTCCAGGCTTTCATTTCCTGCGAGGATGCGCTCATCGATTCGAGATAGGACGCGCGATCTTCTGGCAGGATCAAATCCAGAAACAGCTCCGGTTCTGCGAGCAGTTGCTCGGTCGTCAGGCCGAGCAAGGGCTGGCATCCATCGCTCAGGTAGGAGAACGACACTTTGTTGTCAGGGAATAACTGGAACTGGTAGACCAGGCCAGGCGTGTTGGACACGATGGCGCTGAACAGCGATTTGCTCATGCCCAGCTCGCGCGCGGTTTCCTGTTGTGTACTGATGTCCTTCGCGATGGCAATCAGGACAGGTGCCGCTGACGACGGGCATCTGAACAGGCGCAGTTCGGCCGCGTACCGGGTTTCGTCTCGTCGCACCAGATTCACATCCATGGCGACTTGCGGGGCGGAGGCATTGTTTAGCAACGGCAGGCTTTGTTTCAAGGCAGCATGGTTGCCTGCATCAACGATGTCCGGCAGCGACATCGCTATCAGGTCGGTTCCTGAGTACTGCAGATTCTGACACGCCGCTTGGTTGACATGCAAAAAATGCAAGGTATCGCTGTCCATCACGAAAATTTCGCTGAACGAGCCTTGCATGACAACGGGGAGCCACTCTGCATGCATCATGGTTGCAACGCTTTCGATGGTGTTGGCACGGAATTAATTGAGGGTCTTTGGAAATGGTGCATTGAAGGATACCCGAAGGGTGAGAGCTTGTTCAATTGAAATAGATGCAGTGTCAAGAAATAATGGGTAAAAGCTCGGCTGATCAATGGCTTACAACAGGCGGTATGCGTGTAAGCTGTCGTTGTGTCATGGCGTTTTGTTTGCAGACAACGCTTTTGGGCTGCCCTACAATTGCCCAAGTGCAACAAATCAAAATTCATGGTACTGTTTGAGCCCTCATTGCCGTGCCGCTACAGGAATTTTTGGCACCGTTGACGGAACGCAACAGTCACGGCAGCTTTGTGTGTACTGTGCTGGTATGTGAAATCCGAGGTGGAAAGCGTGGCAGAAAACAGGTCGAGCAAAAACAAGGAATTCGAATTCACGACGCGGGATTTTGACCGCGTTCGCTCCTTGATATACCGCCGCGCGGGGATATCGCTCGCCGGTACCAAGCAAGAAATGGTTTACAGCCGCATTGCTCGCCGCCTGCGCGCCCTGGGTCTGAAGTCGTTCGAGAATTATCTGGACGAACTGGAAGGCGGGCGCATGGACAATGAGTGGGAGTCGTTCACGAATGCCCTGACGACCAATCTGACCTCGTTTTTTCGCGAAGAGCACCACTTTCCAATCCTCAAAGATTTCATGAAGAATCGCAAGGGGCCGGTGGAGGTATGGTGTTCGGCCAGTTCGACTGGCGAGGAACCCTATTCCATCGCCATTACGCTGTGTGAAGCGTTCAACTCGCTGACACCGCCAGCAAAAATCGTCGCGACGGACATCGACACCAATGTACTTTCCATTGCCGCCGCAGGGATATACTCTGACGACAAGCTGGGAAAGATGTCGCCGGAACGCTTGAGAAAGTTTTTCATGCGGGGGAAGGGCAGCAATGCCGGCATGGTGCGCACGCGCCAGGAATTGCGCGACATGGTCACATTCCGGCAGCTGAACCTGCTGGAGGATGGCTGGCCGGTCAGGGGCGGTTTTGATGCGATTTTCTGCCGCAATGTGATGATTTATTTCGACAAGCCCACACAGGGCAAAATTCTTTCCAGGTTCGTTGGCTTGCTAAAGCCAGACGGGCTGTTGTTTGCCGGCCATTCCGAAAACTTCCAGTATGCGTCCAGTTCCTTCAAGCTGCGCGGCAAGACCGTTTACCAGCTCGCCAATCCGGCGATGGCCAGCACCTCGGCGCGCGAGCAAAGCCCATGAGCGTACTGGACAAGCATCTCGCCACCAACATCTATTACGATCGCGGCTTCGACATGGATGCCGCCAAGATATTGCCGGGCGAGTATTACTACACGCCCAAGGACATGGTCATCGTGACGGTGCTCGGTTCCTGCGTATCGGCGTGCATCCGCGACCGCATGTCCGGTATAGGCGGCATGAACCACTTCATGCTGCCCAATGACAGCAGCGACCCAGGCGGCATTTTGTCGGCATCGATGCGCTACGGCACCTACGCGATGGAAATCCTGATCAACGAGTTGCTCAAGTCAGGTGCCAGACGCGAAAACCTCGAAGCCAAGGTTTTCGGTGGCGGGGCGGTGCTGCAGAATTTCAACACCATCAATGTCGGCGAGCGCAATGCCCAGTTCGTTCGAGACTACCTCAAGGCAGAGAAAATCCGCATTCTGGCAGAAGACCTGGAGGATGTTTTTCCGCGCAAGGTTTACTTCTTCCCTCGCTCAGGCAAGGTGCTGGTGAAGAAGCTCAAGCAGTTGCACAACAACACGATTGCGAATCGAGAGCATGATTACGCGAGCCGCCTGACAACACGACCGGCGTCGGGTGATATCGAACTGTTCACCTAGGCAGAATGGGAGCAGCAGTTTTGTTACGAGGTGTTTTTCGCGTAAATTATTCGACCTCGTTCTGTCTTTCGGTTCCGAACAGACGAAAGAGCCATATTTCGTGGATCGACGAGCGCTAGGCGTTATAGAGACCTGCCTGCCTTCCCTGCTCCTGCACCAGTGTCAACACCACATCGACTGTCGGCGTCGGCACGCCGGTTAGTCTTCCCAGTTCCTGCACGGCTGTGACCAGTGCATCGATCTCCATTGAGCGGTGCCGCTCCAGATCCTGCAGCATGGACATCTTGTGCCCGACCACAGTGCTGGCCGCAGCCAAGCGTCGATCAATCATGTCCTCGCCGATATGCACACTCAAGGCTTCGGTCACGGCCTTCGCTTCATTCATCATCATCTTGCACAGTGCGCGCAAGCCCGGTTCGGTGGTGATGCGATCCAGCGTCGCGTGCGTCAGCGCGCTGATCGGATTGAAACAGACATTGCCCCACAGTTTGAGCCAGACATTCCAGCGGATCGCGTCGCGGATCGGTGCGTCGAAGTTCGCCGCAGTCAGTGCCTCTGCCAATTTCACCACGCGCTCGGATCGGGTGCCGTTTGGCTCGCCAAGAATGAAACGGTTGAATTCATGATGCTCGATCACGCCGGGCGCAATCACTTCGCAGGCCGGATCGACCACGCAGCCGATAGCGCGTTCTGGCCCGATCAAATCCCACTGCGTGCCGCCCGGATCGACCGACTCCAGCTTGCGCCCCTCGAATATCCCGCCCTCCTTGTAAAAATACCACCAGGGAATGCCGTTCATGGCGGTTACCATCGCCGTGTTTGGCCCCAATAGCGGGGCAAACGCTGCTGCACTTTCATGCGACTGGTGCGCTTTCAAGGCGCATAGCACGAAGTCTTGGTGACCGAAATCCGCCGGATTGTCGCTCGCCGGGATGCGCGCAATTTTTTCCTGCCCGCCGATCAGGAGTTTCAGGCCGTTCTTCTTGATCGCTTCCAGATGCTCGCCGCGCGCGATCACGCATACCTCCTGACCGGACAAGGCCAGTTCAACCGCCAGATAACCACCGATGGCGCCGGCACCAAAAACGCAAAATTTCATGTGACCTCCGAGAAAGCGCAATTCATTGGCTTAAGTGTAATCGCAGAATACTTATATGAAAAATACTTTTTAAATCAGTTATATATACCGATAAAATATGAATTGGTGAGTGAGGGGAAAAACATGGACATCCGTCAACTGCGATATTTCATGGCGATAGCTGAAGAAGGGAAAATCAGCCGCGCGGCACAACGACTGCACATGGCGCAGCCCCCGCTCAGCCTGCAACTCAAGCTGCTGGAGCGGGAACTGGGCGTGCAATTGGTGGAGCGCACCACGCGCAGCCTGAGCCTGACCAAAGCCGGTCACGCGCTGTACCAGCGTGCGGAACAAATCGTCGGCCTGGTCGATGCGGCGGCAAAGGAGGTGCGCGAACACGATGGCGCGATGCGCGGCATTCTTGCGGTGGGCAGTCCCCCTGCGGTTGGGAGCCTGTTCATGCCGGACCGCATCAAGTCGTTTCATGAGCGATATCCTGAAATCCAGTTCCAGTGGCGTGAGGGCAATACCTTCCGGATACTGGAATTGCTGGACTCTCAAATCATCGAGTTCGGCATCGTGCGCCTGCCGGTGCGGGAAGGGGCGTACGACTCGATCCTGTTGCTGACCGAGCCCTGGGTGGCCATTTTGCCCAAAAAGCCCTCGCGCCAGCCGAAAAACATCACACTGGCAACACTGGCTGAAACGCCGCTGCTTCTGATGCACCGGCAAGACGGCATTCGCTCGCATGACATGGTGCTGGATGCGTTTGCCGCTGCCGGCATGTCACCCACGATCTTCTGCGAAAGCGACAATGTGCTGGCACTGTTGTCACTGGTCGAGCGGGGACTGGGAACGGCAATTATGCCGCGCTCGACTTTGAATTTGCGACCGTCAGATTTTCATGCGATGGAGATTGCCGACTGCCAGCTGGAATCTTCGGTTGCCGTAGTCTGGCAGAAAGGCAAACGCCTGTCGGCGCCGGCCAGGCTGTTTCTCGAAATGTTTTAGCAAGGGTACAATGCACGCTTTCCCACCTCCAGCGACAGGCGCCCCATGCTGAGTTATCGCCACGCATTCCATGCAGGCAACCACGCCGATGTGCTCAAGCACTTCACGCTGATGCAGTTGATTCAGTACTTGCAGCAAAAAGACACGCCGTTCCATTACATCGACACCCACGCGGGCGCGGGTCTGTACTCGCTCGATGGCGGTTATGCGGCGAAGAACGCCGAATATGAAACCGGCATTTCCCGCTTGTGGACGCGCAAGGATTTGCCCGCGCCGCTGGCGGAATTTGTGCAGCTGGTGAAAAATCTGAATCCCGACGGCAAGCTGCGCCACTATCCCGGCTCGCCCTGGATCGCCAACGCGATGCTGCGTGAACAGGATCGGCTGCGCCTGTTTGAACTGCATCCGAGCGACAGCAAGATTTTGCGGGACAACTTTCGGCGATTTGAAGAAAAACAGGAGCGTTCGCGCGGTCGCGGCACGCGCATCATGATCGAGCAAGGCGACGGTTTCACTGCGCTGAAAGCGCTGCTGCCGCCGCCGTCGCGCCGTGCGCTGGTGCTGATTGATCCGCCGTACGAAGTGAAGACCGATTACAAGAGCGTCAGCGCCACCCTGGCCGATGCCTTGAAGCGCTTCGCCACCGGCACTTACGCGATCTGGTATCCGGTGCTGCAACGGCAGGAGTCCCGGCAATTTTCCGACCGGATCAAGCGCCTGCCGGCCAACGGCTGGCTCAATGTCACGCTCGCGGTTTCCGGCCCTTCGCCGGATGGTTTCGGCCTGCGCAGCAGTGGCATGCTGGTGCTGAACCCGCCGTGGACGCTGGAGGCAACGCTCAAGGAAGTAATGCCGTATCTGGTGTCGGTGCTGGGGCAGGATGCGGAGGCTGGGTTCACGCTGGAAACTGGCGAGACAATGGCTGCCATCGGCGCGAAAAGGCGCAAGGACAATTGACCGGGTGTTTTTTCCAGCAAAGACGATTGAGAAGCATACTCCTGAGGAGCATTCTTGATCCGGCGCGTAGTACATGGCTATCTGCCAGATTTGACCGCATACTCCATCAAAAACGCATCTTTCGAGGTTAAGATTGCCCATTTTTTGTGCAAAATGGGCAATTGGACGGTCAAAAATGGCCAGAAATGCTGGTGTGGGGTACACTAATAACGCGACGCGTTAATAGTGGAGGTCGGGCGTTAGTTTGCCAGAAGCAAAAAAACGGTTGGCTTGCGGTGAAAATCGGGCTGCTTCCCGGAGGCGATCTGGCTTTTCCATTTCGCAGCGGCCTGCGTTCTGACCGATTCGTCCTGCGCGGTCAGAGCCGTGGCGACGCAGATCAGGGTATCCGGCTTGCAATGTGCCGCCAGCGCTTCGAGCAATGCGCCGTTACGATAGGGTGTCTCGATGAAAATTTGCGTTTGCCCATCTTTTTTCGATCGATCTTCCAGCACTTTGATGCGCTTGGCGCGTTCTGCGGCATCGGTCGGCAGGTAGCCGTTGAAGGCGAAGCTCTGGCCGTGCAGGCCGCTGGCCATCACGGCCAGCAGCAGTGACGATGGCCCAACCAGTGGTTTCACCGTGATGCCGAGCTGGTGCGCAAGTCGCACAAGGTTCGCGCCGGGGTCGGCGACTGCCGGCACGCCCGCTTCCGAAATCAGCCCGCCGTCCTGTCCGTCGAGAATTGGCTGGAGCAGTGCGGGTAGCGCATCGGCTTTGGTGTTGACATTGAGCTCGGCGATGTTGATTTCCTGCATCGGTTGCGCCAGCGGGTGCGCGGCGGAAACCAGCTTGAGGAAAGCGCGGGTGGTCTTGGCGTTTTCGGCGATGAAATAACCAAGCCTGGCGGTGATCGCCTGTACTTCTTCCGGAATGATTTGTGCCAGCGGCTGCGCCGGGTCATCCTGCGCGTGGCCGAGTGTGTTCGGGACGAGATACAGGATGCCTGCCATGCTCAAGCGCTGGTAAAAAACGGCACGCCGGCCTTGCGCAGCATTGTGGTGAGCGCAATCAGCGGCAGGCCGGTGAGGGCGGTCGGGTCGTCGCTTTCGATTTTTTCGAGGATCGCAATGCCCAGCGCCTCGTTTCTTGCGCTGCCGGCGCAGTCGTAGGGTTGTTCGATTCTGAGATAGGCATCCAGTTCCGCATCCGGCAGGTCGCGAAAGGTAACGAAAGTCTGTACGATTTTGACCTGTACGGCGTCCGGGCCGCGCTTGCGCCCGTCGAGCAGGCATAGCGCGGTGTGGAAAATCACACGGCGGCCCCGCATCATCTGCAACTGTTTCAGGGCATTTTCATGCGTGCCGGGTTTGCCGATTTGCTCGCCATCCAGGGTGGCGACCTGATCCGAGCCAATGATCAGCGCGCCGGGGTGTTGTGCGGCAATGGCGTCAGCCTTGGCTTGCGCCAGGCGCAGTGCGGTCGCTTCAGGCGCTTCGCCTGCGAGCGGGGATTCGTTGATGTCGGGTACGGCTACCTCGAACGGGATGCCCAGGCGGGTCAGCAATTCCTTGCGGTAGACGGAGCTGGAGCCAAGAATCAGGCGTGGAGGGGTGGTTTGGGCAATCATTTGTGGAATGATATAGGAAACGCCGAGGAAATTGGTGAGCGGAACAACCGTCGCGAAGCGGCGTTGCGGCGAAGGCTAATATGATGGTGGCGAATGTTAAGGAGGCACTGGTTTAATCGCTGTTACCTGCGACGCGGTCTTTCCGGGATGAGATGCGAGGAAGAACGGCGAAGCAATGTCCCGTGACCCTTGCAAGCCGTTCTGACAAAGCAGATCGCCCGCGCAGCCTTTTATTCGGCGTTATCTCTTTGACGAATAAGGAATATTTCTGCTACAATCGCAGGTTTTCCGGACACTGTGCCCATGACTGCCTTCGTAATCGACGCTTTTGAGTTTGCGCGGCAGAAAGAGCACCGCACGGGGCAGATTGCGGTCGCGGATTTGCCCAGGCTGGCCAAGGAGAGTCCGAATTCGCCCGGTTTGCTGCATTGGGCGCTGGCAGGCGGCAACGGCAGGCTCGGGAATCCGCAACTGGTGCTTTCGGTCTCTGCCGCGGTGCAGCTTGTCTGCCAGCGATGCCTGATGCCGTTTCCGCTGGAAATCGTTTCGGAATCGTTGCTGATTCTGGCGAAAGACGATGCCGACGCCGACAAGATCGAGGAAATGCTGGACGATGACGAGATTGAGGTCATCGTCGGCAGCAGGGAAATGAACCTGCTCGATTTGATTGAGGACGAGGCGCTGCTGGCCTTGCCGCTTTCGCCAAAGCATGAGGTTTGTCCGGACGCATCAAGGCTCGAGGTGCAAAAAAGTGGCAAGCCTTCGCCGTTTGCTGCGCTGAAAGACTTAAAAAAATAGCAACTTTGCACTTTCTCGCAAACGGCTCGCCAGCCTTGCCGGGGTCAAGTGTCAGGGTTTAGCAACAATGGTTTCCGTTTCTGCAAGAGGTTTTGTGTGACGGATATGTTAGAATTCCGCATCATGTTTTCGTACTAGGAGTTAGTCATGGCAGTTCAGCAAAACAAAAAGTCCCCGTCCAAGCGCGGCATGCACCGTTCGCACGATTTTCTGGTTGCGCCTCAACTCTCCGTTGAGCCGACCAGCGGTGAGACGCACCTGCGTCACCACATCAGCCCGAACGGTTTTTACCGCGGCAAAAAGGTCATAAAGACCAAGAACGACGAATAATTTCGATTACCTAATCGGAGCGAGTGGCGCATTGAGTTTTTTGACCAGGCGCCATTTTTTGTTGTAAAAACCATTCATTTTCTTGAATCGCGCTTTTTCTCGCTTTATTTTCCGGGGCAGGGCACTGAGTCAAATCAATGACAATCAAAATTTCTATTGACTGCATGGGCGGGGATCATGGTGTATCGGTCACTATTCCCGCTTGTGTGTCCTTCATCAAAGCTCACTCGGACGCCGAGTTGGTGCTGGTTGGGCAGGAGGATGCGATTCACGCCGAGTTGAGCAAACTCGGCGCAATTGGCCACCCGCGCCTGTCAGTGCGAAGCGCCACCGAAGTTGTGGCGATGGATGACACGGTGGAAATTGCGATGCGCCGTAAGCGCGATTCGTCCATGCGCGTGGCGATCGAACTGGTCAAGGAGGGGGTGGTTCAGTCCTGTCTGTCGGCTGGCAACACTGGTGCGCTCATGGCGATTTCGCGCTACTTGCTGCGGACGCTGCCGGGCGTTGAGCGTCCCGCCATCTGCACCATCCTTCCGAACCAGAAAAACGGCCCCACCTACATGCTCGACCTAGGCGCGAATGTCGATTGCGAGCCTGAGCATCTGCAACAATTTGCCATGATGGCGTCGGCACTCGTGTCCTCGGTCGAAGGAAAGAGCAAGCCAACGGTCGGCCTGCTCAATGTCGGCACCGAAGAAATCAAGGGCAACGATGTGGTTAAACGCGCCTCCGAACTGTTGCGCGCCGATCATGCCCGAGGCGTGCTGAACTATTACGGCAATGTCGAGGGCAACGACATTTTCGAGGGAACGACGGACATTGTTGTCTGCGACGGGTTTGTCGGCAATATCGCGCTAAAAACCGCCGAGGGGCTGGGGCGGATGTTCCGTTCCGTAATGATATCGGAGTTCAAGAGCAATCTGATTAACATGCTGGGCGCGCTCATCGCCACGAGCGCGATACGGGCGGTATCTCAGCGCATGAACCCCTCCCGCTTTAACGGCGCAAGCCTGCTGGGTCTGCGCGGACTGGTATTCAAGAGCCACGGCAGCGCAGATGTCTTTGCTTACGAATGTGCAATCAAACGGGCGTATGACGCAGTCAAACACGATGTGCTGCTACGCATTTCCAAAACCATGGCGGAACTATTGCCGCAGGACGAGCCACAAGCCTCCGGTATTGCGGCAGTACCATTTGAACAGAAGACAGCATGACTATTTACAGCAAAATCATCGGCACCGGCAGCTATTTGCCGCCACGACGCGTCACGAACGAAGACCTGGTCGCACAAATGGCAGCCAAAGGGGTGGAAACCTCTGATGAATGGATTGTCACGCGCAGCGGGATTACCGCGCGCCATTACGCGGATGATGGTGTGCTGGCAAGCGATCTTGGGGTCGAAGCGGCAAAAAAGGCGCTGGAGATGGCGAAGCTGGAAGTCAACGATGTTGACCTGATACTCCTGGCGACGACAACGCCCGATCATTACGGCGGTTTTCCCAGCACCGCCTGCCGGGTGCAGGCGAAGCTCGGCATTACCAGCAATTGCGCAGCGGTAGATGTGCAGGCAGTGTGCAGCGGTTTCGTCTATGCGATGTCGATGGCCGATGCCTTCATTCGTTCTGGTATGCACAAGAATGTGCTGGTTATCGGCTCGGAAATCTATTCCCGGGTCGTCGATTTCAACGATCGTACGACTTGTGTGCTGTTTGGCGATGGCGCAGGCGCGGTCGTCGTGTCTGCGTCGAATGAACCGGGCATTCTGGCGTGCAAGCTGCACGCTGATGGCACTCTCAATGATTGCCTTCATATGGATGCAAGGCTCAATTGCGGTGTGCTGGAAGGCAGTGGCTTCATGTACATGGATGGACAGGCGGTATTCAAGCTGGCGGTCACGGTACTGGATCAAGTGGGCCATGAGGTAATGGAAATGGCGGGTGTGGACGCATCCCAGATCGACTGGCTCGTTCCGCATCAGGCCAATGTCCGCATCATGCAGAGCGCGGCAAGAAAGCTGAAGATTCCCGGCGAAAAGGTCGTTGTGACCGTTGACTGGACTGGCAATACATCGGCTGCGACGATCCCGATTGCGCTGGATACGGCGGTGCGCGATGGCCGCATCAAGCCTGGACAGAATGTCCTGATGGCAGCCATTGGTGGCGGCCTGACATGGGGTGCGGTTCTGGCCCGCATGTAATTTTTAATTCTTGAACAGATTATTCGCATGCCAAATTTTGCTTTTGTTTTTCCCGGCCAGGGTTCGCAAGCGGTGGGAATGTTGAACGGCTTTGCCGACAATAAAACTGTCCGTGACACAGTGGCAGCAGCCTCTGATGCACTGGGGTTTGACCTGTGGGTGATGATTGCTGACGGCCCGAAGGAAAGCCTGGATCTGACGACCAATACGCAACCGGTGATGTTAACCGCGTCTGTCGCGTATTACCGCGCGTGGATAGCCGCAGGCGGCAAAGCGCCGTCCATCGTCGCAGGCCACAGCCTCGGCGAATTTTCCGCATTGGTGGCAGCCGGCGTGATCGAATTGCAGGATGCCGTGAAACTGGTTCGCTTTCGTGCAGAGGCCATGCAGGAGGCCGTGCCGGTCGGTCAGGGCGGCATGGCGGCGATTCTGGGTCTGTCGGACGAAGATGTCGCAGCAGCGTGCGCGGAAGCCGCGCAGGGCGAGGTTGTCGAACCGGTCAATTACAACGCGCCATCGCAACTGGTGATCGCCGGTCATAAGACCGCCATTGCCCGTGCCTGCGAGATTGCCAAGGCCAAGGGCGCGAAGCGCGCACTGGTGTTGCCCGTTTCCGCCCCCTTCCATTCGTCGCTGCTGAAGCCGGCTTCGGATCGTCTGCGCGACTATCTGGCGAAGCTGACTTTTTCTGCGCCAAAAATCCCGCTCATCAACAATGTCGATGTTGCCGTTGTCAGCGATCCGGAGGCAATCAAGGATGCGCTGGTGCGCCAGGCGGCCAGCCCGGTGCGCTGGGTCGAAACCATCAAGATGATGGCGGATCGAGGGATTCGCCAGGTGATCGAGTGCGGTCCGGGCAGGGTTTTGGCGGGCTTGAGCAAGCGCATTGACGACAGACTCGATGGCGATGCGATTACCGATCAGGCTTCACTGGACAAGGTTTTGGAGGCATTGAAATGAGCGATAAAGAAAAGGCGCAGGATTTGCAGAATCAGGTTGCGCTGGTTACCGGCGCATCGCGCGGGATTGGTTACGCGATTGCGCTGGAACTGGCGCGGCGCGGTGCAACGGTTGTCGGCACCAGCACTTCGGCGGGTGGGGCGGCAGGCATTACCGAAGCACTGGAGAAAATTCGTCCGGGCGCAGGCAAGGGCGTGGTGCTCGATGTTGCCGATGCGTCGGCCAGCAATGCCTTGATCGACGAGATCCAGAAGGAGTTCGGCGGTGTGTCGATTCTGGTCAATAACGCTGGCATCACACAGGATCAGCTGGCCATGCGGATGAAGGACGACGAATGGGATAAGGTGATTGATGTCAATCTGTCTGCGGTTGGTCGCTTGTCTCGCGCAGTTTTGCGCGGCATGATGAAGGCGAGGGCCGGACGGATCATTAACATTACCTCGGTTGTGGGTTCACTGGGCAATGCCGGGCAGATGAATTATGCTGCGTCGAAAGCCGGCGTCGAAGGCATGAGCCGCGCGCTGGCACGCGAAACCGGCAGCCGTGGCATTACCGTCAACTGCATTGCGCCGGGTTTCATTGACACGGACATGACCAAGTCGTTGAGCGAGCAGCAAATCGCCGGGTTGATGCAGCAAATACCGCTGGCTCGTTTTGGTACGCCGGAGGATGTTGCTGCTGCGACAGCTTTCCTTGCCTCACCCCAGGCGAGCTACATGACGGGAGCGACCCTGCATGTGAATGGCGGCATGTACATGAATTGACGAATTCTTTGTTTTTTTTAATATAATTCCACTTTCGTGGTGGAAACACATCCCAAATGGATTTTTCCTTGCGCAAACCTGATAGAATGCGCGCACTTGATAATTTTACAAACTGGAGCCTATAACATGTCCGATATCGAACAACGCGTTAAAAAAATCGTCGCTGAACAACTGGGTGTTGCTGAAGCCGACATCAAGACTGAGTCGTCCTTTGTTGACGATCTTGGCGCGGATTCGCTCGACACGGTTGAACTCGTGATGGCGCTTGAAGATGAATTCGAAATTGAAATTCCTGACGAGCAAGCTGAAAAAATTACAACCGTAAAGCAGGCGATCGATTACGCCACCGCCAATGTCAAGTCGTAATTAGTTCGTACTGGTTTGTAGATGCGGCACACTGCGGCCGCATCTTTTCTTCTTTTTTCTGCAAAAGCGGGGCAAAGTCATAGCGAAACCCTGTGCTTTTCGTCACCAATCAACAGGAGAGCAGCTTGAGCCGTCAACGTCAACGCCGGGTAGTCATTACTGGCATGGGATGCATTTCGCCTGTGGGCAACTCCATTGCCGAAATGTGGGGCGCCGTCACTGCTGGCAAGTCCGGCGTGGCGCAGATCACTAAATTTGACGCCTCCCCGTTCAGCACCACTTTCGCAGCCGAAGTGAAGAACTTCAATGTCGAGGATTACATCAGTGCCAAAGAGGCGCGCACGATGGACTCGTTCATTCATTACGGCATGGCAGCAGGCATTCAGGCGATGCAGGATAGCGGGTTGGTGGTCACGGAAGAGAATGCCGAGCGCATTGGCGTCAACATCAGCTCCGGCATCGGCGGCTTGCCGATGATCGAGCAGCAACACTCTGAATACCTGAATCGTGGCCCGCGCCGCATCAGTCCGTTCTTCGTGCCATCCTCGATCATCAACATGATCTCCGGCTTCCTGTCGATCAAGCTCGGTCTGAAGGGGCCAAACCTGTCGATTGTCACAGCCTGTGCAACCGGCATTCACAGCATTGGTTTTTCCGCACGCATGATCGAATACGGCGATGCCGATGTGATGGTGACTGGCGGCTCCGAAGCATGTATTTCTCCGCTCGGACTGGGCGGTTTTGCATCTGCGCGGGCGCTTTCTTCGCGCAATGATGATCCAGCGGCTGCGTCGCGTCCGTGGGACAGGGATCGCGACGGTTTCGTCCTGGGTGAAGGCGCAGGCGTCATGGTGCTGGAAGAATACGAGCACGCGAAAGCGCGCGGCGCGAAGATTTACGCGGAAGTTGTCGGTTTCGGCATGAGCGCCGATGCGAACCACATGACCGCTCCTCTGGAAGACGGCAGCGGCGCTGGCCGTTGCATGGATGCTGCGATCAAGGATGCGCAAATCGATCCGAGCGAGATCAATTATGTGAATGCGCATGGCACATCGACCCCGCTGGGTGATATTGCCGAGACGGTGGCAGTCAAGCGCACACTGGGCGATCATGCAAAGAGTATCGTGATGAGTTCAAGCAAGTCGATGGTCGGCCATCTGCTCGGCGGCGCTGGCGGTCTTGAATCGGTCATTACGGTGCTGGCGCTGCATCATCAGGTCATTCCGCCGACGATCAACCTCGTCAATCAGGATCCGCAATGCGATCTCGACTACTGCGCCAATACGGCGCGTGATGCCAAGCTCAACTATGCGCTGAAAAACTCTTTCGGATTTGGCGGCACCAACGGTACGCTGGTATTCAAGAAAGTCTAAAAAGCCCGCTTTTGGCACAAAAACCCTCGTTCATGCAAAATGAACGAGGGTTTTTTGTTTTGTGCGACTACTATTCACCATGTCCATCGCCATATCTGCCAAAGTCAGCCCATCCAGACGGATGAATCATTTGTTCCATGCCATGTGCCTGGGCGCAGTGGCGGCGGGATGCGCCGCAGGCGTTGGCTTGGTTGGACATATTTCGCTTCCTTTTGGGATACTGATTGTCGGCGCAAGTGTCATTTGTGTATGGTTTGCGTTACTTCAGTACCATCGTCAGCAGAAATCGTATCGTGTAAGCATATCCGGCGATGGAACGATACGACTGGCCCAGCAGGAGGGTGTGTTGTGCGCGCTAGCGGAAGATGGGGAAGCGGTACGCTTGCTGGAAGGGTCGACGCTGTGGTCAGGCATGATGCTTTTGAGGCTACAGTCGCAAGGGGGAAAGGTATTCGTGTTGCGGATTCTGCCGGACACTGTATTGCAGCAAGAATTTCGCGCGTTGTCAGTAGCTTTTCGCTGGATCGCAGCCCGTGCAGATGAACACCGAGGCGAGGTGTTGACTGACAGAGATTGAGCGTATTGAGTGAATACATAACTTCCGCGAATCATGGTCAAAGAACGGGAAATTGACGGAGAACTGGTGCGGCGTGCCCAAAATGGCGAAAAGCTGGCGTTCGACCTGCTGGTGACCAAATATCAGCGCAAACTGTTTCGGCTGGCTTTGCGGATGGTCGGCGACGCAGCGGAAGCAGAAGATGTCGTCCAGGAATCATTCATCAAGGCTTTCCGAGCGCTGTCGCAGTTTCGCGGCGATGCCGCCTTTTACACTTGGCTGTACCGGATTGCGGCCAATGCCGCCAGAAACAGCCTTGAGTCGCGCGGTCGCCGGCTCCCGACGCAAAGCGGCCTGAATCTCGATATTGATGAAACTTTTGACGCTCGTGCGTATCTTAACGATGGCGACACGCCGGAGTCTTTGCTGTTGAGCAAGCAAATAGCGCATACCGTCAATCAGGCGATGGCGGATTTGCCGGAGGAGTTGCGGCTTGCCTTGACGCTTCGCGAAATCGAAGGCTTGAGCTATGACGACATTGCCGAGGCCATGGCTTGTCCAATTGGCACGGTACGAAGTCGCATTTTCCGTGCACGGGAGGCGATTGCTGAAAGAATTCGGCCATTGCTTGGTTCAGGCATTGAAAAACGATGATAAATAGCCAATAATCGTCCTGCAAGCAGGCAGGGTGCTTTTGGTTTGATTGATGAAGCCGTGATGGACGAAATAATGCAAGAGAAAATATCAGCTCTGGTGGATGGCGAACTGAACGGCGCAGGCGTCGATATGGTGCTGGAGATGTTGCGTCAGCCGGAGCATTTTGCGAGGTTTGACGCCTATCACCACATCCGGCATATACTCAGGGCAGGTGAATCGGCGCATGCCTTGCGCCCCGATTTTTCTGCTGGTCTGCAGACGGCCCTGCGTAACCTTTGAATTCGTTTCCGCTGCAACCCGAGCACTAATAACGCGCCGCGTTATTATTTGGCCAGAAACCGGGGTATTCGGCCGTTTTAGCTTCCCAAAACCATCGATTTGCGCAAAAAACAGGCAGTTTTACGGTAAGCACGATCGATTTAATGGGGGGTATATGGCAAAATATTGCATATATTAATAGCTGACGCGCCGGAGCAAAATTGCTGGGGGGAGTATGGGCATTTAGCCCCTGCTTCCCTAATCCCTGTACTGACGCAGTATCTGCGTCCCCATCGGCAGGCCCACATGCGCGGCAATCACCGGGCACTTTACCTTGAACAGGAAAAAGACATCGTGTCCGCGGTGGCTGAGCGATTCGAAATTGCCTTGGCCCTTGGCAATGATCATGTCGGCAGCGGCGAATCGCCGCTGAAGCTCCGGGTGGCAATCGTGCAGCAGGGTGGCGGGTGCGTCCGAGCCGTTGTCGATGACCGTCGTGAGTTCATGCAGGCCGACGGTTTCAGCGTCTGCGTGTGTGGCATCGTTCAGCACGGGGGCGCCCCGCACGACGACGGTGACGCGCTCCGGGCCGAGTTGTTCGATCAGCAGGCGGTCGAATGCGATCTCGCCCGCATTGTCGGTGAGGTAAAGGATGTTCGCGGCAGACTCTACCGCAAGACGGTAGTCGTCCCATTCGCCGATGAAAGGTTCTTCCAGTGCATGCCGGATCGATTCGTGCACATCGTCCTCGGCAACCATGCTTTTCATGCCCAAGTCGATCACATTGCCGGCGATAGCCAGCCTTGTGGCCAGTGCCAGCGGATCGGCGGCGGCGGCGATTTGCGTGCGCAATTCCGGCAACAGCTCGAGCGCCATCGCATTATGGCGATCTTTGGCTTCGCGGTAAGGGTCGCCAACCTGCGAGATTTCGCGCAGACGCCGGTGAACCAGTTGCGCCAGCACGGGCGGGGAGTGCTCCAGCCCTTGTTCGCTCAACCAGCGCAGCACCTCGCGCACGATGCGTTCCTGATCGGCTTGGTCATTGGTGACCAGCCGCGCCGCATCCAGCGACTGGCGGACGAAGCAGCTGACACAATCAAGCGTCATTTTCATGCGATTCCAATCCCGGATTGCCCGTAGCGCTGTCGTTTTCGCCTTGCCGTGCTGCCAGCACCATCTGCACTCGTCTTTGCGCTACAGACAATCTGGAATCGGAAGGAAAATCAAAAATTGGGGTCAGAGCAAATTTCGCGCTGCGAAATAAAACTTCTGCCCGCATTTTTCCGCGCAGCCGTTAATCCAGCGTTGCCCTATAAAACCTCGCTCGCGTAGTCAGCAAGGCGCGAGCGCTCGCCACGCGCCAGCGTGACATGCCCGCTGTGCTCCCATCCCTTGAAGCGGTCGACCACATAGGTCAGACCGCTTGAGCCTTCGGTCAGGTATGGCGTGTCGATCTGTGCGATGTTACCAAGACAGAGTATTTTGGTTCCGGGGCCAGCGCGCGTGATCAGCGTCTTCATCTGTTTCGGCGTCAGGTTTTGCGCTTCGTCGATGATCACGAACTTGTCGACGAAGGTGCGTCCGCGCATGAAATTAAGCGACTTGATCTTGATGCGCGAGCGGATCAGATCCTGGGTTGCGGCACGACCCCAGTCACCGCCTTCATGGCTGGACTTGTTCAGCACTTCGAGGTTGTCGTCGAGCGCGCCCATCCAGGGCGACATTTTTTCTTCCTCGGTGCCAGGCAGGAAGCCGATATCTTCGCCGACTGGCACGGTCACGCGCGTGAAGATGATTTCGTTGTAGATTTTTGCTTCCAGAACTTGCGCCAGTCCTGCTGCGAGCGCCAGCAGCGTCTTGCCAGTGCCTGCCTGTCCCAGGAGCGTCACGAAATCGCAGTCCGGATTCATCAGCAGATTGAGCGCGAAATTCTGTTCGCGGTTGCGTGCGTTAACTCCCCAAATGCTGTTCTTCATGTGCGAAAAATCGCGCAGCGTTTCCATTACTGCCGTTTTGCCGCTGATTTGCCTGACTTGCGCCTGGAAGGGCGTGTCGCCCGGCTGTTCCAGATATATGAACTGGTTGACCAGCATCGACGGCACCAGCGGGCCGGTGATGCGGTAGTAGGTATGGTTGAATACGCCCTTGTTTTCTTGCCAGGACTCCATGCCTTTGCCGTGCGTTTCCCAAAAATCATCAGGCAGCGCCATCACGCCGGAATAAAGCAGGTCGGTATCTTCCAGCACCTGGTCGTTGAAGTAATCTTCTGCAGGCAACCCGAGTGCGCGTGCCTTGACGCGCATGTTGATATCCTTCGACACCAGTACGATCAGTCTACCGGGCTGTTCCTTGCCGAGCGCATGCACAATGCCGAGGATCTGGTTGTCCGTCTTGCCAGCGGGCAGGCCGGCCGGCAGTGCTTCGACTTGCAGTTTGGTCTGGAAGAAAAGTCGGCCTTTTGCTTCCTTGTTTCCCAGTTTGGACAGCAGAATGCCGTTATCAATGGCGTCTTCGTCAATAGCTTCTGCTAGCGAATCCAGTGTGCGGGAAACCTGCCGTGCGTTGCGCGCGACATCGGACATGCCCCGTTTGTGATTGTCCAGTTCTTCCAGCGTTGACATCGGCAGGTAGATATCGTGTTCCTCGAAGCGGAACAGCGAGGTCGGATCATGCATCAGTACATTGGTGTCGAGCACGAACAATTTCGTCATGCCGGATTGGCCGGCCTGGCGTCGTGCGCTTGATTTCAGGCGAGTGTGCGCCGGTTTGTTTGCTGGCGGTGGTGGTTTGTCGGACAGCAATGCCCTGGCGTTCTTTGATTTAAAGGGTGCGGTGGCCGACTTCGGAACAGCCTTCGTGGCAGGCTTGGCCGCCGCAGGCGCCTTGGCAACAGGTTGGGGCGGAGGTTCTACAATTTGCTTGATGGCAGGTTTACCGGTCTTGCCTTTTGCGGCTATTGGAAAGTCCTTGGAGGAGAGCAGTGTGGCCGGTTTGCTCGGAATTTTTGGAAGGGGCATCAGGTTCTCGTTAAGCTTTGGAAACTTCAGGAATTTTTATTCATGGATACCAGGAATCGCAGCACTTGTTCGACATGTCCGGGCACTTTCAAGGCACGCCATTCTTTCACCAATGTGCCTTTTTCGTCAATCACGAAGGTGCTGCGCTCAACGCCACGCACTTTTTTGCCGTACATGGATTTTTCCTGCATCACATTGAACAGCATGCAGACCGTTTCGTCCGGATCGGAAATCAGTTCGAACGGCATCCCCAGCTTGGCCTTGAAGCCTTCATGCGAACGGATGCTATCGCGGCTGATGCCGAAAACTTCTGCATTTTCGCTTTGAAAGCGGGAATACAGATCGCGAAAGCTCATGCTCTCGGCCGAACAGCCGGGCGTGTTGTCCTTGGGGTAAAAAAACAGGACGATATTTTTTCCTTTGTGGTCCGACAGCTTGAATGTCTTGTTGCCGGTCATCACGGCTGAAAAATCCGGCACGGTCAGGCCGATTGCGGAGGGTGCGTCTGCCACGGGTTTCTCCTGGTTGCTGTGGATGAGTTCAACGACGCTTCATTGTAACGGCATTCTGCGGCCCATGCAGGGAGAATTGCCTTGATAAATAAGCGTTCTTTCGTCAGAATGGCTCTTTTGGGCCGCACGCCACCTTGCGTCGGCACAAGTGGCGAAATACAAGGATTGCATCATGCGACCGATACAAAAGTCGAAAAAACTGGCTGATGTCTGTTATGACATTCGCGGCCCTGTCCTGGAAAAAGCCAGGGAAATGGAAGAAGAGGGCCAGAAGATCATCAAATTGAACATTGGCAATCTGGCACCATTCGGCTTCGATCCGCCGGACGAGATCGTGCGCGACATGATCCGCAACATGGGAAATTCGGCGGGTTATACCGACTCCAAGGGTTTGTTCGCGCCGCGCAAGGCGATCATGCAGTACACGCAGGAAAAGAAAATCGCTGGTGTGACTATTGAGGACATCTATATTGGCAATGGTGCCTCCGAGCTGATTGTCATGAGCATGAACGCGCTGCTCGATGCGGGTGATGAAGTGCTGGTGCCAGCGCCAGACTATCCGCTCTGGACGGCAGCGGTGTCGCTGTCGGGCGGAACGCCGGTGCATTACCTGTGTGACGAGCAGTCGGAATGGAATCCGGACATCGAGGACATCAAGAAAAAGATCACTCCTCGCACAAAAGCCATCGTCGTCATCAACCCGAACAATCCAACCGGCGCTCTGTACCCGGTCGAGATACTGCAGCAGATTGTAGATCTTGCGCGCAAGCATGAGTTGATTGTGTTTGCGGACGAGATTTACGACAAGGTGCTGTACGACGGCGCAACGCACACATCAATGGCGTCGCTGGCAGACGATGTGATGTTCATCACGATGAACGGCCTGTCGAAAAATTACCGTTCCTGTGGTTACCGCTCAGGATGGATGGTGGTGTCCGGCGACAAGCGGCACGCCAAGGATTACATCGAAGGCTTGAACATGCTGGCATCGATGCGCCTGTGCTCGAATGTGCCGGGACAGTATGCGATTCAGACTGCGCTGGGCGGCTACCAGAGCATCAATGATCTGGTGGCGCCGGGTGGCCGTTTGTATGAGCAGCGAGAGCTTGCTCACAGGCTACTGACGCAAATCCCCGGTGTTACCTGCGTGAAACCGAAGGCGGCGCTTTACATGTTTCCGCGTCTCGATCCCAGGGTATATCCGATCAAGGATGACAAGCAGTTCGCCTATGATCTGCTGGAAGCCGAGAAGGTGCTGGTTGTGCAGGGTTCCGGCTTTAACTGGCCTGAACCCGATCATTTCCGTGTGGTATTTCTGCCGAATGTGCATGATCTGACCGACGCCATTGGCAGGTTGGCGCGCTTCCTTGAATCTTGCCGCAAGCGGTACGGAACAGCTTGAACGAATTTTTCAAATTTATATTGAGACTATGAAACCAATCAAAGTTGGCTTGCTGGGAATAGGTGTTGTAGGCGGTGGTACCTACACAGTCTTGAAGCGCAATCAGGAAGAAATCACGCGCCGTGCCGGTCGCGGCATACAGATGACGATGGTGGCGGATCTGGACACTGCGCGCGCGAAGCAAATCGTCGGCGCAGACTGTGAAGTCGTCAGTGACGGCAATCTGGTGGTCAACAACCCCGAAATTGACATTGTGGTCGAGCTGATTGGCGGCTATGGCATCGCCCGCGAGCTGGTGTTGAAGGCAATCGCGAACGGCAAGCATGTCGTCACGGCAAACAAAGCGCTGCTTGCCGTGCATGGAAACGAAATCTTCAAGGCTGCGCAGGAGAAAGGCGTGATTGTTGCGTTCGAGGCGGCAGTCGCCGGCGGCATTCCGATCATCAAGGCGCTGCGCGAAGGCTTGACGGCAAATCGCATCGAATGGATTGCCGGCATCATCAATGGCACCACCAATTTCATCCTGTCCGAAATGCGCGACAAGGGTCTGGATTTCGATGTTGTTCTAAAGGAGGCGCAACGACTTGGCTATGCCGAAGCCGATCCGACTTTCGACATCGAAGGGATTGATGCGGCACACAAGCTGACCATCATGTCCGCGATTGCGTTCGGCATTCCGGTGCAGTTCGACAAGGCTTACATCGAAGGTATCACCCAACTGGAAGCGACCGATATCCGCTACGCGGAGCAACTCGGCTACCGCATCAAGCTGCTGGGCATCACCAAGCGCATGCCGAACGGCATCGAATTGCGCGTGCATCCGACCCTGATTCCATACAGGCGCCTGATCGCGAATGTCGAAGGCGCGATGAATGCCGTGCTGGTGCATAGTGACGCGGTGGGCGCAACGCTGTATTACGGCAAGGGCGCGGGAGCGGAACCGACCGCATCCGCAGTGATCGCCGATCTGGTCGACATCACGCGCCTGGCGACCGCTGATCCTGAGCACCGTGTGCCGTCTCTGGCGTTCCAGCCCGATGCCATGACGAACATCCCGGTGCTGCCAATGTCTGAAATCACCACCAGCTATTACCTGCGCATGCATGTCAAGGATCAACCGGGCGTACTGGCCGATGTGGCGCGCATTCTGGCGGATGCGACGATTTCGATCGATGCGATGATCCAGAAAGAGCCGGGTGAGGGCGAAAACCGGACCGATATCATCATGCTGACGCATCAGACACAGGAAAAGAACATGCTGGTGGCAATTGAAAAGATTAACGCACTGCCGACGGTGCTAGGCGAGGTGACCAAGATTCGCCTGGAGGAGTTGACCTGACGCGCATCGCAGTATTGATCTTTGGCAATTGCGGTTCTGCGGGATGGTTTATGCTGTGCGCATGGCGCGTTACCTGAATGACAGGTGCTTAAGCGCCGCGATTGATGTTTTTTTCCGGGGGAAATCATGTACAAGAAAATTCTGGTTCCTACAGACGGGTCGGATCTTTCGACCGCAGCCGCCATCAAGGGCGTTTCATTTGCCAGGGAAATTGGCGCGGAAGTAGTGGCTTTGTTCGTTTCGCCTGAATACCAATATCCTGTTTATGTCGAGATCATTCCTCCGACATACCCGTCAGAGCAGGAATATGAGACCACAATGAAGAAGGCCGGAGACATCCATCTCAAGCCGATATACGATGCTGCGCTGGCCGCGGGTGTGAAATGCGCGCCTGTAACGGCGTTTTCCGATGTGCCGGCGCAAAAGATTGCCGATGCCGCCAAGGAGAATGGCTGCGACCTGATTTTCATTGGGTCACATGGTCGAACCGGCCTAGACAAGTTCTTGATAGGCAGTGTGACCAGCAAGGTGCTGGGGCTTGCTCGCGTTCCGGTCCTGGTGGACCGACTTGAAAAACCGCTAGGCGAGCCAAAGGAACCGAGGGTTGAGCCGACCGGTTTCTGATTTGTTTGGGCCAATAAAAAACCGCTGGCATGCCAGCGGTTTTTTATTGGCGGTGAACCTTGTCAGGCTTGTTCGCCGAGTACCGATACCGTGATGTCGACGACGACATCAGAGTGTAGCGCAACGGCAAGATGGTGATCGCCGACAGTCTTGAACGGGCCTTGCGGCAACCGGATTTGCGCCTTCTCGACAGCAAAGCCCTGTTTGGTCAGCGCTTCTGCAATGTCGTGGTTCGTGACCGAACCGAACAGACGGCCGTCAACACCGGACTTTTGCAGGATTTGAACGGTCATGCCGGACAGTTTTTCGCCCAGTGCCCGCGCTGCGGCCAGTTTTTCTGCTGCAGCGTTCTCCAGATCGGCGCGGCGGGTTTCAAACTCGGCTTTTGCTGCGGCTGTAGCGCGGCGCGCCAATTTTTGCGGGATCAGGAAGTTGCGGGCGTAGCCGTCCTTGACGCGCACGATGTCGCCGAGGTTCCCGAGTTTACCGACTTTATCTAACAGAATGATTTCCATGTTTATCTCCAATATCCTATTGCGAGGCCGCGATTACGCTGTGTGCAGCGAGGTGTAAGGCAGCAGCGCAAGGAAGCGCGCACGCTTGATTGCGGTGTCAACCTGGCGCTGGTAGTGCGCGCGGGTGCCGGTAAGGCGAGCCGGCATGATCTTGCAGTTTTCCTGGATGAAATCCTTGAGGACATCGATGTCCTTGTAATCGACCTGCTCGACTTTCGCTGCGGTGAAGCGGCAGAATTTCTTGCGCTTGAACAGCGGATTTTGCTGCTTGCGCTTGTTTTTGTCCTTGAGTTTGCTCTTATCGAATTTTTTACCGAGTGCCATCTTGGGCTCCTAAATAAATGCGCTAGTTGTGTTGGTCAGTAGCGTCTAAAAATCATTAACATGAAATACGAGGCTTTTGCTGTTGCGGCTCTTGCGTGCCATGAACCCTGTGAAATGGTGAGTAACGCCCATTTCCGCCTGATTGAACCTTCCCGCGATTTCGCCCGAGGCGAGTGTGGGGATTTCAAATTCAACCAGCCTTTCGATGCCTGCTTCAATCTGTTTCGAGTGGTGCAGCAATTTTGCCGTCACTATCGGTATGCCTGCCGGGGTATAGCGCAATGTGTCGCGCTCCACGATGGTGGCAACAAGTTGAAACTGGTTCGCGGGATTCAGTTCACGCCCTTTCCGTCAGTCAAATGCGATCAGGCGGCAGCAGGCGCAGCGGCCGGGGCTTCAGCGCTACGATGCTTGGAAGACTCCTCCCTTTGCACCGATTTCATCATCGGGGAAGGGCCGGTTTCAGCATTTTTCATTTTGACAGTCAGGTGGCGCAGCACCGCATCATTGAATTTGAATGCGGTTTCGATTTCAGTCAGCGTTTCGCTGTCGCACTCGATGTTCATGCACACATAGTGCGCCTTGGCGAGCTTCTGGATCATGTAGGCCAACTGGCGACGGCCCCAGTCTTCAACGCGGTGGATTTTCCCGCCTCGAGTGGTGACCGTATTTTTGTAGCGTTCGATCATTGCAGGAACCTGCTCGCTTTGATCGGGATGCACGATAAATACAATTTCATAATGACGCATGTAATCTCCTTTTGGACGGATTGAAAAATCGCCCACCCCGGCGTCAAGACGAGTGTGGGAAGAGGAAAGCCTGAGATTGTACCCTGAAACCGTAGAGATTTCAAGGCCTTGCAATCATCGGCTTGGCACGAAGTAGCCGGCCACGACGCGCAGGTCCTGGTGGGTCAGTATGCCTGCGGCATACCGTAACCGCAGATAGGCCAGCAGGTAATTGTAGCGGGCTTGTGCCAGGTCGCGTTGTGAGGTATGCAATTGTTGTCGGGCATTTAATAAATCAAGGTTAATGCGCACGCCGCCCTGTATGCTTTTTTCGGTCGCCGTGATCAGCAGGCGGGCGGAAACAACCGCGTTTTCCAGCGCACGAATTCTTTGCTCTCCGCTTTTCACCAGACCGTACTGTTTGCGCAGCTCGACCATGATCTGGTTGATCTTGGCATCCAGTTCTGACTTTGCCCTGGCATGATTGGCGGCGGCCTGCGTTGTTGCGGCATTGACATAGCCGCCAGAAAATATCGGAATGTTCAGTTGGATGCCGACGCTGCGTTGGGCATTTTCCTGACCGAAATAATTCAGGGATTCAGACTTGTTGTCGCTGAAGCTGGCAACCGCATCCAGGCGGGGGAAGTGACCGGCGCGGTTCTTGTTGATTTCCTGGCGCGCTGCTTCAACTGCGAACTGTTGTGCGATGATTTCGGCATTTTGTGCCATCGCCAGCTCTTTCCATTGTTCGATGCCCGCCGGATTCATCGGCTGCATGGGGAAATTGCCTGAAAGCGCGTCCAGATTCGATACCTCCCTTCCCACGATGCCTGCCAGAGCATTGCGCGCTGTTGTCAGGTTGTCGCGCGCTTCAATGACCTGTGCTTCGGCGAGCTCAGCCTTGGCCTGGGTCTCCAGTACATCGGTTTTGGTACCCTCACCCAGTTCAAATGCGCGCTGGTTAACCTTCATCTGTTCGACATAGGCATCGCGCTGGGCGGTGGCAAGCGCCAGTTGATCCTCTGCATATTGCGCTTCGGCGTAGGCACCGACCACGCGCACGATCAACTCCCGGCTGCGCCCGGAAAATACGGCCTCGCTGTAATCCGCCTGGGCAGCACCTTGCTGATAACGGGCGATGCCTTCAAGGCTGAAGATCGGCTGACGAAGCGAAATTGCTGCTACACGACTGTCGTATCTGAGGTCTGCCTGAGGTGTGCCACCTGATTCTCTATCTGTGGCTTTAACCTTGTTGGCAGAATAGCTGGCTGATATTGTCGGCAGCAAACTGGCGCGCCCCATCGCGCGATTTTGCTGACCGGCTTCGTTTTCGTGCCGCGCCGCCTGATAGGTCGGATCGTTTGCCAGCGCCGCTTCGTAAGCCTGCATCAGGCTCAAGGCCGATGCGACTGGGGCATAAAACAAAACACCGGCTGCCAGCGTCGGCAGCAGCAGGCGTTTCATCGATTTCGCAGCAGACACCGTCAGTCCTCTTTGAGGGCTGAGTTTGCCCGATCAAAAATCGGCTTCAGCAGGTAATTCATCAGGGTCCGCTCGCCGGTCTTGACGATCAGTTCAACCGGCATGCCGGCACGAATTTCATGTTGCGCCAGCATCTTGATGCCTTTGGGGGCCACTTTGGCTTTCAGCTTGTAGTAGGGCACGCCGGTTTTTTCCTCCACCAGTCGATCTGCCGAAACTTGCATGACAATGCCGGGTATGTGCGGAGTGCTGCGCTGATTGAATGCGGAAAAAATCATCTCGACTTCCAGATCAGGATGCACCTTGTCAATCAGGTTTACCGGCACCATGCCTTCAATGATCAAACTGTCCTCGCTCGGAACCACATCCATCATTTTGAAGCCGGCCCCAACCACGCCTCCCTTCGTGAAGATGCTTAGCCCGACCACGGTACCATCGACCGGCGCGCGGACCAGCGTGTTGGCCAGATCGTAGTCCTGACTTTTCAGGCGGTGTTCCAGACTTTCTGCTTCCTTTTGCGAATCGGAGAGTTGGGTGCGAACTTCCTTCTGGTATTCTTGCTGTCGCTGGACGCGGCGCATGATCAGTTCAGTGATTTGGCGTTGCGTGCGCCCGATGTTGCCGATGTCTTCAGAGATGGCGCCGTTGATCTGGGCATAGGTGCGCTCCAGTTCCAGCAGGCGGTTGCGCGGCACGAAACCCTCCTTCGCTAGCCCGCGCATACCCTCGAGCTGCTCTTTGAGGAATTGCGATTGCTGCTTCTTGCTTTCCATCGATTCTTGCAGGCCTTTTAACTGTGAGCGCAAGCCGGCTATGTTTTCGTCGAGCGCGCCCAGTTCGTTTTTGATCGCCGATTGACGGGAAGAAAAAAGCTGGTTCTGCGCGTTAAGGATTGCTTTTGTGCGGGCATCGTCGCCAAGTGCGGTCAGTTCGTCCGGGTAATTGACGGATTTCAGTCCGTCTCGCTCCGCCGTGAGTCGTGCTACTGCGGCGCGAGCCGTTTGGAACTGCACGCGGCTGATGTCTGCCTGTGACTTGGTTTGAATGTCAATCAGCTTGACCAACACCTGCCCCGTCTTGACGATGTCACCTTCTTTTACAAGGATTTCATCAACGGTTCCGCCGGTCAGGTGCTGAATTGCCTTGCGGTTCGTCGCGACGGTGACGGTGCCCTGGATCGGCACGCCCTGATCCAGCGGCGCCAGCAAAGCCCAAAGCAAAAATCCGCCGACCCCTGCCAGTACGATCCACCATCCCAGCTTTACATGCTGGCGGTCGTCAGTCTCGACTTCGTTCGATACATCGATGGTCGTGACATCGGTCGCAGTCTGTTTTTTCCCGAAGAACTTCATCATGTCGCTTCCGAAGCCTGAGCGTTTTTACCGGCAGTGGTTTGCGCCTGAGCGATTTGCTGCTGCATTTCTGTCCGCTGCTGCGCCAGTTTTTGCAATACATCCTTGCTCGGGCCAAACATCTGGATCATGCCATCCCGCAACAGCAGAAGTTTGCTGGTGATGCCGATGATGCTGGTGCGATGCGTGATCAGCACGATAGTTTTTCCTCGCTGGCGCAAGTCGTTGATGGCAGCAACCAGTGCTTGTTCGCCCGCATCGTCGAGATTGGAATTCGGCTCGTCCAGAACAATGACTGAAGGATCGCCGTACATGGCGCGCGCAAGGCCGAGACGCTGCTTCTGTCCGCCAGACAACCCGGCGCCGCCATCACCCAGGAGGGTATCGTAACCTTTTGGCATATGAAGGATCAGATCATGCACCCCGGCGCGCCGTGCGGCCTGAATCACCTTTTCCGAATCAATTTCGCCAAAACGCGCAATGTTTTCGCTGATGCTGCCGGAAAACAGTTCTATGTCCTGCGGGAGGTAGCCGATGTGTGGCCCCAGTTCATCTTTGTTCCATTGATAGACATCAGCACCGTCGAGGCGCACCTTGCCCATTGCAGAAGGCCACACCCCGACCAGCAGGCGCGCCAGTGTCGATTTTCCTGACCCGCTCGGGCCGATGATGCCTAGCACATCGCCCGGGACAATGGCAAAGTTCAGACCCTTCAGAACAGGAACGGTAACGCCGGGTGGCGCGGCGGTCACGGCTTCGACCGACAGTGTGCCCTTGGGTTTTTCCAGCGCCATGCCAGCCTGGCGCGGCGGGTTTTCTTCCAGCAACCTGGTCAGTCGCTCATACGCACTGCGTGTGCTGCCAAATTGTTTCCAGACGCCAATCAGCATTTGCACTGGTTGCAATGCCTTGCCCATCAGGATGGAGGCACCGATCATCATGCCGGGAGAAACTGCGCCCTGTATCGCCAGCAGCGCGCCGAGACCCAGTGCCAGGGAGGTCGAGGACAAAGAGGTAAATTTGGTCCATGCGCCGATGATTCCGGCTTTTTCGCTGGCTTGCGCCTGCAGGTTCAAAAAGCGGCCATGTGTCTGATACCAGCGGCCGATCAGGTTGGGTAGCATGCCCATCGCCTCGATCACTTCCGCGTTGCGCAGGTTGTTAGAAGCCTGTGTTGACGAGGCGATTGCCATCGAGTTGGCTTCGTCCAGCGACTGGCGAGTCATCTTTTCGTTCAGGTACGCCAGACCAATCAGGACCAGTGTCATCAGTAGCGCAAATATTCCCAGCCAGATGTTGAACATGAAAATGACAAGCAGATAGATCGGGAACCATGGCGCGTCAAAGAAGGCAAACAGGCCGTTGCCAGTAACGAACTGGCGAATGTTGGTCAGATCGTGCAGCGCCTGACCGGCATTGCCGCCGCCTTTTTTCAGGCTTTGCTCGAAAGCTGCGGTGTAGACGCGCTTGTTTAGCTGCATGTCCAGTCTCGCACCGACGCGGATCAGTACGAAGCTGCGCACGAAGTCCAGTGCACTCATGAATGCAAGACACCCTACCAGAATCAGGGATAGCATCAGCAGGGTCATCTCATTACGACTTTGCAAGACACGGTCGTAGACCTGCAGCATGTAAAGCGTTGGCCCCAGCAACAGCAGATTGATGATGGCGCTGAATACACCAATGGTACGAAAGGTCTTCTTGAAGCTGATGAGTGCCTCGGTGATTTCGTTTTTTGGTATTTGGAACTTTCGATTCATCTTGGCAGCGGCAGGTTCAGCGGAAGGTTCATGAGGTAAGGTCAGTTGAAGTGGAGAGTATACAGAGTATATTTAGATAAGTTACATGTTGCAATTTTTCTGTTGGTTTTGCTAATGAATCTTGAGCCTCAACTTCGTACGCCAGCGTCAGCAAGGGGGGGGGGGATCCTGAGGCTTGAGATTCTGCTTGCCATATCGCGCAGACTGTATAAAAATACAGTCTGTTGATATTAACAGGCGGCTGGCATAGGGGGCGACATGATCAAACTGACTGCAAGGCAGCAGCAAATCCTTGAGCTCATCAGGAGCGCTATCGAGAATACTGGCTTCCCACCAACGAGAGCCGAAATTGCGGCGGAGCTGGGTTTTCGCTCAATCAACGCGGCTGAAGAGCATTTGCAGGCGCTGGCACGCAAAGGAGCCATCACGATTGCTCCCGGCACCTCGCGCGGCATCCGGTTGTGCGAGACAAGGGCGGAACGGGAGGGATTGCCTGCAGGCCAGATGACCCTGCCCCATACGGCCTTGCTGCAACTTTCACTGCCGCTGATCGGGCGGGTTGCGGCTGGGTCGCCAATCCTGGCGCAGGAGCACATAGAAACCACTTACAGCGTCGATCCAGGACTTTTCCCGCAAAAGCCCGATTACCTGCTCAAGGTGCGCGGCATGTCGATGCGTGACGCCGGTATTCTGGATGGCGACTTGCTGGCAGTCAAGAAAGCAGATAGTGCACGCAATGGACAGATCATCGTGGCGCGATTGGGCGACGATGTGACCGTCAAACGCCTCAACAAGACTGGTTCGCGCATCGAGTTGCATTCGGAAAACCCCGACTTCAAGCTGATCACCGTTGAAGAGGGACGCGAGGATTTTGCGCTTGAAGGTCTGGCCGTCGGTCTGCTGCGCAACTGGGGGTAGTCCCAACTTAAATCATCCGCTGCTTTGTCGATGTCACCTTGTCGTACGGTCTGCAGCTTATCTTCGCGCCACGAACGATTTGGAATTGACCCTGTTCTGCCTTTGGCGTATCGTATTTCTAAATCGGCAGCTTGAATGTATCGCACGACTTGATGCTGCCTGTCTCAAAACCGGTTTTGAACCAACGCATGCGTTGTGCCGATGTGCCATGCGTGAATGAATCCGGCACGACTGCGCCACGGGCCGAGCGCTGTATAGTGTCATCGCCGACGGCGCTGGCCGCGCGCAATGCTTCTTCTATGTCACCCGGATCAAGAAATGGTTTGGCACGGTTCGAATGATGCGCCCAGACGCCGGCAAAGCAGTCGGCCTGGAGTTCGAGGCGTACGGAAACCTTGTTGAAGTCCTGCTTGCTCATGCGTGAGCGCATTTCGTTGACCTTGTTCATGATGCCCATTTGGTTTTGCACATGGTGGGCGACCTCATGCGCGATCACATAGGCGCGGGCGAAATCGCCGCCAGCCTTGAGTCTGTGCTCCATTTCATTGAAGAATCGCAGATCCAGATAAATGCGCTGATCTGGCGGGCAGTAAAATGGCCCGGTTGCAGCGCGGCCCTGACCGCACCCGCTTTGCGTCGTGTTGGTGAACAGCACCAGTTTGGGTTTCTGGTAAGGTTGGCCCATCTGCTTGAACAGCATGTCCCAGGTGTCTTCGGTTTTGGCTAGCACCTTTCTCATTTCCGTCACGAGTTTTGCCTGCGAATCCTTGGATGGATCGACTGGGCGGCCAGCGGGCGGGCGTTGCGTCGCCACTTGTGGCGGCATGGTTTGCGTTCTGGGTGTCGGGGCTGGTGCGGGCCGCGGAGGCGAGCTGAAGAAATAAAAGGCGGCCAGCAGGCCGGCCAGTATGGCGATACCGATGGCGATTTTCGCGCCGATCCCCATGCCGCCGCCACTGCCATAAGGCTTGCCGCCGTAAGGTCCGCCTCCATATGGGCCGCCTCCGTAGGGGCCGCCCTGATAAGGCCCTCCGCCATAAGGATCGCCGCCTCTGGAGCGGCTGAGAAGTCCGCCCAACAGGCCGCCGACGACGCCGCCAAAGAACCCTCCCATGGGACCTCCTCCGGATGGTCCACCGCCGAACGGGCCGCCGCCGTACGGGCCGCCACCGCCGGGCCCATAAGGTGTGCCGCCAAACGGGTCGTCACCGCCGTATCCTCCGCCACCGTCGGTGCGGCGGTCTTCCACATAATCACTTTCCCGTTCGTCATCGAGCTGCATCCAAGCCTCCGTAGTAATCCACCGCGAAAGTATAACCGTTCATCGCCATGAGCCGATTGGCGTGAAAGCCGCACTTTTGAATAATTGTTCCTGCGCATCGTCGACACACCGGTAGAATCCGTTATTTTGCTCAACGCACATTGCCCATGCTCCTATACGCTCTCACGATCTTTGTTAGCGCCTTCCTGCTGTTTCTGGTCCAGCCGATCATCGCGAAACAGATCCTGCCGTGGTTTGGCGGCTCGGCCGCGGTCTGGACGACCTGCATGGTTTTTTTTCAGTGCGTACTGTTTGCCGGTTATGCCTACGCAGACTGGATAGCGCGCCGTCTTGTCATCCGACGCCAGTTCATTGTCCATGTGACCCTGCTGGCGATCAGTCTCGTCAGTCTCCCGATTGTCGCAGGTGCAGGGTGGAAGCCATCCGGCGCCGACGATCCAAGCTGGCGCATTCTCGGACTGCTGATGGCCACCATCGGCTTGCCCTACTTTCTGCTCTCGACAACCGGGCCCCTGGTGCAAGCCTGGTTCGTCAGAGGTTATCCAAAAAAGACGGTTTATCGCCTCTATGCGCTGTCGAATCTGGCGTCGTTGCTGGCGCTGCTGGCCTATCCGTTCGCGATAGAGCCCTGGGTTACGACTGTTACGCAAGCCTGGTCCTGGAGCGGGGCCTATCTGCTCTTCGTTCTGGTGTGTGCCGCGTCGGGCTGGCTGACCCTGCGACACTCAGCGGATGTCCCAGCGGAGGCGAGTCATGGCACCGGGACAGTGGAAACGACGCCAGTGCCAAGCCATCGCGAACATCTGACCTGGCTGCTGTTTTCCGCGATGGGTGCCTTGATGCTGCTGGCGGTGACCAACCACATCACACATGATCTTGCGTCCGTGCCGTTTCTGTGGATTCTGCCTCTTTCTCTGTACCTGCTGACCTTCATTCTTTGCTTCGAGGGGCGCAACTGGTACAAGCGCAAGATTTTCCTGCTGCCGGTGGTTCTGGCTGTTGGCGCAATGGGCTGGACGCTGGTTCAGGTGGAACTGAAGATGGGTATTCCGGTCAGTCTGGCCGGTTTGTTCGTGATCTGCATGTTTTTTCATGGTGAATTGGCGGCACGCAAGCCCGCTCCCGAGCACTTGACGCGTTTTTTCCTGATGCTGTCGCTGGGTGGTGCGCTGGGCGGCCTGTTTGTTGGCTTGCTGGCGGTCAAGCTGTTCAATGCGAATTACGAATTTGGTCTTGGGCTGGCGCTCACCCTCGTAACGGTTGCCATTATCTCGCGCCGTGTGCGCTGGGTCATTCCGACGATGATTCTGACCAGCATCGCCTTTGGGGGCTATCTGCTATATGCGCAGCAGGAATATATGGCCGACAAGATCATCGTCATGAAGCGCAATTTTTACGGCAGCCTGCATGTGCGCGACACGAACGCAAGTGACCCGGAGAACGCATTGCGCCGCTTTGTGCATGGCGTAATCAACCACGGCGAACAATTCATGGCGCCGCACCGGCAGGATGAGCCGACCGCTTATTTCAGGCCGCATTCCGGCATCGCACGCACGCTCGCGGCGCTGGAACAGCCGGACCGGCGTATCGGCATCATTGGCTTGGGGGTAGGCACGCTGGCGACCTATGGGCGAGAGGGCGATGTGATCCGCTTCTATGAAATTAATCCGGATGTGATCGAGGTCGCGCAAAGCCACTTCACCTTCCTCAAGCGCAGCCGGGCGAAGATCGAGCACATCCTGGGCGATGCGCGCCTCGCGATGGAGCGTGAGGCGCCGCAGGGCTATGACCTCATTGTGGCTGATGCGTTTTCCAGCGATTCGATACCCGTGCATCTCGCGACGAAGGAAGCCCTCGAAGTGTACCTGCGCCACCTGAAGCCCGATGGCGTCATCGTTTTCAACATCAGCAACAAGTTCCTGAACATGGCGCCGATGCTCAAGAAAATCGCTGAGGCAAGAGGTCTTCATGGCTTGAAGCTGGTTGATCCGGAACAAATCAGGGACAATCATTCGAGCGACTGGTATCTCATGACTGCCAACGAACGAATCGCGAAGCATCCGGCCGTTGTGCCGATCGTCACCGAGGTCGAGGAAATTCGAGGAGTGACGGCCTGGACCGATGACTTCAATAACCAGTTCCTGATTCTCAAGTAACGGTAGAATCGGATTTTTTGATCAAGACGCACCATGCTCATTTACGCCTTCACCATTTTTGTCAGCGCCTTCCTGCTGTTTCTGGTTCAGCCTATCATCGCCAAGCAGGTCTTGCCGTGGTTTGGCGGTTCCGCTGCTGTCTGGACGACCTGCATGGTGTTTTTTCAGTGCGTGCTGTTCGCCGGTTATGCTTACGCAGATGGCATCGTGCGCCGTCTTGCCCTCAGGCGGCAGGTCATGGTCCATGCACTCCTGCTGGCAGTCAGTGTTGCCTTTCTCCCGATTGTTGCGGGTGCAGGCTGGAAACCGACTGGCAGCGAAGATCCGAGCTGGCGCATCCTCGGCCTGCTTGGCGCGACCATTGGCTTGCCATATTTTCTGCTGTCTACGACAGGGCCGCTGGTGCAGGCCTGGTTTGCCCGCGGCTATCCGCTGAAGACCGTCTATCGCCTTTATGCGCTCTCGAATCTGGCATCGCTGCTGGCGCTGTTGGCCTATCCGTTTGCGATTGAACCCTGGGTCACGACGGTTACACAGGCATGGGTCTGGAGTGGCGCTTATCTGCTGTTCGTGCTTGCCTGCGGCGCCGCCGGCATCTTGACGCTGCGCCAACCGGCTGCGATCCAGCCGGGTGATTCACCCCTTGCGCCATCTGGAGAGATGACGCCGACGCCCGCCCCAGGAAAGCGCGAGCAACTGACCTGGCTGCTGTTTTCCGCGATGGGCGCCTTCATGCTGCTGGCGGTGACCAACCACATCACGCACGATCTCGCATCCGTGCCGTTTTTGTGGATTCTGCCGCTGTCGCTCTATCTGCTGACCTTCATTTTCTGTTTCGAGGGGCGCAACTGGTACCGGCGGGAATGGTTTGTCGCGCCTGTGGTGCTGGCCGTCGCCGGGATGGGGTGGACCCTGATCGAAATGGAATTGAAGATTGGAATACCTGCCAGCCTCGTCGGGTTGTTCGTGATCTGCATGTTTTTTCATGGTGAACTGGCAGCGCGCAAGCCTGCGCCGGAATTCCTGACGCGCTTCTACCTGATGCTGTCATTGGGCGGTGCGCTGGGCGGACTGACGGTTGGTCTGGCAGCGGTCAAGCTGTTCAATGCGAATTATGAATTCGGCGTTGGGCTGGTGCTGACACTGGTGGCGGTCGCCGTGGTTCTGCGCCGGATGCCCATGGTGGTTCCGGCGATGGCGATTGCCGCGACGGCTTTTGGCGGTTACCACATTTATGCGCATCAGCGACACATGGCGCAGAACATGCTGGTGATGAAGCGCAATTTCTATGGCAGCCTGAGCGTGAGGGAAGTGGACGGCAACAATCCCGAAACGGTGATGCGCCGTCTGGTACATGGCGTGATCATCCATGGCGAACAATACCAGGCGCCCAACCGTCTGGACGAGCCGACCACTTACTACCGCGTCGACTCTGGCGTCGGTCGGGCAATTGAAACGCTGGAGCACCCTAACCGGCGCATTGGGGTGATCGGCCTGGGTACCGGCACGCTCGCGGTTTACGGGCGACAGGGCGATGTGATGCGCTTTTACGATATCAATCCGGATGTGATCGAGGTTGCACAAAGCCATTTCAGCTTCCTTGAGCGCAGTCAGGCGCAGATTGATCTGGTGCTGGGCGATGCGCGCCTGGCGATGGAGCGCGAGGCGCCGCAGGGCTACGACCTGATCGTGGTGGATGCATTTTCCAGCGATTCCATTCCGGTGCATCTGGCCACCACGCAAGCGATGGATGTGTATCTGCGCCATCTGAAGCCAGGCGGCATCGTCGCCTTTCACATCAGCAACAAGTTTCTGAAGCTCGCGCCGGTGCTCAGGCGCATCGCCGAAGACAAGGGCTTGCACGGCATGCTGGTCGTTGAGCCCGAGGACGGCAGGGACAGCTATTCGTCCGAATGGTTTCTGATGACCCGTGACGGCGAACTGCGCGGGCATCGCGCCATCGCGCCGCAAATTGCACCGGTAGAAGAAATAAAGGGCTTGCGCATCTGGAC
>CAZAWA010000001.1:0-7405 GCA_964488675.1 uncultured Oxalobacter sp. | reverse complement strand
CCATCGCGCCGCAAATTGCACCGGTAGAAGAAATAAAGGGCTTGCGCATCTGGACTGATGACTTCAACAATCTGCTCCAGATCCTGAAATAGATAAACGGTGAGAATCGTCGCTGATATTCAAGGGGAGCCCGGTTTTCCAAGAATCATATAATAACGCGGCGCGTTATTATTTTGCTCTCCAATGGCATTGACGGCTATTAGGGAGCACCCAAACGGCCATTTTGCCCAAAAAATAGGCAAATATAATGCCATAAAGCGCAGTTTTTATTGGAGTATATGGTTAAATCAGGTTGATCGCATTGTGTGATGCGCCGGAGTTTATTTACTCGGTAGGGGTATGCTTTTTCGGTGTGTGTTGTTGCTGCCATAAAATCTGTTTGGCAATCCCGCGCAGGATATTGATTTCCTCGACCTCCAGTTCGCAGCGGGCAAACAGGCGACGCAGGCGCGGCATCAGCATTTTCGGGTTTTCCGGGTGCAGGTAGTTGATGGCCAGCAGCGCCTGTTCCAGATGGTCGAACATGCCGTTAATCTGCCCGACGCTGGCGGTTTTGCCACGGAAGCCGACATCCGTATCCGGCAGGCGGTCGCCAAGTTCGGCGTGGCGGCATTCATAGGCGAGCACCTGTACTGCCTGCGCAAGGTTCAGCGACGAATAATCCGGGTTGGCGGGGATGTTGAGCAGAGCATGGCATTTCTCGATCGTCTCGTTGGGCAAGCCATATCGCTCGCTGCCGAACACCAGCGCGGCCTTGAGTTCCGGTTCGCTCGCCAGTCGTGCGGCGAACGAACGCGGCGTCACTATTGGCGGGGAAAACAGCCTCGGGCGGGCGGAGAGCGCGGCGGCAAAATTGCACCCTTCGAGCGCTTCATCCAGGCTGGAGGCGATTCGTGCGCCAACCAGGACATCGTTTGCGTTACTGGCGAAGGCCAGCGCTTCCTCGTGGGTTGCGACATCGGGCTGGTGCGGGTTGACCAGCACCAGATCGGAAAACCCCATGGTTTTCAATGCCCGGGCGACTGCGCCGACATTGCCCGGATGATAAGTCTCGACCAGCACGAAGCGCAGGCGGTCAAATACGGGCATATCGGATTGGGGCGAGTTCATTTACAATGTCGTTTTTCCGCGCCGTATCAGATAGATATTCTCGGCGCATGATCTTTGTTTTGCCGGCAGGATCGCTGGCGAAGTCGACATTTTAACGGAAGCACTATGCACCCCATGCTCAACACGGCGATCAAGGCCGCCCGTCGTGGCGCCTCGGTCATCAACCGCGCCTCGCTAGATATTGATCAGATCCGTGTGACAGAAAAACGGCGCAACGATTTTGTCACGGAAATCGATCAGGCTGCCGAGCGCGCGATCGTCGATGTGCTGCTCAAGGCATATCCCACGCACGCGATACTGGCCGAAGAGTCCGGTGCTTCCGGCAACCAGCAGGAAGGCAACGAATTCGTCTGGATCATCGATCCGCTCGACGGCACCACCAATTTCATCCACGGATTTCCGCAGTATTGCGTATCGATTGCGCTGCAGCAGCGCGGCGTGACAACGCAGGCGGTCGTATACGACCCGACACGCAACGATTTGTTCGTCGCCAGCAAGGGAGACGGCGCATTTCTGAACGACAAACGGCTACGCGTGTCGACGCGCGACAAGATGGCCGATTCATTGATCGGTACGGGCTTTCCTTTCCGCAATCTCGAGCAGTTGGATGAGTATCTGCAGATGTTCAAGCTGGTTACCGAGAAGTGCCAGGGTTTGCGTCGTCCGGGTTCCGCTGCGCTTGATCTGGCTTATGTCGCCGCCGGTCGGCTGGACGGCTTTTTCGAGAAGGGGCTGAATCCATGGGACATGGCAGCCGGCGCGTTGCTGATCACGGAGGCTGGCGGCATCATCGGCGATTTCGCTGGCGAGCAGAAATATCTGGAAAAGGGCGATGTCATCGCCGGCAATCCGCGCATCTTTTACCAGCTGATTACGCTCCTCAAACCGTTCGCGTAATTATTCCATTTCCAAACCATCCATAGCATTGTTGACTTCGCCTTGCCACTATTCGTACGGCCTGCGACTCGCCGTCGCGCTACGAATGGTTTGGAATTGGAATTACTCTCTTTGCAAGTAGGGAGGCCTGAATTGGTGCGTTGCAACATGACATTTCCACGCACACTACATGTCTTTTGTCGTGTCATCGACAACCTCGGCGATGTCGGCGTCTGCTGGCGCCTGTCGCGCCAGATGGCGAGCGAGCACGGACTCGAAGTGACATTGTGGCTGGACAGCCTGCCTAGCCTGAAACGGATTTGCAGTGCGATCGATCCAGCGCTGGAGTGTCAGCAGGTTCACGGCGTCATCGTGCGCAGATGGATGCAGGAGCCGATGGCGTTCTCGCCCGGCGACATGCCCGATGTCGTGGTCGAAGCTTTTGCCTGTCATCTGCCATCGACATACATCGCTGCGATGGCAAAGCGGGAAAAAACACCAGTATGGATCAATCTCGAATACCTGAGCGCCGAGGCCTGGATCGAAGGCTGCCATGCGTTACCTTCGCCGCACACCGCGTTGCCCCTGACCAAACGGTTCTTCTTTCCCGGATTTAGCGAAAAGACTGGCGCCCTGCTGCTGGAGCGCAAACTGTTTGCGCGCCGTGATGCATTCAAGGCTGATCCTGATGCGGTTGCTGCCTTTCTTGCCGGTCTGGGCGTGCATGCGCCAGCGGATGTGCTCAAGGTGTCACTGTTTTGCTACCAGTCCGCGCCGGTTATCAAGCTGTTCGAGGCCATGCAGGCTGATGAGCGCCCCATCCTTTGTCTGGTGCCGGAGGGCGTGGCGAACGAAGCGGTGAGCACCTTCCTGCAAGGACCATCGGCCGTGGGCGCAAAGGCGACGCATGGCGCTCTGACGGTGCAGGTGCTGCCATTTGTCGAGCAGGACGACTATGACCGCTTGCTTTGGGCATGCGATATCAATTTCGTGCGGGGCGAGGATTCGTTTGTTCGTGCGCAATGGGCGGCGCAGTCTTTCGTCTGGCACATCTATCCGCAGGATGAAGAGGCGCACATCAAGAAGCTGGATGCCTTCCTCGGCCGCTATACCGAACGGTTGCCTCCCAGCGATGCGCTCGCCGTGACGCGATTTCACCTTGCATGGAACGGCATTCGGCATATGTCTCTTTCAGACCCATGGCGCGATCTCCGCCTCACCTTGCCGCAACTGGCATCGCACGGGCAGGGGTGGGCACAAAAACTGTCTCATCATGGCGATCTGGCATCGAACCTGCTTCGATTTATCCGTAAATTCGGTTAAAATGCCGAACTTTACCGCATCGAGGTGGCTCCACAGCATGCTTGCATTGCTCCCAGGTGTAATTTCAACACTCTCTCAACAGTCATTTTATGAAAACAGCACAAGAAGTCCGTGTCGGCAATGTGGTCATGGTCAGCGGCGAACCGATGGTCGTTCTGAAGTCCGAATATTCCAAATCAGGCCGCAACTCTTCGGTTTGCAAGATGAAAATGAAAAACCTGCTCACGGGCTCTGGCTTGGAAGCGGTTTACAAGGCGGATGAAAAATTCGATGTCATCGTGCTCGAAAAGAAGGCGGTAACCTATTCCTACTTTGCCGATCCGCTATATGTTTTTCTGGACACCGACTTCAATCAGTACGAGGTCGAAGCCGAAAACATGGGCGATGTGCTCAACTACCTTGAAGACGGCATGCAATGCGAAGCCGTGTTCTATAACGAAAAGGCCATTTCAATCGAGTTGCCGACGACCATCGTGCGTGAAGTGACTTATACGGAACCGGCGGTCAAGGGTGACACATCCTCCGGGAAAGTGCTGAAAGCAGCGCAGATTTCTACCGGCTTCACGATTCAGGTGCCGCTGTTTGTCGCTCAGGGCGAGAAAATCGAGATCGATTCGCGCACCGGCGAATATCGCAGTCGCGCCAAATAATTTCCGCCAGTTTTTTGATGCCGCCTCCCCGATGAAAGGAGGCGGTTTGCTTGTCGTCAGTCGGTGACGATGGTTGTGCTGCCTTCTTTCTTGTCGCGCTTTCCGAACAGGGAGCGAAGCTTGTCGAGCATGGTTGGCGGTTGCGGTTTTAAGCTTGGCGTGCCGCTTGTCGGGGCAGACAGCGCTTTTTGCAGCTCGAAAAGACTTTGCGGCCTTTCCGTCGGATCGATGTGCAGGCAGGCTCGGACAACTTCAAGTATTTCCGGAGTGAATGTGCCTTCAAGCTTGCTGAGGTAGGAATCCATCTTGTCGTGCATCTTGCGCTGATCCCATGGTTGAGGCGGGATGCCGGCAAGGCAGGCAAAAATTGATGCGCCCACGCCATAGATGTCAGTCCACGGGCCGACATTTCCTGTTTTTGAATACAGCTCGGGCGGTGCGAAGCCGGGTGTGTACATCGGATTAAGCTTGTTGGATGCGTTGGTATTAAGCGTTTGTCTTGCCGCGCCGAAATCGAGCAGGATAGGCGTGCCGCATATTCGCAGGTAAATGTTTGCTGGCTTCAGGTCGAGATGCAGCAACTTGTTAGCATGCACTTCGCGCAGACCATTGATGACCTGCGTGAATGTGTTGCGGATGAACCTTTCCGACATCAGTGGTTTGACGCCTTTGTCGCGGCGGTGCAGGATGTGTTCCTGCAAGGTTCGGCCAGACTCGTAGGCCATCACCATGTAGACAGTTTCATTGGCGCGGAAAAAATTGACTACGCGAACGACATTGGGATGGGAGATGCGCGCCAGCGCGCGACCTTCCTCGAAAAAACATTTCAGGCCGATGTGGAAAACAGGCAGGTTCGCAGCCGAAATATGCGACACCAGCTCGCCTGCTTTGCGCAGGGCGAGCGCACTGGGCAGATATTCCTTGATGGCGACCGCATTTCCCTCTTCATCGTAGGCGAGGTACACAATACTGAACCCGCCGGACGCGATTTTCTTTACAATGCGGTATCCGGCAATCTCAAGGCCATCAGGTAGTGGAGAATTATTCTGTGTCGCCATGGTGTTTTATCAAGCTGTGGTTATTGTCTTGATAAATCGCTGATTTGTAAAGATAAACAGGAGCGCAATTGACCATACGAAGTATGACAGGGTATGCGGTAAGCACAAGAGAAACCGTTGCCGGAACCATCACCATTGAGATCAGGAGCGTCAATTCGCGCTTTCTTGATCTGCAATTTCGCATGAACGATGATTTGCGTCCGCTTGAACCGTCCCTGCGAGAGGCCATCAGCAAGCAGGCCACCCGCGGCAAGGTTGAGTGTCGCCTGAGCCTGGGGCGCCCCGAGGTCTCCGGTTACGCTCTTTCGCTGAACAGGCCGCTGCTGGCCGATCTGGACCGCATGCAAAATGAAATTCGTGCGCAATTTGTTGACGCCCCCCCTTTGTCGGTGAACGAACTGTTGCGTTGGCCCGGCATGATTGAGGATGCAGAAATTGCCCAGGATAAACTGCAGTCTGAAGTCATGGCCGCCATGACCGAGACGATAGATGCGTTTGTTGCTTCTCGCGCTCGGGAAGGTGACGCCCTGCGGGCGATGCTGCTGGAGCGCGTAGAGGCGATGGAGGCGATTGCGCGCCAGTTGACCCCGCTGATACCACAGGTTGTTTCCCAGTTCCAACAAAAATCGATTGATCGCATGCAGGAAGCGCTGGGTTTGACAGAGCAGAGCGCAGCGGCAAAAACGCTTTCTCGTGACGAGGCGATGGATCGCATCCGGCAGGAAGTGAGTCTCTACGGAATCCGGATCGATGTTTCCGAAGAGTTGTCGCGCATGAAGGCGCATCTGGAAGAAACGCGCAACATTCTTAAAAAAGGCGGATCGCTTGGCAAACGACTGGACTTCATGATGCAGGAACTGAATCGCGAGGCGAATACGCTGGGGTCTAAATCAACAGCGAAGGAATTGTCAGACGCGTCGATGGAACTCAAACTGCTCATCGAACAGATGCGCGAGCAGGTGCAGAATCTGGAATAGCTTTCACATAAAGCTGCAGCAGGATCAGAAAAAGCCGCTGAGCATGCGGCTTTTTCGCATCTTATGGTGGCATGTCATATCAAGAAAGCGCATTACTTATGTGTGCACAACAGTGTACCCACTGAGTTTTTATAAGGGAAGTTTGGGTACATGTCACATACGAATTTCGGAGGTGATATGGGCAAGCTGACGGACATGCAAATTCGGGCATGGATCAAAGCAGGGGAGCGCTTTGAAGGCCGTTCTGATGGCGATGGCCTTTACCTTCGTTTTAGGGAAGGCGACTTGGGGGCGACTTGGCGCTTTCGCTATCGCTTTAAAGGGTAGCCGCGAGTAATGAGTTTCGGGAGTTACGCTAATGTGTCTTTGGCGGACGCACGCAAAACAGCAAGAGAGCTATCGGCTCGCGTTGCGCTTGGCCACGATGTGGCTGGCGAGAAGCAAGAGCGTAAACGCGACGCTATTGCTAAGATTGATGCACATTATTCAAAAAGATGGATGGCATGATGACGAGGCGTTGGCGCAAGCTAAAGAAGCCGGTTATCTACCGCACGATGCCACGACAGGCGATCTAGTCGCGGCGCTGAACGATGGCGGCGAGATTTATTCTGCGCTGGATCAGCCGTTGCATGAGGCGGATTTAATCAATACGCTTGGCGCACTGGATGAAGGGTTGCGCAATGCAGGCATAGACTTGAATCAATTGGACAATGAGGCGGTGCGGAAAATTCTGTTTGGTGACGGAGTGCAGTACGAACAGCGCAGCGAAGCAACAAAGAAAGCATACGAAAGCCGGATTGATGCGCTATTTTCAGGCGATACAGCGAATGAGCTTGGCGCGGTTGTTTTAGATAAATCAGACCTGCTCGATATGCTTGGTTATGGCGATGGGCCGGTCATGCTCGCCGAGGGTAAATTACGGGCCGGAATCCAAAATCACCCATTAATCACAGCCGAGCATTGGAAGAAGATACCGGAATGGCTAGATAACCCTGCCGCTGTATTCCTGTCTGATACTGAAAGCGGGCGGTTAGTGTTTATCGCGCCTGAAGTTGTTAATGGTTTGCCGATTAGATTGATCGTTGAGCCAAACGCAAAAGGCCCTGGGCGATCTGGCGCGACAGCGCACTTGATGCTAAATGCCTACGACTCAAGCGTGAATACGCCTTTCGTGCGGTGGTTTAGCGATGGTCTTGGCTTGTATGTTGACCAAAAGAAATTCCCGGAAGTCCTGCATGAACTTGGGCGGCAATTGCCCAATGTTGAGTGGCAGAACAAGCCGGGAAGTAAGGCCATTCTAACACAGAAAAACCTTGCTGGCTATCGGCGCAATATTGAGCTAAATCAAGCCCACGGCTGGACTTGTACCCTTCCCGTGGACAGTTTTTGGTTTGACCTCAAATGTGTAAAT